>NZ_CP031320.1:6623860-6923860 GCF_003355155.1 Streptomyces armeniacus | reverse complement strand
AGCACCGTACGGGTGCGGCGGAGGGACGCCGCGGCACGGCTCGCCCGGGTCATCCCGTACGCCGGGCCGTCACGTCCGCGGTGGCCGCCACGTCCGCGGTGGCCGCCACGTCCGCGGTGGCCGCCACGTCCGCGGTGGCCGCGGCGCGTTCGGCGAGGAAGTGCGCTCCGGCCGTCACGATGACTACCCCGACGGTCATCTGCACAGCGTAGGTCAGGCTCATCAGCGGGGTCGGCTGCTCCGAGACCTCCTCGACGGTCAGCGCGCCGAACATCATCCAGGCGCCCCAGCAGGCCACCGCCCCCGAGCCGGTCCACGCCAGCCCGAACGGCACCGCCAGCCGTACCCCGGTGCCCGGCCCGCGACGGCGGTGGAACGCCAGCACGAGCAGCCCGCCGACGCCCGCGAGCAGGAACAGCGCGTTGACCGCCGAGCGCGCGTACAGCCCGGCGTCCGCGTCGGCGGCCATGTCCTCGTCGAGCCCGGCCGTCGAACCGGCCGCCCACAGCACGTTCATGACCAGCGGCAGCACCGCGAGCAGCAGCGCGCCGACCGCGGCTGCCCGACGCGCCGCACCCGTGGCGCCGTACGGCAGGTCGCCCGTACGGCCGCGCCACAGGTGGCCCCAGCGGTCCCGCGCGTACCAGACGAACAGCGCGCCCAGCGCCAGCCCCTGCACGGCGAACCCGCCGTAGACGACGCCGAACACCCACTCCGCGAGGAACTCGCGCTCCTCCGCGGACTTCTCGCCGCCCCCGCCGACGAGCAGCGTGACGGGGAGGCCGACCATGATCGGCGCCAGCAGCCCGGTCGCCAGCCACGCGGGCAGCACCGGCAGCCAGGCCGGGGCCCGGCGGCCCCAGGGGCGGGCGAGCAGCAGGGCGAGGGCGATGACGACCGCGTCCATCAGGACGGTGAGGCCGTTGACGGCGCGCATGAGGGCCGCGTTCCCGGGTTCGAGGAGCGAGCTGTCCGCGGGGATGCCCAGTTCGCCGCCGCAGATCCAGATGATCTTTAGCGTGATGTACGGCACGCACGCCAGGACCGCGACGAGGCAGGCGGCGCCGCGCGCGCGGAGGCCGTTTTCGCGTTCCCGCGGAGGCGCCGTGCCGGAGGCGGAGGGAGCGGCGGCGGCAGCGGCGCCGGAAGAACCGGTGCCCTGCGCCGCACCGGAACGGGTCGGAGAGAGCCGTGTCTGTGTCATACGGTCACGCTCCCGCGCGGCACCGTACGGGCACGTCGGTCCGTACGGTGATCCGCCTCCCCCGCGCGGGGGAGAGGGCCTACGCCCGGGGGCTGCCCGGGAGCTCTCCGCTCGGGAGCCCGCCGCCGTCAGAGGCGGCGAGTGGCCAGCGCCAGCCGGTCCCGCGCGTCGAACAGCGCGTCCTTGATCAGCTGCTCGTGCGCGGGCGTCAGCCGCGCCACCGGCACGGAGCAGCTGATGGCGTCACGCGCGGGAGTGCGGTACGGGATCGCGATGCCGAAGCAGCGCAGCCCCAGCGTGTTCTCCTCGCGGTCCACGGCGTACCCCTGCTCCCGTACGAGATGCAGCTCCTCGATCAGCTTCTCCCGGTCGGTCAGGGTGTGTTCGGTGAGCGACGGCAGCGTCTCCGGCAGCAGCTTGCGCACCTGCTCGTCGGTGTGGGTGGCGAGCAGCGCCTTGCCCAGCGAGGTGGAGTGCGCGGGGAGCCGCCGCCCGACGCGCGTGAAGGGACGCAGATAGTGCTGCGACTGGCGGGTGGCCAGATAGACGACGTTGGTGCCGTCGAGCCGGGCCAGGTGGATCGTCTCGGTGGTGTCGTCCGAGAGCCGGTCCAGGGTGGGCCGGGCGGAGGCGACGACCTCGTCGCCGTCGATGTACGAGGTGCCGACGAGCAGGGCGCGTACGCCGATGCCGTAGCGCGTGCCGGTGGAGTCGGTCTCCACCCAGCCGAGGTCCACGAGGGTGCGCAGGAGCATGTAGAGGCTCGACTTGGGGTACCCGACGTTCTCCTGGACGGCCGCGAGCGAGTGCATGCCGGGGCGCCCGGCGAAGAACTCGAGCAGCTCCACCGTCCGTACCGCCGACTTGACCTGCGAACCGCCCGTCTCGACAGCTGACATCGACCTTGACCCCTCTGTTCACACCGCCATAAAGTCCCCGGTGGGACATTCACTCACGGAGACGCTGTTCAGCATACCGAACAAGGCGTCCCGGGTGGCAAGCAACCGGCAGACCCGGCACCAAGCACCCGCCAAGCAGAAGGAACGTGCCCCGTGGCAGCAGCACCAGTGTGGAGCGTCGACCCCCGTACGGGAAAGCAGCGTGAGCAGGTCGGGGTGGAGACCACCGCGAGCGGCGTAGACACGGCCGTACGCGCCGCGCACGCCGCGCGTGAGGCGCTCGCCGACCGTACCGTCCGCGTCGAGCTGCTCCGCGCCGCCGCGGAGGAACTGGAGGCCGGACGCGAGGAGACCGTGCGCACCGCCGACGCGGAGAGCGCGCTCGGCGACGCACGGCTCGGGGGCGAGCTGAGCCGTACGACGGCCCAGCTGCGGGCCTTCGCCGACGAGGTGGAGGACGGCCGCTACCTCGGCATCGTCATCGACCACCCCGACCCCTCGGCCACCCCGCCCCGGCCCGACCTGCGGCGCTACAAGATCCCGCTCGGCGTCGTCGCCGTCTACGGCGCCAGCAACTTCCCGCTCGCCTTCTCCGTGCCCGGCGGCGACACCGCCAGCGCGCTCGCCGCCGGCTGCCCCGTCGTCGTCAAGGCGCACCCGGACCACCCCGCGACCTCCGAACTGTGCGGCGCCGCGCTGCGCCGCGCCGCCGTACGCGTCGGGCTCCCGGAGGACACCGTCTCCGTCGTGCACGGCTTCGAGGCAGGCGTCGAACTGGTCCGCCACCCGCTGGTCGCCGCCGCGGGCTTCACCGGCTCCGTACGGGGCGGGCGCGCCCTCTTCGACGCGGCCGCCGCCCGTCCGGTGCCGATCCCGTTCCACGGCGAACTCGGCTCGCTGAACCCGGTGGTGGTCACCGAGGCCGCCGCGGCGGAGCGCGCCGAGCAGATCGGCGGCGGGCTGGCGGGCTCGATGACCCTCGGCAGCGGGCAGTTCTGCACCAAGCCCGGCCTGGTCCTCGTACCGGAGGGCGACGCCGGCGACCGGCTGCTGGACAGCCTCGCGGACAAGGTCGCCGCGGTCGGGCCGGGGCCGATGCTGGACAGCCGGATGCTCAGCGCGTTCATCGAGGGCGTGGCGTCCCGTACGGAACTGGACGGCGTCGAGGCGCCCGTGGCCGTACGTCCCGACGCGGACGGCGGGAACAGTGTCGGCGCGGGCGTCCTCACGGTGCCCGCGGGGAAGCTCGTCGCGGACGGGCCGCACCGGCTGCTGCTGGAGGAGTGCTTCGGGCCGGTCACCGTCGTCGTCCGCTACCAGGACGACGACGAGATCATCGCCGTACTCGGCAGGCTGTCCGGCAACCTCACCGCGACCGTTCAGCTGAGCGAAGCGGAGTCCGCCGGGACGGACGCGGACGCCCGCGGCGCCGCGCTGCTGCGGCAGCTCACCGGGCTCGCCGGGCGGGTGCTGGTGGACGGCTGGCCGACGGGGGTCGCGGTCGCGCCTGCACAGCAGCACGGCGGCCCGTACCCGGCCACCACCACGCCCACCACGTCCGTGGGCGCGACGGCGATCGAGCGGTGGCTGCGGCCGGTCACGTACCAGGACACGCCGGAGGCGTTGCTCCCGCCGGAGCTGCGGGAGTCCAACCCCCTGAACCTGCCGCGGCGCGTCTCCGCCACGTAGGGCTTTTCAGCCCGTCCGGCGTTTGAGGACGGAGGGGGCGGCCACCGGCCGGTGGGTGGCCCGATACGTGTGTGGCCACGCGCGGGTCCGTCGTGGCCGGGGGCGTCCTCAATCGCCGGACGGGCTTGATGTGGCTGAGGTTCGTCCTTCCGTGCGCCGGGCGGGCTGCGGTGGGCCGCGGTGAGCTGCGCGGATAAGCGCGGCTTGGAGGGGCGGAACGTTACGCCGCAATGGACAGCGGCCCCCGTCCGCAGCAAGCTGGCGCCATGACGAGCCTGGGAGGCGCGGAGTTCGCGCCGCTGACGAAGACGTACCTCAACACGGCCTCCACCGGCCTGCTCCCGCTGCGCACCGCGCAGGCGCTCAAGGCCGCCGCCGACGACGCGGCGCACGGGCGGGTGGGCCCCGAGTACAACTTCACGGCGCTCGCCGCCGCCCGTGCCGGGTTCGCACGCATCGCCGGGGTGCCCGTGGACCGCGTCGCCGCGGGCAACTCCGTTGCCACGCACGCCGGGCTGATCGCCCGCGCGCTGCCGTCCGGCGCCGAAGTGCTCATCGCCGACGACGACTTCAGCTCCCTGGTGAACCCGTTCGCGGTGCGCACCGACCTCAAGCTGCGCAGCGCCCCGCTGGAGACGCTGGCCGAGGCGGTCGGCCCGCAGACGGCGCTGGTGGCGGTCAGCGCCGTCCAGTCAGCCGACGGGCGCGTGGCCGACCTGGCCGCGCTGCGCGCCGCCGCCGACCAGCACGGGGACACCGGTGGCGGCACCCGCATCGTCGTGGACGCGACGCAGGCGATGGGCTGGCTCCGCCTCGACCCGCGGCACTACGACTACCTCCTGTGCGGCTCGTACAAGTGGCTGATGTGCCCGCACGGCGTCTCCCTGCTGGTGGTGCCGGAGGACCTGGGTCCGGACGAGCTGGTGGCGTTCAACTCCGGCTGGGTCGCGGGGGAGGAGCCGTGGAACAGCTGCTACGGCCCGATCGCGGAACTCGCGCACAGCGCGCGCCGGTTCGACGAGCGGCCCGCGTTCGTCTCGTACATCGCGGCCCAGCACTCGTTCGCGCTCATCGAGGAGCTCGGCCCGGAGCGGATCGGCGCGTACGACCTCGCGCTGGCCGACCGCTGCCGCGCGGGCGCGCGGGAGCTGGGGCTGCTGCCGGTGGACGCCCGGTCGCCGATCGTGGCGCTGCCGGGCCAGGGGGCGGCCGCCGAACGGCTGAAGGCGGCGGGCGTGGAGGCGTCCGTACGGGCGGGGAACCTGCGGGCGGCGTTCCACCTGTACAACACGGAGGCGGACGTGGACCGCCTCCTCGAGGTGCTCGCGGAGGCGTAGGCGTACGCGTAGGGCGTACAGAGGCACGCGGGACGGCCGGGGCGGTTCCGCCGGGCGGAACCGCCCCGGCCTGTGTGCGGCTCGGGGCCGTACGGCCCCGTTACTTCACGGGTGTGAAGTCCCGCGCCCCGATGAAGGTGGGGCGGCGGACCGGCGCGGCGAACGGCTCGACCGCCTCGTTCTCCACGCTGTTGAAGACGATGAAGACATTGCTCCGCGGGTACGGAGTGATGTTGTCACCGCTTCCGTGCATGCAGTTGCAGTCGAACCAGGTCGCCGAACCGGCCTTGCCCGTGAAGAGCTTGATGCCGTGCTCCTCCGCGAACTTGGTCAGGGACTCGTCGGACGGCGTGCCCGCCTCCTGCATCTGCAGTGACTTCTTGTAGTTGTCCTTCGGAGTGGCGCCCGCGCAGCCGAGGAAGGTCTTGTGCGACCCCGGCATGATCATCAAGCCGCCGTTGGTGTCGTAGTTCTCGGTCAGTGCGATCGAGACCGACACGGTCCGCATGTTCGGCAGACCGTCCTCGGCGTGCCACGTCTCGAAGTCGGAGTGCCAGTAGAAACCGCTGGCACCGAAGCCCGGCTTGACGTTGATCCGGGACTGGTGGACGTACACGTCCGATCCCAGGATCTGCCTCGCCCGGCCCACCACGCGCGGGTCCCGCACCAGAGCGGCGAAGACCTCGCTCAGTTTGTGCACCTCGAACACGGTCCGGATGTCCTGCGACTTGGGCTCGACGATCGAGCGTTCGTCGTCCCGCATCTCCTGACCGGAGGTGAGCCGATCCAGTTCCTCGCGGTAGAGCGCCACCTCGTCAGGGGTGATCAGCTGCTCCGTCGCCAGGAACCCGTCCCGCTCGAAAGCCGCCAGATCCGCGGCCTCGATCGGCCCCGGAGTACCCGGTTCGGACCACACAACGGGGTCCAGTCGCGGCGTCGCCACCTCGGTGGTTCCGCGCGTCGGGTACAGGTCGGCGGTGCGCTCGGGTGCGGTGGTCATGGTGTTGCCTTCCTCTCCTCTCGTACGGCCCTGTCTTTTCGGGCGAACGGCCGATGCGACGCCTCAGTGGCGGCGTGCGGCCCGGTGGGGGCGCTCAGTCCTCGGCGGGTTCGGTGAGAAGCGGGTAGACACCGTTCTCGTCGTGGTCCTCCCGGCCCGTGACGGGGGGGTTGAAGACGCACACGGTCCGGAAGTCGGTCTTCGGACGCAGCGTGTGCTTCTCGTGCCCGTCGAGCAGGTACATCGTGCCCGGGCTGATCCAGTGCTTCTCACCGGTCTCGTCGTTGGTGAGCTCGGCCTCGCCTTCTACGCAGAGTACGGCTTCGATGTGGTTCGCGTACCACATGGAAGTCTCCGTCCCGGCGTAGAGCACGGTCTCGTGCAGCGAGAAGCCGACCCGCTCCTTCGCCAGCACGATGCGCTTGCTCCGCCATGTGCCGGAGGCGGAGTGGACATCGCGCTCGGTGCCCTCGATGTCCTTGAAAGAACGAACGATCACTTTGTACTGCCTTCCTGATCTGGTGTTTTTCGGTCCGCCGGAGGCGGGTGGCGGCCCGCGGCCCGATTCGGGCGCCGCGTTACGCCAAATGGGGCGGCCCGCCCCGTGGCAACGGGACGGGCCGTGAGAGGGATGGCTAGACGGTTTCCCGTACCGCTCGGGCGAGGATACGCAGTCCCTCGTCCAGCTCCTCCGGCGTGATGGTCAGCGAGGGCAGCAGCTTGACGACCTCGCTCTCCGGGCCGGAGGTCTCGATCAGCAGACCGAGCTCGAACGCGCGCTTCGCGATGGCGCCCGCCCGTGCCTTGTCGCGGAACTCCATGCCCCACACCAGACCGCGGCCGCGGAAGTCCGCGACGTCGTCCTTGTGCTCGTCCGCGATGGCGCGCAGCGCCGTCTCGACCTGCTCGCCGCGGGCGATGGTCTGCTTCTCCATCTGGCCGTCGGTCCAGTACGTCTCCAGCGCGGCCGTCGCCGTCACGAAGGCCGGGTTGTTGCCGCGGAACGTGCCGTTGTGCTCGCCCGGCTCCCAGATGTCCAGCTCCGGCTTGAACAGGGTGAGCGCGAGCGGCATGCCGTAGCCGCCGATGGACTTGGACAGCGTGATGATGTCCGGCTTGATGCCCGCCTCCTCGAACGAGAAGAAGGCGCCGGTACGGCCGCAGCCCATCTGGATGTCGTCCACGATCAGCAGCATGTCGTGCCGCTCGCACAGGTCGGCCAGGGCACGCAGCCACTCGGCGCGCGCCACGTTGATGCCGCCCTCGCCCTGCACCGTCTCGACGATGACCGCGGCGGGCTTGTTGAGCCCGGAGCCCTGGTCCTCGAGCAGCCGCTCGAACCAGATGAAGTCCGGGGTCGCGCCGTCGAGGTAGTCGTCGAACGGCATGGGCGTGCCGTGCACCAGCGGGATGCCGGCGCCGGCGCGCTTGAACGCGTTGCCGGTCACCGCGAGGGAGCCCAGCGACATGCCGTGGAAGGCGTTGGTGAAGGACACGATGGACTCGCGGCCCTTGACCTTGCGGGCCAGTTTCAGCGCCGCCTCGACGGCGTTGGTGCCCGTCGGGCCGGGGAACATGACCTTGTGGTTCATGCCGCGCGGCTTGAGGACCGTCTCCTGGAACGCCTCCAGGAAGGCCCGCTTGGCCGAGGTGGACATGTCGAGGCCGTGTGTGACGCCGTCCCGCTCGAGGTAGTCGAGCAGGGCGCGTTTGAGTACCGGGTTGTTGTGGCCGTAGTTGAGCGTTCCGGCCCCGGCGAAGAAGTCGAGGTACGTGTGGCCGTCCTCGTCGTACATGTGCGCGCCCTGGGCACGGTCGAAGACGGTGGGCCAGCCACGGCAGTAGCTGCGCACCTCCGACTCGACGGTCTCGAAGACGCTCAGATCCGGCTGAGTGATGGTCACAGCTTGCTCCTGGGAGTGAGTTTCACGTGGGGGGAAGTCTTGTCGGGTGTCGTCGGTGAGGGATCTCGGTGCATGGCGCCTCGTCCTCTCTGCGTCGCGGCGTATGCGGTCGCCTGGACGCGTCCCGCCGTTCAGTACCCCGCGGTACCGGCGCGCAGGTCCACGAGCGAGGCGACCGGGCCTATCCGGTACAGCACTTCGGGCTCGTGGCCGCTTTCCGGGAACACCCCGCCGTCGAAGAGCACCTCGCGTTCCAGCGCGGCGGCGTGGCGCTCGGCGTAGGAGGTGAAGAGCCGGTTCGAAGGGGTGTTGTCCGGCGTGACCGTGGTCTCTATCCCCTCGACGCCCAGCTCCCGGGCGGTACGGGTGGTCAGCCCGTCGAGCATCGCCGCGGCGAGTCCGCGCCCGCGCTGTGCCTCGTCGACGGCGACCTGCCAGATCAGCAGAGTCCGGGGGTGCCGCGGCCGCAGGTAGCCGGTGATGAAACCGACCGGTGAGCCGTCCGCGGTGCGGGCCACCACGGAGGTGTCGGCGAAGTCGCGGCACCAGAGAAGGTAGCTGTAGGAGGAGTTGAGATCGAGCGTCCGGGAGTCGCGGGCGATGCGCCACATCGCGGCTCCGTCCTCCAAGCGCGGAGAGTCGAGCTTCAGTCCCTCCGGCATTTCCAAGGAATCACTAGGGGCACCTGCATGGTCTGCTTGTGCGGCGGTCATGCAGATTAAATTTACCGAGGAGAAACTGAAATCGCATCGCCGGAAGGGGTTACGCGAGAGGGGGCCCGTATGTTAACGCGCGAGGGCGCGCGTGCGCGCAGCCAGCCTGCGTTTTCCGAGGGCATATCCTGATATGACAGGGCGAACCGGACCTCGTGTGGAGTCGGTCACATTGGCGTAACGACTGGCCGGGGCGCCGGGATTACGAGGATTGAGCTTAGCGAAATCTTAGCGTTTGAGAAGACGGAAAGCGGGCAGAAGAATACGGCAGGCTACGCCCGATAAACAGCCTGGAATCTACCCCGAAGTGAATGCGGGGGTCCAGTGTGCGGGCAGTCCGGAGAATTCCGGGGAAAGTCGCGGTGGATGCGGATCCGGCGCCGCGGACAGCGCAGCGGACCGTATGCCTGCGGAGCTGCGGACCGTATGCGATCCGTACGCGGATCGTGTGCGTACGGACGCGTACGAAGGCGGCTCCCGGTGCGGGCGCCACCGCTCGTACAGTGCGCACATGAGCAGTGACGGCGGATACCTTCACATCAAGGGCCGGGTGCTGGCGGGGCCCGAGGACGTACGCGACGAGCTGTGGGTGGCCGACGGCCGCATCACGTACGAGCCCCCGCCCGCGGTGCGCCACAGCCCCGGCACGACCGTGCTGACCGGCTGGGTGCTGCCCGGCATGGTTGACGCGCACTGCCACGTCGGCCTGGACACGCACGGCCCGGTCGACGACTCGACCAGTGAGAAGCAGGCGCTCGGCGACCGGGACGCGGGCGCGCTGCTCCTGCGCGACGCGGGCTCGCCCTCGGACACCCGCTGGATCGACGACCGCAAGGACTTGCCGAAGATCATCAGGGCGGGCCGTCACATCGCCCGCACAAGGCGTTACATCCGCAACTTCGCGCACGAGATCGAGCCCGGCGACCTCGCCGCGTACGCCCGTCAGGAGGCCCGCCGCGGCGACGGCTGGGTCAAGTTCGTGGGGGACTGGATTGACCGCGAGGAGGGCGACCTCACCGCCTGCTGGCCGCGCTGGGCGATCGAGGAGGGCATCGCGGCCGCACACGCGGAGGGCGCGCGCGTCACCGCGCACTGCTTCGCGGAGGACTCCCTGCGCGACCTGGTCGAGGCGGGCATCGACTGCGTCGAGCACGCGACCGGGCTGACCGAGGACACCGTCCCGCTGTTCGCGGAGCGCGGTGTGGCGATCGTGCCGACGCTGGTCAACATCGCGACGTTCCCGGCGCTCGCGGCCGGCGGCGAGACCAAGTACCCGCGCTGGTCCGCCCACATGCGGCAGCTGCACGCGCGCCGCTACGACACCGTGCGCGCCGCCCACGACGCGGGCATCCCCGTCTTCGTCGGCACGGACGCGGGCGGCTCCCTCGCGCACGGCCTCGTGGCGGAGGAGGTGGGCGAGCTGGTGAAGGCGGGCATCCCGGCGCGCGAGGCGCTCTCCGCCGCCACCTGGCGCGCCCGCGAGTGGCTCGGCCGCCCGTGCCTGGAGGAGGGCGCCCCGGCGGACCTGCTGGTGTACGAGGCGGACCCGCGCGAGGACGTACGGGTGCTGGCGGGGCCGCGGCGCGTGGTGCTGCGGGGGCGGATCGTGCAGTAGCAGTAGCAGTAGCAGTAGCAGTAGCAGTTGGGGCGGGTGCGCGGGCGTGCCGGCGCGTACGGGGGCGGTCGCGTGCCGTCATACACGTACGGCTCGCGTCAGCGCCGCCCGTACCGCCCGCCACGTACGAGCGACCGTGCGGTGCGGCGCCCGGTTGACGACCGGTTGCGGCCCGCTGCCGCCGCCGGGCTACGGGCGCGCCGCGCGGGCCGTTTCGGTGGTGGGGAGCGCCGTGGCGAGGGCCGCGGCGAGGACGTCCGTCGTGCCGGTGTCGCGTACCGCCAGCCGCAGCCACTCCGGGCCCAGCCCCGGGAACGTGTCGCCGCGGCGCAGCGCGAAGCCCAGGTCCCGCAGCCGGTCCCGCAGTTCGTCCGCACGCGGGTGCCGTACGAGCAGGAACGGCGCCTCCGCCGGCCCCACCACCCGCAGCCCCGCGCCGCCGAACTCCTCCAGCCGCGCCAGCAGATACGCGCGGTCGGCGGCGAAATCCTTCGCCGCGCGCGCGGCTTCGGCGAGCGCCTCCGGCTCGCAGCACGCCTCGGCCGCCACCAGAGCCGGGGAGGAGACGGGCCACAGCGGCTGGTGCGCGGCGAGGGCGGCGATCGTGTCCCGGTCGGACAGCACGTAGCCGATACGGAGTCCGGCCAGGCCCCAGGTCTTGGTCAGGCTGCGCAGGACGGCCACGTGTCCGGGCAGCTCCGTGACGAGGGAGGCGAGAGTCTCGCGTTCGTCGGGGACGGCGTCCATGAACGCCTCGTCCACGACCAGCGTGCGGCCCTCGCGGGCGAGCGCGGCCAGCGTTCCGGCCGGGTGGAGTACGGACGTCGGGTTGGTCGGGTTGCCGAGCACCACCAGGTCCGCCTCGGCGGGCACCAGGGCGGGGTCGAGGCGGAAGCCGTCGTCCGCGCTCAGCAGGACGCGCCGTACGGTGTGGCCCGCGTCCCGCAGGGCCGCCTCCGGCTCCGTGAACTGCGGGTGTACGACGGCGGGTACGCTCGCGCGCAGCGCGCGGGCGAGCAGCACGAACGCCTCCGCCGACCCCGCCGTCAGCAGCACGCACTCCTCGGGCAGCCCGTGCCGTGCCGCCACCGCGCGCCGTGCGGCGCGGCCGTCGGGGTACGCGGCCAGCCCTCCGAGGGACGCGGCGATGCGCTCCGTGAGCCAGCCGGGCGGGGTGCCGGCGCGTACGTTCACGGCGAGGTCGGTCAACCCCTGCCCGGCGCCGCGTACTTCGGCGTCACCGTGGTGCCGGAGATCGGGCTCGGCGGGCGCGGTGGGCGCGGTGGTCCCGGCCCCGGTGGGGTGCGGGCGTTCGGCGAACTCAGACGGGTGTGACACGGCTGCCCCCGGGCGGTCGTACGGACAG
Source organism: Streptomyces armeniacus (assembly GCF_003355155.1). NCBI lineage: Bacteria > Bacillati > Actinomycetota > Actinomycetes > Kitasatosporales > Streptomycetaceae > Streptomyces > Streptomyces armeniacus. Next base: position 6,912,133 of record NZ_CP031320.1, on the reverse strand, counting down.
TGCACCGTGCGGTGGCCGCACGGGTGGCGCCTGCCAGCTCTCCGGCGGGCGGCGCGCGACGGCGGCGGTGGCCAGTCCCGTACGCCCGTCGGGTGCGGACACCCGTTTCGGCACCGGGAGGGAGGGCGGCGGCGGGGGAGTGCCGCCGTACGCGTCGTACGCACCGCCGTATGAGTCGTACGCGCCGCCCTCCGAAGTCCTCGGCGCGGACGCGGAGTACAGCGCAGCGGAGTACAGCGCGGCGGCCTCCGCGACGGACGGCGTACCGACCGCCGCGCGCGCGGCTGCGGATGGCGCACCGGGCACGCCGACGGCGGCGAGCGCCTCCGCGGGGAACGTGCGCAGGGGCACGCCGAACCGTTCGGCGGCGCTCAGCAGTCCCGGCTCGTCCGCCTTGGCCGCCACGCTCGCCAGCCCGGCCACGGACGCGGGCGCGAACCCGGTGTCGTCGAGGGCCCGTTCGATCAGCTCGACCACCTCCTCGGCGCGCACGCCGCGCGCCGCGCCCACGCCGACCGTCAGCGACGGCGGCCGCAGCACGGCCTCGTGCGCGCCCAGCGGAATGACCCGGTCGGTGACCCAGAGGCTGTACGCGGGCGTGGCAGGGGCGCGTACGGAGGCGGGCCGTACGGACGCGCGTACGTTCGGCGGCAGCACGTCGTCGTCGCCCGGCCAACCGGCGTCCGCACACAGCCGTACGGGCAGGCCGTCCCGCACGGCACGCGCCACTTCCCGTACGGCGCCTTCCGCGGGCCAGCCGAGCACGTCCAGCGCATGCACGCCCCATGCACCCGCAGAGGCACCCGCCGACGCCGACGCAGACGCAGGCGGCCCTTCGCCACGTGTGCCGCTCATACAGTGCCGCCGCCCGCCGCGCACCGCTCCGCGAACCGCCGCGCCATCTCCGGTGCCGATGCCCAGTGCACGTGTACGTACGAGGCGTGCACGCTGCCCTGTACGAAGCCCTCCGCGCGCCGCTCCGGCCGTACGAGTCCCCAGGCGGGCGTGTTCCCCACACCGGGATCGAGCTCCGTACGGTGGAACTCGTGCCCGTGCACCCGGGTGCCCTCGGCGGCGAGCGCGCTGTCGCCGACGGCGACGGCGGCGCGGTAGCCGAGCGTGAGCCGTTCCGTCATCCGTCCGGTGGCGTCCAGCACACCGCACATGGGCGCGCCGTCCAACTCCCGCGCCAGGTACAGCAGTCCCGCGCACTCCGCCGCGACGGGCCCGTCGAAGGCGGCGACGGCCTTGCGCAGCGGCTCGTTCTCCGTCAGCTGCGGCGCGTGCACCTCCGGGAAGCCGCCGCCGATGACGAGCCCGCGGGTGCCGTCGGGCAGCGCCTCGTCGCGCAGGGGGTCGAACGGGACGACGTCCGCGCCCGCGGCACGGAGCAGTTCGGCGTGTTCGGCGTACGAGAAGGTGAACGCCGCGCCGCTCGCCACGGCGACGACCGGCCTCCGCGCGCGCGGCGCGCGCCGAGCACCGTAGGGAGCCGCATCTGCGCGCCGAGCACCGTACGGAGCCTCGTCTGCGCGCCGAGCACCGTACGGTGCCGCCGCCACCTCCGCCGCCGCGTCCCACGCCGTGCCCTCCAGCGGGGGCGCGCTGCGCGCCAGGGTGAGCAGCGCGTCCAGGTCGCAGCCCTCCCGTACGCGTGCCGCCAGCGCCGACACCATCTGCCGCGCCTCGGTGTGCCGTTCGGCCTCCGGTACGAGCCCCAGGTGGCGGCTCGGCGACTGCAGCGCCGCCTCGCGCCGCAGGGCGCCGAGCACGGGCACGCCGGACTCGTCGAGCGCCGCGCGCAGCAGGTCCTCGTGCCGCTGCGAGCCGAGCTTGTTCAGGATCACGCCCGCGACCCGCACCTCGGGGTCCCAGGACGCGAAGCCGTGCACCAGCGCGGCCACGGACCTGGACTGCGCGGAGGCGTCCACGACGAGCACCACAGGCGCCCGCAGGAGCTTCGCCACGTGCGCGGTCGAGGCCAGCTCCCCTTCGCCGCTGGCGCCGTCGTAGAGGCCCATCACGCCCTCGATGACGGCCAGTTCCGCGCCGGCGGCGCCGTGCAGGAAGAGGGGGGCGATCCGTTCGGGACCGCAGAGGTACGCGTCCAGGTTCCGCCCGGGGCGGCCGGTGGCCAGCGCGTGGTAGCCGGGATCGATGTAGTCGGGGCCCACCTTGTGCGGCGACACGGCCGCGCCGCGCTCGGCGAACGCGGCCATCAGGCCGGTGGCGACGGCCGTCTTGCCGCTGCCCGAGGCGGGCGCGGCGATGACGAGCCGGGGGACGTCGGTCAGCATGCGCGGGTCACCATTCGATGCCCCGCTGGCCCTTCTGGCCCGCGTCCATCGGGTGCTTGACCTTGGTCATCTCCGTCACCAGGTCGGCGGCGTCGAGGAGTCCGGGCGGCGCGTTGCGCCCGGTGATCACCACGTGCTGGGTGCCGGGCCGGTCCCGCAGGACGGCGACCACCTCGGCGGTGTCCACCCAGCCCCAGTGCAGCGGGTAGGCGAACTCGTCGAGCACGTACAGCCCGTACGTCTCCGCCGCCAGGTCCCGTTTGATCTGCTCCCAGCCCTCGCGGGCGGCCTCCTCGTTGCCCAGTTCGGCGTCACGCTGGATCCACGACCAGCCCTCGCCCATCTTGTGCCAGTCGACGGTGCCGCCCTCTCCGGAGGCGCCCAGCACGCGCAGGGCGTGCTCCTCGCCGACCTTCCAGCGGGCCGACTTCACGAACTGGAACACCCCGACGGGCCAGCCCTGGTTCCAGGCGCGCAGCGCCAGCCCGAAGGCCGCCGTCGACTTGCCCTTGCCGGTGCCCGTGTGCACCGCCAGCAGCGGGCGGTTGCGGCGCTGACGTGTGGTGAGACCGTCGTCCGGTACGACGTTCGGCTGTCCCTTCGGCATTACGCTGCCCTCTTCCTGCCGCGTACGGCTGCTGCTTCGGTTTCGCGTGCTGCTGCGGCCGCGGTCGCCACTGCCGCCCCGCTGTCCTTCCTGACGCTCCGTACGAGGTCCGAAACCGCGTCCGCACGGAGCTCGTCGAGCGTCACGGCGGGGCCGCCGCCCAGCCGGTGCGCGAGTTCGGCCGCGAGGCCCAGCCGTACGGGGCCCGATTCGCAGTCCACGACCACCGACGCCGTGCCCTCCGCCGCCAGCAGTCCCGCCGCGTGCCGCGCGCGCGGCAGCGGTTCCGCACCGCCCGTCGCCCGCCCGTCCGTCACGACGACGAGCAGCGGGCGGCGCGCCGGGTCGCGCATCCGCTCGACGCGCAGTACCTCGCGCGCCCTGAGCAGTCCGGCCGCCAGCGGCGTACGGCCCCCGGTGGGCAGCGATTCGAGCCGGGCCGCGGCGGCCTCCACCGACGACGTGGGCGGCAGCGCCAGTTGGGCGTCCGCCCCGCGGAACGTCACCAGGCCGACCTTGTCGCGGCGCTGGTACGCGTCCAGGAGCAGCGACAGCACCGCGCCCTTCACGGCGCTCATACGCTGCCGTGCGGCCATCGACCCGGAGGCGTCGACGGCGAACAGCACGAGGTTGCTCTCGCGGCCCTCGCGCACCGTCTCGCGCAGGTCGTCCCGGCGTACGAGCAGCCCGCTGCCGGTACGCCCGCGCGCGTGCTGGTGCGGGGCCGCGGCCTGAACGGTCGCCGCCAGGTGCAGCTTCCCGAGCGCGCCGTGCGGGCGGCGCGCGCCGGTGGTGCGGCCCTGCGCCGTACGGGCGCGGGAGCGCCGCCCGGCGGCGCCCTCGCCGAGGCCGGGGACGGTCAGGGTGCGCGTCTTGAACGGCTCGGAGGCCTGCGCGGGGCGCTGTTCGGGGGCGCCGCCGGCGGCGCGGCTCTGCCCGGGGGCGGCGGTCTCCGTGTCCGCGTCCTGGGTGTCGGCGGCGTCCTGTGCGTCCGTGGCGTCCTGCGGAGCGGGCTGCTCCTCCGCACGCTGCTCGGGCAGCGGCGGCCGCCCGGACGGCGGCGGGTCCTCCGGGCCGCCGCCGTCGGGACCGCCGTCCTCAGGGCCGTCCTGCGGTCCGCCGCCGTCCGGACCGCCGTCGGGGTCCGGCTCCGGGCCGTCGTCCTCGCCAGCGTGCTCTCGCAGCGTCTCGTCCAGCTTGTCCTCGTCCAGTCCGGGCGCGTCGAACGGATTGCGCCGCCGCCGGTGCGGCAGCGCCAGCAGCGCCGCCTGCCGTACGTCCTCCGCGAGCACGTCCGTACGGCCCGCCCAGGCCGCCAGCGCGCTCGCCGTACGCGCCATCACGATGTCCGCGCGCATCCCGTCCACCTCGAACGCGGCGCACGTCGCGGCGATCTGCCGCAGCGCGGCGTCGCCCAGCCGCACGCTCGGCAGCAGCGCGCGGGCGGCGGCGATACGGGCGCGCAGCGCGTCCTCGTCGTCGGCCCAGCCCGTGGCGAAGCCGTCCGGGTCGGCGTCGTACGCGAGCCGCCGCCGTACGACCTCCACCCGCTCGTCCGTCTCGCGGGAGGCCGCCACCTCGACGGTCAGCCCGAAGCGGTCCAGCAACTGCGGCCGCAGTTCACCCTCTTCGGGGTTCATCGTGCCGACGAGGAGGAAGCGCGCCGCGTGCCGTACGGAGACGCCTTCGCGCTCCACGTACGAGGCGCCCATCGCGGCGGCGTCCAGCAGCAGGTCGACGAGGTGGTCGTGCAGGAGGTTGACCTCGTCGACGTACAGCACACCGCGGTGCGCCTCCGCCAGCAGGCCGGGCTCGAAGGCCTTGACGCCCTCGGACAGCGCCCGTTCGATGTCCAGCGCGCCGACGAGCCGGTCCTCGGAGGCGCCGACGGGGAGTTCGACCATGCGGGCCGCGCGCGTCGTACCGGAGGAGCCTGTGCCGGTGCCCGTGCCCGGTTCTGTCGCGGGCTCGTGAGGACCGTCCGGGCAGCCCGGGTCGGGCGCGGCGGGGTCGCAGGAGAACCGGCAGCCGGGCACGGCCTCCAGGCGCGGCAGGAGGGCGGCGAGGGCGCGTACGGCGGTCGATTTGGCGGTGCCCTTCTCGCCGCGTACGAGGACGCCGCCGATGGCGGGGTGCACCGCGTTGACGAGGAGGCCCAGCTGGAGGTCCGGCATGCCCACGAGGGCGGTGAAGGGATAGGGGGTGCTCACGTCGCTGCTTCTCCTTGGGGTCCTTCGTGCGGGCGGGATGCGGCGGGTGCGCGGGGCGCGAGCCGGACGGTCCTTCCGCAGCAGCGGCACGAGGGCCGCCTCGGCCGGAGCCGACGCCTGCGCCATCGCCGTCAGCGTGCCGTCCGGGCCGATCTCCACAAACCGCTGCACGCCGCGCTCCGCCAGCGTTGTCACACCGTCCGCGACGCGCACCGCCCCACGCACATGCCGCACCCAATACTACGCCAAACACCACCCCTCCGCACAGGCCACCCCACCCGCCCGCTCCACCACCACCCGCTCCCGCCCCCGTACGGCACAGGGCTTCGCCCTGCTCGGCACCGTGCAGGCCGTCCTCATCTTCACGCTCGCCGCGCTCGCCGTGCCGCTGCCCGACATCGGCGCCGAGTACGGCCTCCTGCGCGCCGACCTCATCCTGCTCAACGCCGCGTACGGGCTGACCTTCGCCGGACTGCTGCTGTTCGGCGGCCGGCTCGTCGACCGTTTCGGCGGGCGCCGCATACTCACCGCGGGGCTCGCGGTGTTCGCCGCCGCGTCGCTCCTCGCGCCGCTCGTACCGGGCTATCCGGCGCTGCTCACCGCGCGCTTCGCCCAGGGCACCGGCGCCGCGCTGATCGCGCCCGCGGCGATGGCGCTGCTGCGTGCGCTGTTCCCGGCGCCGCTCGCGTACGCCCGTGCCATGGCCACGTGGGGCGGCCTCTCCGTACTCGGGGCGACGGCGGGGAATCTGCTGTCGGGGGTCATCTCGGCGCTGGCGTCGTGGCGTTGGACCTTCGCCGTGCCGCTGCTGGTGGCCGCCGCCGCGCTCGCGCTGGCGCCCCGGCTGCTGCCCGCGCCCCCACCGCGTACGCGCGCCCCGGGGGCGTACGCGCCGCCCGCGCTGGATCTGCCGGGCGCCGTGCTCGCCACCGCCGGTATCACCGTGGCCAGTTACGGCCTCGTGCTCACCGACGCGCGCCCGTGGTCGTCGGCGGCCGTACTGGTGCCGCTGCTGTTTGGTGCCGCGCTGCTGGCCGCGTTCGTGCTGGTGGAACTGCGCGTACGCGACCCGCTGCTGCCGCCGCGCTTCCTGCTGCGGCCACGGCGCGCGCTGGGCCTGACCGCCATCGCCCTCACCGCGACCAGCACCGCGATCGCGTTCCTGCTGTTCTCCCTCCACCTACAGGAGGCGCGCGGCTGGTCGCCGTTGGAGACGTCGGCGGCGTTCGTGCCGTTCGGCGCCGCGCTGCTGCTGGCCGGCGGCGCGGCGCGGCCGCTGATCGCGCGCCACGGTACGGGCCCGGTCACCGCAGCAGGCCTCGGCACCGGCGCGGCCGGGCTGCTTCTGCTGGCGGCCACGGGGCTCGACACGGGCCTCCCGTACGCGCTCGGCCTGCTGCCCGGCCTCGTCCTGCTGCCGGCCGGGGCGGCGGCTTCGTTCGCGGGCGCCGCGGTACTCGCGATGGAGGACGTTCCGGGGCGGCAGACCGGCCTCGCAGGCGGCGTGCTGAACACCGCCATGGAGCTGGGCCCGACCGTCGTCCTCGCCGTCCTGCTGACCTTCGGCGGCGACGCCGCCTCACTCACCGCGGCGGGCGCCTCGCTGGCCGCCGTCGCCGCCGGGGTGGCCGTCCTCGGCGGCCCGGCCCGGTCCGGTCCGTCCGGCGGTTGAGGACGAGCCGGGGCAGCCACGGCCCGGGGCGGGCCAAGGCGCCGGGCCCGGCACACGCACATCGGGGCCGAGGGCCGTCCTCAAACGCCGGACGGGCTTGAAAGGCTGCGCTCCGAGCCCTGACCCGGACGGGCGAACGCGGGCGATAGCCGCGGACCGCCTCCCGCGCATAGGCTTGGTTGAACACGGCAGCCACTGCCAAGAGCCGCCGCACGCACGCCAGATGGCCTCCGGGGGAGCCGCATGGAACCCGTCCGCCTGCCCTCAGTCGACGCAGCGCCGCTGGTCCGGAGGCTCTTCACGCAGCAGAGTCCGGTCACGCAGCAGAGTCCGGCAGTCCCGCCGCAGCCTCAGCACCCGCAGCAGCATCCGCAGCAACCCGCGCAGCACGAGCAGCTGATCGCCGGCCTCGTCTCCTTCCGCGGCACCAACCCCGACTGCGGCTACGACGAACTGGAGCGGCTGGCCGCCGAGTTCGTACGGCTCGGCCTGGGCGCGTACGAGCTGCCGCAGGGCGAGACGGCCGGCGTCGGCACCGTACTCGCCCGCACCCTGGCCATCATGGGCGAGCTCGACACCACGGACGTACAGGCCCTGCGCATGGGCCCGCAGGACTACGCGCGCCGGCTGCGCGCGGGCGTGCCGGGCGCGGACCGGAGCCTGTCGCCGGAGGCGGCGTCGTTCCACGACAGCCTGCTCGTGGCCGTCTGCCTGCACGTACTCAACCTGCTCATCGACCGCTCGCCGCATCTCGCCGAGCGGCTGCCCGAACGGAGTCACCACATCCGCCAGCTGGTCGATCTGGGCGATGTCGCGGTGGTACGGCGGCGGCCGACGCCGTCGGCGGAGGACGCGGCGTTCGAGGAACGCTATCTGCGGACGGTTGTCGAGCAGTGCAACCGCGTCACGATCCACGGCATCGACCTGCCGAATCCCAACACCCCCGACACATGGCCGCTGGAGACGACGTATCTCAGTCTCGGCGCCCAGTTCGACGACTCCGCGGACGACGCCGAACCCACCGAGCCCATCCTGCCGCTGATGCCCGCGGAGCGCGCGCTGGCCACCCAGGAACGCCTCCTGGTCCGCGGCGTCGCCGGATCCGGCAAGACCACCCTGCTGCAGTGGCTCGCCATCACCACCGCACGGGGCCGGCTGCCCGCCGAACTCGAGCCGCTGCGCGGCCGCATCCCGTTCCTCCTGCCCGTACGCCGCTTCGCCCGCAGCGGCTTCCCCACCCCGAACGACTTCCTCACGGCCATCCACCATCCGCTGGCCGACGAGGCACCGGACGGCTGGATCGCCCGTACCCTCGCCGACGAGCGGGCCCTGCTTCTCGTCGACGGCCTGGACGAGGCGCCCGAGCACCAGCGCGCCGCCCTCAGCGAACAGCTCCGCCGCGTCCTGCGCATCTACAGCGGCAACATCTGCCTCGTCACCACCCGCCCCCCGGCCGTCGACGCCACCTGGCTCACCGGCGAGGGCTTCACCGAACTCACCCTGGCCCCCATGAACCGGGACCAGGTCGCCGCGTTCATCACCGCCTGGCACACCGCGGCCCGTACCGACGACGGCCGCGACCACCAGCACCTGGAGGACTACAAGGAACGCCTCCTGCAGTCCATCCCCCTCTACCGCGAGCTGCGCGGCCTCGCCACCAACCCCCTGATGTGCGGCCTGATCTGCGCCCTCAACCGGGACCGCAGCGGCTCCCTGCCGCAGGGCCGCCGCGAACTCTACGAAGCCGCCATGGAGATGCTCCTCCAGCGCCGCGACCCCGAACGCCGCGTCCTGCACGCCGACGACGTGAAGCTGGACCGCGCGCCCCGCGAGCGCATACTGCGGAAGCTCGCGTACCGCATGCTCGTAGAGGAGCGCTCCGTACTCGAAACGGAGGCGGCACTCGAGGAGATAGAGGCCCACACGCCCGCGATCCCGGCCGTCTCGGGACAGGGCGCGCCGGACCAGATCTTCGAGCATCTCCTGCTGCGTACGGGGCTGCTGCGGGAAGGGGCCGACGGCACCGTCGAGTTCATCCACCGCACCGTGCAGGACTACCTCGCCGCCAAGGAAGCCGTCGAACGCGGCACCTTCCAGCTCCTGTTGGAGCACGCGCACGAGCCGGAGTGGGAGGAGGTGATCCGTATGGCCGTCGCCCACGCCCGGCCCCACGAGTGCGCCACCCTCCTCGAAGGGCTCATCGCCCCGGGCCTCACGGGCATGCCGCGCAACCGGCGCCGGCTGCTGGCCGCCGCCTGCCTGGAGCACGTCACCGAGCTCGACCCGGCCACCCACGCCCGTATCCGCCGCGAGACCCGCCACATGGTCCGCCCCACCACCATCGCCGCCGCACGCGGCCTGGGCTGGGTCGGGCCCATCGTGCTGGAGATGCTGCCGGACCCCGCGACAGTCACGGACGAGGAGGCGCACCGCCTCGCGGTCACGGTGACCCGTATCAAGGACGACGCCGCCATCCACTACCTCGCGCAGCTGCGGCACCGTACGTCGCTGCCCCTCCGCGCGGAACTCGCCCGCGGCTGGCACAACTTCGACACCGCCCACTACGCCGAGGAGATCATCCGCCACCTCGACTCCGAGGGGCTCTACTTCCCGCTGACCGACCGGGTGGAGCTGAACACGCTGGCGAAGCTGGGCGGGCGCGAGTGCGTGCAGATCGCCGGGCAGTTCACCCCGGAGGAGCTGCTGGCCGGGCTCTCACGGGAACGGCTGGCGCACCTGTGGCTGGCGTACGACCTGGGCGGGTCGATGGAGTGGCTGGAGGAGTTCCCGCATCTGACGACGCTGCGGGTGACGCCGCGGCTGCCGCGCGTCAACGGCGTACCGGAGGGCATCCGCATCATCTCGTGACAGACAGCATCCCGTGACAGAACTGCGCCGGGCGTACGTCCGTGGACGTGCGCCCGGCGCAGTGTCGCCGTGGACGGACCGGAGGGTCACGCCTCCTTGGAGAGGTTCGGCGTGCTGCCGCCGCCCGCCGCGGACTCGACCGGCGGGGCGTCGGGCAGTGCCGACTTCTCCTCGCCGCGGAAGGTGAAGGTCTTCGCTTCGCCCTCGCCCTCCGTGTCGACGACCACGATGTGGCCCGGAAGCAGCTCACCGAACAGGATCTTCTCGGAGAGCGGGTCCTCGATCTCGCGCTGGATCGTCCGGCGCAGCGGCCGGGCGCCCATCACGGGGTCGTAGCCCTTCTTCGCGAGCAGCTCCTTGGCGTCGGTGCTGAGCTCGATGCCCATGTCCCGGTCCTTCAGCCGCTCGTCCACCTGCGAGAGCATCAGGTCCACGATCTGGATGATGTCCTCGCGAGTGAGCTGGTGGAAGACCACCGTGTCGTCGACACGGTTGAGGAACTCGGGCCGGAAGTGCTGCTTCAGCTCCTCGTTGACCTTGTTCTTCATCCGGTCGTAGTTGGTGCTCACGTCACCCTGGCCGGCGAAGCCGAGGTTGAAGCCCTTGGAGATGTCCCGGGTGCCGAGGTTCGTCGTCATGATGATGACGGTGTTCTTGAAGTCCACGACCCGGCCCTGGGAGTCGGTCAGCCGACCGTCCTCCAGGATCTGCAGCAGCGAGTTGAAGATGTCCGGGTGTGCCTTCTCGACCTCGTCGAAGAGGACCACGGAGAACGGCTTGCGGCGCACCTTCTCGGTGAGCTGGCCGCCCTCCTCGTACCCCACGTATCCGGGCGGGGAGCCGAACAGCCGGGAGACGGTGTGCTTCTCGCTGAACTCCGACATGTCGAGGGAGATCAGCGCGTCCTCGTCGCCGAAGAGGAACTCGGCGAGGGTCTTGGACAGCTCCGTCTTGCCGACACCGGACGGGCCCGCGAAGATGAACGAACCGCCCGGCCGCTTCGGGTCCTTGAGTCCGGCACGCGTACGCCGGATCGCCTGCGACAGCGCGTGGATGGCGTCCTTCTGCCCGATGACGCGCTTGTGCAGCTCGTCCTCCATGCGCAGCAGCCGCGAGGACTCCTCCTCGGTCAGCTTGAAGACCGGGATGCCGGTGGCCGTGGCCAGGACCTCGGCGATCAGGTCCTCGTCGACCTCGGCGACGACGTCCATGTCGCCGGCCTTCCACTCCTTCTCCCGCTTGGCCTTCTGGGCGAGGAGCTGCTTCTCCGTGTCGCGCAGCGACGCGGCCTTCTCGAAGTCCTGCGAGTCGATCGCGGACTCCTTGTCCCGGCGGACGTTCGCGATCTTCTCGTCGAACTCGCGCAGGTCCGGCGGCGCGGTCATACGGCGGATCCGCATCCGCGAACCGGCCTCGTCGATCAGGTCGATCGCCTTGTCCGGCAGGAAGCGGTCCGAGATGTAGCGGTCGGCGAGCGTGGCCGCGCCGACCAGCGCCGCGTCCGTGATGGAGACGCGGTGGTGCGCCTCGTAACGGTCCCGCAGGCCCTTCAGGATCTCGATCGTGTGCGGCAGCGACGGCTCCGCGACCTGGATGGGCTGGAAGCGACGCTCCAGGGCGGCGTCCTTCTCCAGGTGCTTGCGGTACTCGTCGAGCGTCGTCGCACCGATGGTCTGCAGCTCGCCGCGGGCCAGCATCGGCTTGAGGATGCTGGCGGCGTCGATCGCGCCCTCGGCGGCGCCCGCACCCACCAGGGTGTGCAGCTCGTCGATGAACAGGATGATGTCGCCGCGCGTGCGGATCTCCTTGAGCACCTTCTTCAGGCGCTCCTCGAAGTCACCGCGGTAGCGGGAGCCGGCGACCAGGGCGCCCAGGTCCAGGGTGTAGAGGTGCTTGTCCTTCAGGGTCTCGGGCACCTCGCCCTTCACGATCGCCTGGGCGAGGCCCTCGACGACCGCGGTCTTGCCGACGCCGGGCTCGCCGATGAGCACCGGGTTGTTCTTGGTACGGCGGGACAGCACCTGCATGACCCGCTCGATCTCCTTCTCGCGCCCGATGACCGGGTCGAGCTTGGATTCGCGGGCGGCCTGCGTCAGGTTGCGGCCGAACTGGTCCAGGACAAGGGAAGTGGAGGGCGTGCCCTCGGCGGGGCCGCCGGCCGTGGCGGCCTCCTTGCCCCCGGAGTAACCGGAGAGCAGCTGGATGACCTGCTGCCGCACGCGGTTCAGATCGGCGCCCAGCTTCACCAGGACCTGGGCGGCGACGCCCTCGCCCTCGCGGATCAGGCCGAGCAGGATGTGCTCCGTACCGATGTAGTTGTGGCCGAGCTGAAGGGCCTCGCGGAGCGACAGCTCCAGAACCTTCTTGGCACGGGGAGTGAAGGGAATGTGGCCGGAGGGCGCCTGCTGGCCCTGGCCGATGATCTCCTCCACCTGCTGGCGGACCGCCTCGAGCGAAATCCCGAGGCTCTCCAGTGCCTTAGCGGCGACACCCTCTCCTTCATGGATCAGGCCCAGAAGGATGTGCTCGGTGCCGATGTAGTTGTGGTTGAGCATCCGGGCTTCTTCCTGAGCCAGGACGACAACCCGCCGCGCGCGGTCGGTGAACCTCTCGAACATCGTTAATCGCTCCTCAGAGCGGTCAGGCAGTGAGGGGTCGGTCCCCTCCCTGTCCTTCCGCAGCTTAGTCCCGCAAGCGGGGACCGCTCATTCCAACTGCCGACACCTGCCCGGATCGCCCCCACGCGGGCGGGGACTGGGCGCCTCGTGCCCCGAACAGCTGACAACAGTTCCAACCCGATGGTGGGAGACGATGTTCCCGCAGGCCAGGCGTATTCACCTGGATCCAGTACGCCGACGGCGAACGCCCCGCCACCGATGCACCCGCGCGTCTCGTCCATCGCTGTCCACACCCCCGTTCCACTAGGGACTTCTTACCCGCTGCCACTGACAGTCCATGCCGTGACACCGTACGCATCCGCTACCGGCGAACACTATTGCGCGCACGAAACGTGGCGAGCCGTCAACCGTGCGTAACGCAAGGCCCGTTCCTCAGTTGCTCCGCACATGACGCCTTCCCCTGCGAGTCCCCGTACGAGTCTTACGAGCCGTACGACGGCAGCGTTCACAGCGTTCACCCTCTTCACGATCCCACGCCAGCGCACGGAGTGCGGCGGCATCGACTGGTACGCGCGGGAACTCGGCTGGCCCGTGCGGGCCGAACCGCCGGAACTGGTCACGGGAACGCACTTCGACGCCCTGCGGCTGCCGGCCGCCGCGGGCCTGCCGCTGCTGGCGCGGACGCGGCACGCCGGTCCCGCACTGCGGGCCGGATCCGACGTGTGGCTGCTGATCGCCGAGGGGGCCGCGGCGGAGGTGCCGGGGCTGCTCCAGTGGCTGGAGTGGGGAACGCTCGCCACGGAGCTCGGCCTCCGCGCGGTCGGGGCGGGCGGGCGTGTTCCCGCCCCGGTGCCGGGTGCGCCGTACCCGCGGGAGGCCGCCTGGGTGCGGCCTCCCCTGCCGGGGCGGGAGGGTGAGCGGGCCCTGCCCGCGCTGGGAATCGGAGGGCGCGGGGAGGCCCCCGATCTTGTCCGCCTGGTCGGCGCCGCGGCGACGGAGTGTCACCGGGCGCTGCTGCGGCGTACACATGCCGCTGCCGGTGCCGCTACGGCTTTCGCCGCGGATCAGCCGTTGGCCTTCTCATAGGCCTCACGGATGTTGGCCGGAACGCGACCCCGGTCATTCACCTCGTAACCCTGCTCCTTCGCCCAGGCACGGATCTTCGCCGTGTCCTGGCTGGCGCTCGTGGAAGCGGCGGCGCGGCCGCCCTTTCCGCGACCGGAACGGCCACCGGTGCGCCGGCCCGCCTTCACGAAGTCGGCAAGCGCGTCACGGAGCTTGTCCGCGTTGGCGGTGTTGAGGTCGATCTCATAGCTCTTGCCGTCCAGCGCGAACGTCACGGTCTCGTCGGCTTCGCCGCCTTCGAGGTCGTCGACCAGAAGAACCTGAACCTTCTGTGCCACCGGTAACTCCATTCGTCATCGATAACCGATTACTGATACTACCGACGAAAGCAAACCGCTTTTCCGCGGGAAACACAAACCCTCAGCGGAGTTTGACTCTCGACTCAGCAAGATTCACGGGATGTTTCGGACATAGCGGATCACTCAGAGATGCAGCAGCATGCGACTGTTACCCAAGGTGTTCGGCTTCACCCGTTCGAGCCCGAGGAACTCGGCGACGCCCTCGTCATAGGAACGCAGGAGCTCGCTGTAGACGTCACCGTCGACCGGAGTCTCGCCGATCTCGATGAAGCCGTGCTTGCTGAAGAAGTCCACTTCGAAGGTGAGACAGAAAATACGCCGCACACCCAGCCAGCGCGCCGTCTGCAACAGCTTCTCCAGCACCAGATGCCCCATGCCGGTGCCCTTCAGGGCCGGGTCCACGGCGAGAGTTCGCACCTCCGCCAGGTCCTCCCACATCACGTGGAGAGCCCCGCAGGCGACCACCTCCGCGTCCTGGTCGCGTTCCGCGACCCAGAACTCCTGGATGTCCTCATAAAGCGTCACGGTGGCTTTGCCGAGCAGGATGCGATCGCGCGAGTAGGCGTCCACGAGACGCCGCACCGCGCGTACATCACTCGTGCGTGCCCGCCGAACGGTCACCCCGCTCGCCGGGTTCAGATGATCGGGCATGCGGCGACGCTATCGCTCCGGGACATCGGGGCGCACACCGCTCACCTGTACGACTCGGAGAGCGTCGCGGAGGGCTTCCCCTTCTTCCGGGGACATCATGCCGAAGAAGTCCACGAGCGCGGCCGCGAGGTTGTCACTGGCCGACCACGCCTCGTGCATGAGAGCGGCGGAGTAGGCGGCCCGGGTGGAGACCGCGGCATATCGATAGGCGCGGCCCTCTTGTTCGCGCCGGACCCAGCCCTTCTGATGAAGGTTGTCCATTACGGTCATCACCGTCGTGTAGGCGATGGTCCGTTCCCGTTGCAGGTCTTCGAGGACTTCTCGCACGGTGACGGGGCGGTTCCACTGCCATACCCGCGTCATGACGGCGTCTTCCAACTCTCCCAATGGCCGAGGCACAGGAGAATAATAGGCGGAGATGTCGCGAATTCAGCCGTCCGTCTTCCGCGCGGCCGCGTCCACGATGGCATCCTCCTTGGTCTTGTTCGCGCCACCCTGGCTCTTCACGATGGTCACGACCAGTGCGGTGAAGGCGATCGCCATCACGACAGGCGGGGTCAGAGCTGCGACGTAATCCATGGTGTCGGGCCTCCTCGGGCAACGCGGACTCCACTCAGGGTAACGCCGCGTCCCCGTACGGCCGTCGGCAGGCCACCGCGCGGCACGCCCGTACGGGAGTGTGCGTACGGGCGCGGCGCCTTCCGTACGGGAGAGTGCCGTACGGAAGGCGCCGCGCGCGTGTCATGCGGGGAGCGCCTCGCGGGGCGGGCCAGTGACGGGGGTCTCCGGGTCCGTGCAGTCCGGGCAGACTTCCGGACTCAGGCCCGGACTCAGGCTCTCCCATTCAGTGCCCAATTCCGGGCCCAATTCCCCGCCCTGTTCCGGGCAGAGGTCCTGCGACGGGTCCTCCGCGGGCTCGTCGCCCGGCTCCTGCGGACGGCGGCGGCGCGGCGGGAACACCTCGGCGGGCGTCGGCACCGGGCGCGAAGGCTGCGGCTCCGGCCGCGGCGACGACGGGCTCTCGCCCGGCTCCTTCGCGGGGGCCTTGTCCGGGGCCTTGCCGGGGTCCTTGTCCGGGCTCTTGCCCGGCGACTCGGACGCGGGCCCACCCATGGACGCGGACAACGGCTGCGGCCCGTCAGCGGCCTCCCGCGCGTCGCCGGGCGCCGCGGCGCTCACGGGCCCGTACGGCGGCTCCGGCGCCGCCGAGCGGCCCCCGGGGAGCACCAGCAGCCGCGCCCGTACGGCCTGTTCGGCCAGGCGCTCGCTGCGGTGAAGCAGTTCCGTACGGCGCGTGCCCTCGCGCTCGGCGGCCGGCTCGGCGCAGAGCAGCCGGAGCGCGGCGAGGTCGTCGGGGCGCGGCAGGTAGCCCGCGGCGAGCGCGTCCTCGAGCTGTTCGAGGTAGCCCGCGGCGGAACCGGGCAGCGCGGCACGGTAGCGGGCGAGGTCGGCGAGCAGGAACGAGCGGAGTCTGCTCCCTTCCCGTACGGCTTCGTCTAGTGCCTCGGCGAGCCGGAGGTACTCTCCGGACTCGGCGGCGGAGGCGGGGACCGCGGCGGGCTGAAGGGCGACGGCGAGAGCGCCTCGGAGCACACGCAGCTCTTCCGCGCTGAAGGCCATGCCGCCTCGGGATCCGTATGGCGTGGGCATGGGGTGATTTTAGGTGTCTTGCCGACTAAATCGTCTTATCCCCGATTTGGCGTGTTCAGGCCGCGCCCCCGACACGGGCCGCCGCACCGGTCGTACGCCGCGCGTGCTCAGGCCCGCGACACGTTCCGCTCGTAGACGAGGCGCAGGCCGATCAGGGTCAGCCAGGGCTCGTGCTCGTCGATGACCGACGCCTCCCCGAGCACCATCGGGGCCAGCCCGCCCGTGGCGATGACCGTGACGTCCTCGGGCTCGTCGGCCAGCTCCCGGGAGATCCGCCGTACGACTCCGTCGACCTGCCCGGCGAAGCCGTAGAGGATGCCGGACTGCATCGCCTCGACGGTGTTCTTGCCGATCACGCTGCGCGGCCGGGCCAGTTCGATCTTGCGGAGCTGCGCGCCCTTCACGCCCAGCGCCTCGACGGAGATCTCGATGCCGGGCGCGATGACGCCGCCCACGTACTCGCCGCGTACGGACACCGCGTCGAACGTGGTCGCCGTGCCGAAGTCGACGACGACGCAGGGGCCGCCGTACAGCTCGACGGCCGCGAGCGCGTTGATGACCCGGTCGGCGCCGACCTCCTTCGGGTTGTCCATGAGGACCGGCACGCCCGTCTTCACGCCGGGCTCGACGAGGACGGCGGGAATGTCGCCGTAGTACCGGCGGGTGACCTCGCGCAGCTCGTGCA
The DNA here is from genome assembly GCF_003355155.1 of Streptomyces armeniacus. Lineage (NCBI taxonomy): Bacteria > Bacillati > Actinomycetota > Actinomycetes > Kitasatosporales > Streptomycetaceae > Streptomyces > Streptomyces armeniacus. The sequence goes on along the minus strand of NZ_CP031320.1, from coordinate 6,895,451 downwards.
GGACGGACGGCACCGTCGAACAGATCGCGATGCCCTCGATGTTGTCCCCCAGCTCCTCGCCGAGGAGGGGGTGCATGCCCATCAGGCCCTGGAGGAGCACGGCGAGTTCGTCGGCCGTACGGCGGGCGTCGGTGGAGATCCGCCAGTGCTCGACGATCTCCTCGCCGTCGAACAGGCCGAGGACGGTGTGGGTGTTCCCGACGTCGATGGTCAGCAGCATGCTCAGCCGACCTCCTGCGCCTCGTCGCGCAGGTCGAGGCCGATATCGAGGATCGGCGCCGAGTGCGTCAGCGCCCCGACGGCGAGATAGTCGACGCCGGTGTCCGCGTACGTACGGGCCGACTCGAGCGCGAGGCGGCCCGACGACTCGAGACGCGCCCGGCCCGCGACGAGCGCCACGGCCTCGGCGGTCTGCTCCGGCGTGAAGTTGTCCAGCAGCAGCAGGTCCGCTCCCTCGGCGAGGACCGGCTCGATCTGGTCCAGCCGGTCGACCTCCACCTCGATCGGGATGTCCGTGCCGCCGAACTCCCGTACGGCGTCCCGCACTTGCTTGAACGCCTCGGCGACGCCGCCCGCCGCGATCACGTGGTTGTCCTTGATCAGCGCCGCGTCGGACAGCGCGAAGCGGTGGTTGACGCCGCCGCCGCAGCGGACCGCGTACTTCTCCAGGGCGCGCAGCCCCGGCGTCGTCTTACGGGTGTCACGCACGCGCGTACGCGTCCCCTCCAGCGCGTCCGACCAGGCGCGGGTCGCGGTGGCGATGCCGGACAGGCGGCACAGCAGGTTGAGCGCGCTGCGCTCGCCGGTGAGCAGGTCGCGGGTGCGGGCCCGTACGGTCAGCAGCCGCTGCCCCGGCTCCACCCGCTCGCCGTCCTCGGCGTGCCGCTCCACCTCGAACTCGTCCGTGCACACCACCGACAGCACCGCCTCCGCGATGCGCAGGCCCGCGACCGTACCCGCCTCGCGGGCCGTGAAGTCGCCGGTGGCGATGGCGTTCTCGGGGACGGTCGCCACGGTCGTGACATCCACGCCGTGGTCCAGGTCCTCCTCGATGGCGAGGTGCGCGACGTCCTCGACCTGTACGGGATCCAGCCCCGCGTCCTGGATGAGGCGCGCGAGCGCCGGGTCGAGGCCGCAGTCGAGGGGGTCCAGGCCGTAGTCGCGGCCGCCAGCGCCGTACGGCTCGTCCGCCCCGGCGGCACAACCGCATCCGTCTCCGCAGCCCCCGCCCCCCGGGGCGGCTTCGGCGGGCGAACCGCCGATCTGCAGCAGCGGCACATCCACCGGCTGCGGACGGCGCTCTTCGTCGGAGGTGGGGCTGGTCACGGGTTCTCCTCGGTGGCGGCGGCCTGGCTTCCGGGCGGCGCGGGGTTCGTGGGCGGGTCGTGCGTGGACGGGGCGTTCGAGGGCGAGGCGTTCGTGGACGCCTCGGTCGCGGGGCCGCCCCTGGACGGTTCGACGGGCGGGAAGGCGGTCGCGTCGGTCGTACGGACGTCGAGGGTGTCGAGCGTAGAGCTCCGCGCGTCCGGGCGCAGGGAGACCGTGAGATGGCGGCGCCATACGGCGTCGTCGCGCTCCGGATGGTCCTCGCGCCAGTGGCAGCCGCGCGTCTCCGTACGGCGCAGCGCGGCCGCGACCAGTACGCGCGCGACGAGGTGCAGGTTGGCCGTCTCCCAGGTGTCCACGCCGGGTTCGGCGGGCTTGTGCTCGGTGTCCGCGCTGAGCGCGGCCAGCTGGGCGGCGGCCCGGGTGAGGCTCGTACCGGAACGCAGCACGCCCGCGCCCTCCGTCATGATCCGCTGGATCGCCGTACGGGCGGAGGCGGGGAGGAGCGGTGTGGTGAGGGCGGGCGCGGCCGCGGATTCGGTGGCGGGCAGCGTGGGTTCGTGGGCGTCGCCGTGGGTGCTGTCCTGGGCGATGCCCTGCGCGATGTCCTGCGCGATGCGTTCGGCGAAGACCAGGCCCTCCAGAAGGGAGTTGGAGGCGAGCCGGTTCGCGCCGTGCACCCCCGTGCAGGCCGCCTCGCCGCACGCGTACAGGCCCGGGACCGTCGTACGGCCGCGCAGATCCGTACGGACGCCGCCCGACGCGTAGTGCGCGGCCGGCGCCACCGGGATCGGCTCGGTGACCGGGTCGATGCCGTGCGCACGGCACGCGGCCAGGATCGTCGGGAAGCGGTGCTCCCACATCTCGGCACCGAAGTGGCGGGCGTCCAGGTACATGTGCTCGGCGCCGCGCTCGCGCATCCGCCGCATTATCCCCTTGGCGACGATGTCGCGCGGTGCCAGCTCGGCGAGTTCGTGGCGGCCGAGCATGAAGCGCTCGCCGTCGGCGTCGACGAGGTACGCGCCCTCTCCCCGTACGGCCTCCGAAATGAGCGGCTGCTGCCCCTCCGCCTCCCGGCCGAGATACAGCACCGTCGGATGGAACTGCACGAACTCCAGGTCGCTCACCTCAGCCCCCGCGCGCAGCGCGAGCGCCACGCCGTCACCGGTGGACACGGCCGGGTTCGTCGTCGCGGAGAACACCTGCCCCATGCCGCCGGTCGCGAGCACCACGGCGGGCGCGTGCACGGCACCGACGCCGTCGTGCTGGCCCTCGCCCATGACGTGCAGGGTGACGCCGGTGGTACGGCCGTCGTCGGGGGACGTGAGGAGGTCGAGGACGAGCGCGTTCTCGACCGTGCGGATGCTGCCCTGGGGGAGGCCGGTTGCGGGTGCGCCGGTTGCGTCGGGTGCGGCGGGCGCGGGTGCGGCGGGCGCGTGGGTGCGTACGGCCTGCACGAGCGCCCGGGAGATCTCCGCGCCCGTCGCGTCGCCGCCCGCGTGCGCTATCCGGCTCCGGTGGTGACCGCCCTCACGGGTCAGCGCGATGCCGCCCGTACGGGACACGTCGAACTGCGCTCCGCTCGCGATCAGCCGCCGTACGGCGTCCGGTCCCTCCGTGACGAGCGTGCGTACGGCCATCTCGTCGCACAGGCCCGCCCCGGCCACCAGGGTGTCGTCCAGGTGCTGTTCGGGGGTGTCGCCCTCACCGAGCGCGGCGGCGATGCCGCCCTGAGCCCAGCGGGTCGAACCATCGTCCAGACGCGCCTTGGTGACGACGACCGTACGACTGCCCGCCGCCGCGCAGCGGAGGGCGGCGGTGAGCCCGGCAACGCCGGAACCGACGACGACGACGTCCGCGTCGATGATCCAGCCGGGCGGGGGCGCGGGGAGCTTTGTGCCGGGCTTTGTGCCGGGCCCGTGCCCGGTCATACGGCACCTCCGCCGTCGCGGTGCGCCGTCGCGCACCGCGACGGCGACGACCTGTTGCGCCGCAACGGCGCGCAACCACCACGCACGCAACCGGCGGTCACCACCGGCCCGTTCGGCACCGCCGAACAGCGACGCTCGGCCACTCGCCGTCGCGGCGGAGAGAAGCGGCCGGTCGGCGCCGCCGAGCCGCGGCGGTGCGGTGCAGAGGAACGGGTGGAGGGCGGGGTCATCGCGGGCCTTCCCTTAGGGGGATGCGGGCGTTGTCGATCAGCCGCGTCGTACCGACGCGCGCCGCAACCGCGAGGACCGCTTCGCCCTCGAAGTCCTCCGGAACCTCCGTGAAGTCGTCGGGGTCGACAAGCGCCAGATAGTCCGGCGCCAGCGGCGGCGTACCGGCGCGTGCCCCGTCCAGTACCCGCAGTGCCGCCGTACGGACCGCCGCCGGTCCGCCGTCCGCCGCGTCGCGGCCGGCGAACAGGGCGCCGGACAGGGCGAGTGCCGTACGGCGTTCGGCCGGGCCGAGGTAGCGGTTGCGGCTGGAGAGGGCCAGACCGTCCGGTTCGCGGACGGTCGGTACGCCGACGATCTCCGTCGGGAAGTTCAGGTCGCGCACCATCCGCCGGATGAGCGCGAGTTGCTGGGCGTCCTTCTGCCCGTAGTACGCGATGTCGGGCGCCGTCAGGTGCAGCAGTTTCGCGACCACGGTGAGCATCCCGTCAAAGTGGCCGGGCCGGTGCGCGCCTTCCAGGCGTTCGCCCATGGGCCCGGCAGTGATGCGCACCTGCGGTTCGCCGCCGGGGTACACCTCGTCTCCCCCGGGCGCGAAGACCGTGCCCGCGCCCGCCTCGGCGGCGACGCGGAGGTCGGCGTCGAGCGTGCGCGGGTAGCGGTCGAGGTCTTCGCCGGGGCCGAACTGGAGCGGGTTGACGAAGACCGTCACCACCACCTGACCGTCCGCGCCCACCCGTGAACGGGCGGCGCGGATCAGGGCCGCGTGGCCGTCGTGCAGGGCGCCCATCGTCATCACGACGGCGCGCCGTACGCCCTCGGTGCGCGCGGGCGGCGGCGGGAGTTCCGCGGCTGTGCGGGCGAGGCGGAGGGGCGCTGCGGCAGCGGCGGCCGTACGGTCCACACGGTCCGTACGCGCGCCACCGTCCGTACGCGCGTCGCCCGGGCGCTCGGCGGTCGTCATCGTCCGTCCTCCCCCGCCGGTCCGGGCCCCGTGGGCCCGCCGGTCCCGCCAGAGCCGCCGGTGCCGCCGCTCCCGCCGGAGCCCGCGGGCCCCGCCGGTCCCGACAGCACGTCCAGCAGGTCCTCCGCCAGCTCCGGCTTGAGCAGCCCGTGCGCCAGCGCGCGGTCCGCCGTCGTACGCGCCATCGCGAGGTACCCGGCGACGGCCTGCGGCGCGTGCTCGCGCAGCTCGCTGACGTGGGCGGCGACCGTGCCCGCGTCGCCGCGGGCGACGGGTCCGGTGAGGGCCGCGTCGCCGGAGCGCAGGGCGTTGTCGAGGGCCGCGCCGAGCAGCGGCCCGAGCATGCGGTCGGGGGCCTCGACGCCCGCGGTCCGGAGCAGTTCCATGGCCTGGGCGACCAGCGTGACCAGGTGGTTCGCGCCGAGTGCGAGCGCCGCGTGGTAGAGCGGACGCGCCTCCTCCGCGATCCACTCGGGCTCGCCGCCCATCTCGATCACCAGCGCCTCGGCCGCGAGCCGCAGTTCCTCGGGCGCGGTGACGCCGAAGGAGCAGCCTGCGAGCCGTTGTACGTCGACGGGCGTACCGGTGAACGTCATCACCGGATGCAGCGCCAGCGGCAGCCCGCCCGCGCGCAGCACCGGTTCGAGCACGTCCGTGCCGTACCGCCCGGAGGTGTGCACGAGCAGCTGCCCCGGGCGTACGGAGCCGGTCTCCGCGAGGCCGGCGGCCAGGCCGGGGAGCGCGTCGTCGGGGACGGTGAGCAGGACGAGGTCGCAGCGCGCCAGCACCTCGGCGGGCTCGACCAGCGGAACGCCCGGCAGCAGCTCGGCGGCCCGGGAGCGGGACGCCTCGGAGACACCGGACGCGGCCACCGGCCGGTGCCCGGCGAGCCGCAGCGCGGCGGCCAGCGGGGGGCCGACGCGGCCTGTGCCGACGACGCCGACGCTGAGCCGCGCGGGGCGGTCCTCGGCCCGTACAGGCAGGGGATCGGGCCCGGAGAACCCGGAAGCCCCGGAGGGAGGCCCGGACGGCTGCCCGGAGAGAGGCCCGTACGCGGGGTCGGGCGGTTGCTGTGCGTTCACGGAGTGCTGACCTTCCGTCTTCCGTTCCAGTCCGCGTGCGGTACCGGACGATGTGACGATGCCCGGCCATGCTACGTGAGCGCCGCCCCGCACCCTCCGCCGCGCACCCTCGGCCTCATGCCCCGCCGTACCCGCCGGCTCACTTGTCGATGTCACCCACGACGAAGAAGAACGACCCCAGGATCGCCACCATGTCCGCGACCAGCGTCCCCGGCAGCAGTTCGACGAGCGCCTGGATGTTGTTGTACGAGGCGGAGCGCAGCTTCAGCCGGTGCGGGGTCTTCTCGCCCTTGGAGACGAGGTAATAGCCGTTGAGGCCGAGCGGGTTCTCCGTCCAGGCGTACGTGGCGCCCTCGGGGGCCTTGAGCACCTTGGGCAGCCGCTGGTTGACGGGCCCGGGGGGCAGCTCGGCGAGCCGGTCGAGGCAGGCGTCGGCCAGTTCGAGGGAGTTGTGCGCCTGGCCCAGCAGCACCTCGAAGCGGGCGAGGCAGTCGCCGCCCTGGCGGGTGACGACGCGGAGGGTGTCGCGCAGTTCGCCGTACGCGAGATACGGCTCGTCGCGGCGCAGGTCGAAGTCCACCCCGGAGGCGCGGGCGATGGGGCCGCTGACTCCGTACGCGTGCACGGTCTCGGGGGCGAGGACGCCGACGCCCTCCGTACGGCCGCGGAAGATCTCGTTCCCCAGCACCAGCCGGTCGAAGACGTCCATTCGGGAGCGTACGGCGGCCACGGCTTCGCGGGCCCGCCCGTACCAGCCGGCCGGCAGGTCCTCCTTGAGGCCGCCGACGCGGTTGAACATGTAGTGCATCCGGCCGCCGGAGACTTCCTCCATCACGTTCTGGAGCTCCTCGCGCTCGCGGAACGAGTGGAAGACGGGGGTGATGCCGCCGAGCTCCAGGGGATAGGAGCCGAGGAACATCATGTGGTTCAGGACCCGGTTCAGCTCCGCGAGAAGGGTGCGGGTCCAGACGGCGCGCTCCGGCACCTCCATGCCGAGCATCCGCTCGACGGCCAGCACGACGCCCAGCTCGTTGGAGAACGCGGACAGCCAGTCGTGCCGGTTGGCGAGGACGATGATCTGCCGGTAGTCGCGTGCCTCGAAGAGCTTCTCGGCGCCGCGGTGCATGTAGCCGACCACGGGCTCGGCGGAGGTGATCCGCTCGCCGTCCAGGACGAGGCGCAGCCGCAGTACGCCGTGGGTGGAGGGGTGCTGGGGGCCGATGTTGAGCACCATGTCCGTGCTCTCCGCGGCACCTCCGATGCCAACCGTCGTCTCCGTCATGGCCCATAGTGTGGCACTTCCGTCCGCCGCCTCCTTCCCCGGTCGGATACGCACTGTCACGGGACGCGCATACGCTGCCCACATGACGACGGGCAGAGACGAAGACGGGGACAGAACGGGCGCCGGCGGGGGTGCGGACGGCGGCGACCGTACGGAAGTCCCCCGTACGGAAAACGCGCACCGTACGGAGGCCGCCGTCGCCCGTACGGAAAGCGCGCACCGTACGGATGTCTCCCGTACGGACGCCGCCCTTACGGGCGCCTCCCCCGCCGGCGAGCGCTGGCAGAGCGTCGAGCCCGCCCTCCTCCGTATGCGCCGCCTCGTCCTCCTCGGCACGCTCCTCCCACTGGCCGCCGCGGCGGGCGCGCTGCCCGGCGTGCTCGCCGGCCGCGTGTGGTGGCTGTGCGCGCTGCCACCCCTGGCGGCGGCCGGCTGGGGGTGGGGCGCGCTGGCCCGCAACTGGCGTTCGTGGCGGTACGCGGAGCGCGCCGACGATCTGCTGATCACCCGCGGCGTCCTGTGGCGGGAGATGACGGTGGTGCCGTACGGGCGGATGCAGCTCGTCGAGGTCACCTCCGGCCCGCTGGAACGGCGTTACGGCCTCGCCCGCCTCCAGTTGCACACCGCCGCAGCGACCACCGACGCCACCATCCCGGGGCTCACCCCGCAGGAGGCCGAACGGCTGCGGGACCGGCTGACGGAGCTGGGCGAGGCCCGTTCGGCGGGGCTGTGACCGTGCGACTGCTGCCCGCCCGGCCCGAAGGCAACCGGCTGCACCCCATCACCCCGTGGCGGCGCGCGTGGGCGCCGGTCGCCGGTTTCACCGTGTACGCCGTCCAGGACTTCGAACGCACCCGCCAGTGGTTCACCGAACTGACCGTCGGCTGGCTGCTCGCCGGCTTCGCCGTACTGCTGCCGGTGGCGGGCGCGTACGGCTTCTTCTCCTGGTGGTTCACCAGTTACGTGGTGACGGACACCGAACTGCGCATCCGTACGGGCCTGTTCTTCCGACGGACGGCGCACATCCGGCTGGACCGCATCCAGGGCATCGACGTGAGCCGGCCGATGCTCGCCCGTATCGCGCAGGTCGCCAAGCTCAAACTGGACGTCGTCGGCACGGAGGCCAAGGACGAACTGGCGTACCTGGGCGAGCGCGACGCGACCGCCCTCCGCGCCGAACTCCTCGCCCGCGCCGCCGGGATGGCGCCCGACGCCGCACCGGAGGCGGGCGAGGCACCGGCGCACGAGCTGCTGCGGGTGCGTACGGGCATGCTCATCACCGGGCTGCTGCTGCTCGGCAGCGGCTGGGCGGCGCTGGCGGCGGCGCTGGCCGTGCCGCCGCTGGTCTACCTCGCCAGCCACAGCCCCTGGGTCGCCCTCGCGGTCGCGCTGCCGCTGCTGGGCGGGGTGTGGGCGAGCAGTCTGGGGCGGTTCCTGACCGAGTTCGACTGGACGGTGGCGGAGTCGCCGGACGGCCTCCGTATCGACCACGGCCTGCTGGACCGCGACCACGCGACGGTGCCGCCGGGCCGCGTGCAGTACGTACGGGTCAGGGAGCCGCTGCTGTGGCGCCGCCGCGGCTGGGTACGGGTCGAGCTGGAGGTCGCCGGCGCCGCGAAGGGCGCACGGGGCAAGGCAGGCGGCGTCCTGCTGCCCGTCGCCACCCACGCGGACGCGGCACGCGTCCTGGCCCGCGTCCTCCCGGGCGTCGATCTGGCCGCGACGGTGGCGGCCACCGTACGGGCACCGGTACGCGCCCACTGGTGCGCACCCGTACGGTGGCGCGGCTACGCACACGGGGTGACGGACGCGGTGTTCGTGACGCGCAACGGGCTGATGCACCGCCGTACGGAGCTCGTGCCGCACGCGAAGGTGCAGTCCGTGCGCTTCCGCCAGGGCCCGTGGCAGCGGCGGCTGCGGCTGGCCGACGTGGCCGTCGACCACGGAGCGCGGGGCTGGGCCGCGGCCCGGCAGCGCGACGAGACGGAGGCCCGCGCGTTCGTCGCCGCCCAGGCGGAACGCTCCCGCACGGGCCGCCGCGAAGCGGGCCCCGAGCGGTGGCTGACGGGCGGTGGCTGAGGGGCGTAGGGGCGCGGGGCGCGTACGGGCGGTCTTTTTGTTACTGGCACGCCCATCGCCGAGACCGACACCTAGGCCTTCGTCGGCAGCGTCAGATGGGTAAAAGGGACCGCCCCCCGTACCAGGGTTCCCCCGACCGCTACCGCGGCCCCGTCACCGCACTCGACGCCGAGCGTGCGCGCCAGGCGCGCATGACCGTCGTGGGCGCCGTGACCGAGCGCTGGGCGCCCGAGCAGGCCGGTCCGGTGTACGAGAACTGGCGGCTGGCACCACCCGTCGGTCCCGCCGCGGACCTGTGGGCGCTGGGCGTGCTGCTGTTCCGCGCGGTCCAGGGGCACGCGCCGTACCCGGAGGACAGCGTCGCGGAGCTGGTGCAGATGGTGTGCGCCGAGCCGCCCGCGTACGCCGAGGAGTGCGGCGCGCTGCGGCCGGTCGTCGAGTCGCTGCTGCGCCAGGACCCCACGGAGCGGCCGGAGTTCGAGGAGCTGCGCGGCTGGCTGCGTTCGCTGATCCGGTCCGCGCCGGAGCCGGAGGTCGGCCGCCGTACGCTGACCGCGCCGCCGTCGCTGGAGCCCGGCCGCCCGTCCGACCCGAAGCGGCTGCCCATCAAGCGGCGCCGCGGCGAGCTCGTACGCAGGCGCCGGATGCGGAAGCAGCCTGCCCCGCCCCAAAAGCAGCCCAAGCAGCGGCGCGGACACCGGCCCGCGGACGAGCCGGCCGCCGCGCCCCAGGTCGAGCTGCCGGCGGAGCCGCGGCCCGAACGCCCCGCGCGGCGCCCCCGGCGCGAGCCGCGGGCACGCGCCCCGCGTGGCGCGGACAGCCCGCGCCGGCTGGGCCGGCTGCTGCTCGGGCTGGTGCTGCTGGTGCTGACGCTGGCGGTGCTGTACGCGATGTGGTTCATGCCCGAGCAGGACAGCGGCGGTTCGGACGGCCGCCAGCGCGGCTCGGTGGGGGAACAGGAGCCCGCGCCGTCGGGCGCCCCCGAGGACGGCGAGGGCGGCGACGAGGGCAAGGCCGGTGACGGCCGGGACGCGCCCGAGGAGCAGTCGCCGCAGACGACGCAGCCTGCCGATCTCGCCAAGGGCTTCAGCCTGCACAAGGACGCCACCGGCTTCCAGATCGGGCTGCCCGACGGCTGGGACCGCAGCGGGCCGAACGACCGCGGCCAGGTCCGGTTCGACTCGGGCGAGTTCGAGATGGTCGTCGTCAAGGGCCGTGACACGACGGCGAAGTACGGCAAGGACCCGCTCGAGTACCAGGCGGACAGCGAGCGGGAGCTGGCGCCGTTCCGCGACTCCGGCTGGTCGTCGGCGAGCAGCCTGCGCCGTATCGACGTGGGCGACACGGCGATGGCGGAGGGCACTTACACCTGGGAGGACGACAGCGGGCGCAAGGTCTACGTGCGCAACCGCGCGATGATCCTCGGCGACCGCTACCACCTCGTGCTGCTGATCGGTCCGGAGGACGAAAAGCAGGATGTGGACCGGTATTTCGAGGGTGTCGTCGACACGTACCGGGTGCTCTCCTGACGGCTGCGCGGCAGCAGTGTCACAGCTGGGTTATCCAACTGGCGTCCGGACGGCTCCACACGGTAATGATGGGGTCATGACGAACGACGGGGGGCCAGTGAACGAGCCCACGAGCTACGGGCTGCAGCCGCCGACGGCCGCGGCCCAGCAGCAGCACGCTCGCCCGCAACAGCAGAACGCGAGCCCGTACGAGCCGACCCAGGTCGCCACATCCGCCAACGCGCCCGGCGGCGGCGGGAGTCCGGAGGGCGGCCGGGTGCTGGGCGGGCGGTACCGCCTCGACGCGCGCTTCGGGCACGGCGGCATGGGCACCGTGTGGCGCGCGCACGACCAGGTGGTGGACCGCGACGTCGCCGTCAAGGAACCGCGGGTGCCCGACCACCTGTCGGACCAGGAACGCCAGACCATGTACCAGCGGATGCGCCGCGAGGCGCGCGCCGCCGCCCGTATCGACCACCCGTCGGTCGTCACGGTGCACGACGTGGTGGTCGAGGACGGCCAGCCGTGGATCGTGATGGAGCTGGTCAAGGGCCGTTCGCTGGGCGACCAGTTGACCGAGGGCACGCTGGGCGCGCGCGACGCCGCGCGGATCGGCCTGGCGGTGCTGGGGGCGCTCGGGGCGGCGCACGAGGCCGGTGTGCTGCACCGCGACGTGAAGCCGGACAACGTCCTGCTCGGGCGGTACGACCGGGTGGTGCTCACGGATTTCGGCATCGCCCAGGTCGAGGGCGAGCAAGGGCTCACGGAGACCGGCGCGTTCGTCGGCTCGCCCGAGTTCATCTCGCCGGAACGGGTGCTGGGGCAGCGGCCCGGACCCGAGTCGGACCTGTGGTCGCTGGGTGTGGTGCTGTACGCGGCGATGGAGGGCGTCTCGCCGTTCCGCCGCAGCAACACCCCGGCCACACTGCAGGCCGTCCTCTCCTCCGAACCGCAGATGCCCGCGCGGGCAACGGGCGCGCTCGGCACGATGATCATGCAGCTGCTGCGCAAGGACCCGGCCGCCCGGCCCGACCCCGCCGAAATCCGGCAGACGCTGGAGGAGGCGGCCCGGCCGCCGCAGCCGAAGGCGGGGACGCTGACGAACGGGGCCGGCGGCACCACCCGGGTCCAGGGGCTCACCCGCTCGTACGCCCGTGCGCTGCGCGGCAGCCGCAAGGCCCAGTTCGGCACGGGCGGCAGCGTACTGGCGATAGCCGTCGCGCTGGTGCTGCTGCTCGCCAATCCGTTCGCGGACAGCGGGCTGCCCGACGGCTGGAAGCAGCGGGACGAGACGAAGCAGACGGGCGCCTCCCTCGCGGTCCCGGCGGACTACGTACGCTCCGAGAACGAGGGCCAGGTGACCTTCACGTCCAAGGACGGGGACTGGTACATCGAACTGTCCAAGGCCGAGGACGCGGAGAAGGGCTCGGTCGGCGAGGCCAACAGCAGGCTCGAGTGGTACAAGGACACGCTGTACAGCAACTTCGAGAACGTCGAGGGCACGGTCGAGAGCACGAAGCACCAGGGGAAGGACGCGGCTGAGCTCGAGGCCACGTACCAGCCCGAGGACTCGCCCAAGAAGCGCTCGGCCCGGGAGCTCGTCTACGTCAACGGCAATGCCATCGAGTGGCACCTCATCCTCCAGGCGCCGGACGGCGACGCCGCCTCGCGCAAGGAGGCCAAGGAGATGTTCGAGGACCTGGTCGCGAACCTGGAGATCAAGCAGGCCAAGTCCTGACCGGGCTGCCCGCTCGGCGCCGATCGTGCCAGTGATCGCTGGCGCAGTTGTAAACGAGCGGTGAAGACTGGTTACCGCCGGGTATGCGGGTGCGCACAGCGGCCGTACGCTCACCCCCATGACGGACTCGCAGGACACCGAACGGCACGAAACCGACCGCCCGGAACCCGCGCCGGACACCGCCGCGTCCGGCAGCGCGGCCCCGGACGCCGCTGCTGACGCCCCGGACGCCCCGGCGCCGGACGCCGCGCCGGACGCCGCCCCGGACGGCGGGAACCCGGTCGCCCCCGCGCCCGCGGGCGCTCGTACCGCGGCCGACGTGGTCACGCCCGAGCTGGTCGCGCGCCTCACCGGCCCGGTGGTCGGCTCGGGCAGTACGGCCGGCCACTCGCCGTTCACCGGGCAGCGGCTCGCCGAGCTGCCCGAGTCCACCCCGGAGGACGTCGTCACCGCCTTCGCACGGGCGCGTGACGCGCAGCGGGCGTGGGCGGACACGCCCGTACGGCGGCGGGCCGCCGTCCTGCTCCGCTTCCACGACCTGGTGCTGCGCCGCCAGTCCGAGGCGCTGGACCTGATCCAGCTGGAGACGGGGAAGGCGCGGCTGCACGCGTTCGAGGAGGTGCTCGCCGTCGCCGTCGCCGCGCGGCATTACGGCCGCAAGGCCCCCTCGTACCTCGGCGCGAAGCGGCACACCGGCGCCATCCCGGCCCTCACCAAGGTGACCGAACTGCGCCAGCCGCGCGGCGTCGTCGGCCAGATCGCGCCCTGGAACTACCCGCTCGAACTCTCCGTCGGCGACGCCCTCCCCGCTCTCGTCGCGGGCAACGCGCTGGTCATGAAGCCCGACACGGAGACCGCGCTCACCGCGCTCTGGGCCCGCGAGCTGCTCATCGAGGCCGGGCTGCCCGAGAACGTGTGGCAGGTCGTCCTGGGCGAGGGGCCCGTCATCGGCACCGCTGTCGTCGAGAACGCCGACTACGTGTCGTTCACCGGCTCGACCCGCACGGGGCGCGAGGTCGCGCAGCGAGCGGCGGCGCGGCTCGTCGGCTGTTCGCTCGAACTGGGCGGCAAGAACGCCATGCTGGTGCTGCCCGACGCCGACCTCGACAAGGCGGCGCAGGGCGCGGTGCGCGGGTCGTTCTCGTCCGCGGGCCAGCTCTGCATCTCCATCGAGCGGCTGTACGTCCACGAGTCGGTCGCCGACGACTTCCTGGAGCGCTTCGCGGCCCGTACGAAGGCGATGCGGCTCGGCAGCTCCCTCGCGTACGGCGCCGACATGGGCTCCCTCGTCTCCCGGCGCCAGCTCGACACGGTGAGCAGGCACGTCGAGGAGGCCGTCGCGAAGGGCGCCAAGGTGCTCGCGGGCGGCCGGGCGCGGCCCGACATCGGGCCGCTCTTCTACGAGCCGACGATCCTCGACGGCGTCGAGTCCCCGATGGCGGTGTGCGGCGAGGAGACCTTCGGACCGGTCGTGTCCGTCTACCGTTTCTCTTCCGAGGACGAGGCCGTCGAACTCGCCAACAGCACGCCGTACGGCCTCAACTCCAGCGTCTGGAGCCGGAACGGCCGCCGCGCGCGCGGAGTCGCCGCCCGCCTCCGTACGGGCACCGTCAACGTCAACGAGGGCTACGCCTCCGCGTACGGCAGCGTGCAGGCCCCGATGGGCGGCATGGGCGACTCCGGACTGGGCCGCAGGCACGGTTCGGAGGGCATCCTCAAGTACACCGAGGCACAGACCGTCGCGCACCAGAGGGTGCTGCCGATGGCGCCGTCGCTGGGGATGAGCGAGGAGGCGTACGCGGCGTTCATGGGGCGTTCGCTGAAGCTGCTGAAGGCACTCCGCTTCCGCTGACCGGTGGGGCCTCGCGGCCCCCTTGCACCGCTTCCGTTTCCGCTCCGCTTCCGATCAGGAGACCCCGTGCAGGCGTACGACTACGACGTGATCGTCATCGGCTCCGGCTTCGGCGGAGCGGTGTCCGCCCTGCGCCTGACGGAGAAGGGCTACTCCGTCGGCGTCCTCGAGGCCGGCCGCCGCTTCACCCGCGAGTCCCTGCCGAAGAACTCCTGGGACATCCGGAACTACCTCTGGGCGCCCGCGCTCGGGCTCTACGGCATCCAGCGGATCCACCTGCTCGACAACGTCATGATCCTGGCGGGCGCGGGAGTCGGCGGCGGCTCGCTGAACTACGCCAACACCCTCTACGTACCGCCCGCGCCCTTCTTCCAGGACCGCCAGTGGGGCCACATCACCGACTGGCAGGACGAGCTGAAGCCGTACTACGACCAGGCGCAGCGCATGCTCGGCGTACGGCTCAACCCGACGATGACGCCCTCGGACGTCCATCTGAAGGCGGCGGCCGAGCGGATGGGCGTGGGGGACACGTTCCACTTCGCGCCGGTGGGCGTGTTCTTCGGGGACGGCAGGGACGCGGTGGAGGGTTCCGGGACCTCCGGGGACTCCGGGACCTCCGAGGGCGCCGAGGGCTCCGACGCGTCGGGCGGTTCCCGTACGGAGAAAGCCCCGGGGCCGAGCGCGGCCCCCGGCGGCGAGGTCCCCGACCCGTACTTCGGCGGCGCCGGCCCTTCCCGGCGCGCCTGCTCCGAGTGCGGCGAGTGCATGACCGGCTGCCGGCACGGCGCGAAGAACGCGCTCACCGAGAACTACCTGCACCTCGCAGAGCGCGCCGGCGCCACCATCCTGCCCATGACCACCGTCGTGGACCTCCGCGAGGTGGACGAGGAGGCGGACGAGGGCTTCCTCGTCGGCGTCGTCCCGACGGACACCCGGCGCGGGCGCCGCGCACGGCGCACCCGGCGTACGGCGGGTGCGCCGCGCGGGATGCGTACGCTGCGCGCCCGCAGGGTGGTCGTCGCCGCCGGCACGTACGGCACGCAGACCCTTCTGCACCGGATGCGCGACAGCGGCGCGCTGCCCCGTATGTCGGCCCGGCTCGGGGAGCTGACCCGTACCAACTCCGAGTCCCTGATGGGCGCCCAGACCGTCCCGCGCCGCTACCGCGAGAAGCACGCCGACAAGAAGCTCGACTTCACCCGCGGCGTCGCCATCACCTCGTCGATCCACCCGAACGAGAACACCCACATCGAGCCCGTCCGCTACGGCAAGGGCTCCAACGCGATGGGCGCCCTCACCACGCTCCAGGTGCGGCACGGCACGCGGCTGCCGCGCGTGCTCGCGCACGTGGGGACCTGCCTGCGGCACCCGAACCTCTTCCTGCGTTCGCTGTCGCAGCGCAAATGGTCCGAGCGCGTCATCATCGGCCTCGTCATGCAGACGCTGGACAACTCCCTCACCACGTACCGCAAGGAGAAGGGCCTCGGCAAGGGCCTGCTGACCGCACGGCAGGGCCACGGCGCGCCGAACCCGCTGCACATCCCGGAGAGCGCCGAGGCCGCCCGCCACCTCGCCGACGAGATCAACGGCTTCGCGGGCGCCAATGTCGGCGAGCTGATGGGCACCCCGCTGACCGCGCACTTCCTGGGCGGCTGCCCGATCGGGGACAGCGCCGAGAACGGCGTCATCGACCCGTACCAGCGGCTGTACGGGCACCCGGGCATCTCCGTCGTCGACGGCTCCGCGATCACCGCCAACCTCGGCGTGAACCCCTCGCTCACCATCACCGCCCAGGCGGAGCGCGCGATGTCCCTGTGGCCCAACAAGGGCGACGAGGACGCCCGTCCGGCACAGGACGAGCCGTACGCACGGCTGCCCGCGGTGCGGCCCCGTACGCCGGCGGTCCCGGAGGACGCGTTCGCCGCGCTCCGGCTGCCGGTCCTGCCCGTACCGGCGGTGCCGCCGAAGCGGAAGGCGCCGGCGGCCGACTGAGGGTTCACGGCTGACGGCTGAGCGCGGCCCGCCGCCGCGGGGACACGTACGCCGGGCGGGCCCGTACGGTCCGGACTACGGTGATCCGGGGGCCGGGCGGCCCGTGCCGGCCCCGGCCCCGGCCCCGGCACCGGCAGAAAGGCGTACGCGATGACCACGGCCCGGACAGTGACCCTCCCCTCCGGCGCCACGGTGCCCGCCCTCGGTCAGGGCACCTGGCGCATAGGCGAGGACCCAGCCCGCCGCGAGGGCGAGCTGACCGCGCTCCGGCACGGCCTGGACCTGGGCATGACGCTGATCGACACGGCGGAGATGTACGGGAGCGGCGGCGCCGAGGAGCTCGTCGGCGAGGCGGTACGCGGCCGGCGCGACGAGGTGTTCCTCGTGAGCAAGGTGCTGCCCTGGCACGCGGACGCCCGCGGCACGGTCGACGCCTGCCACGCCAGCCAACGCCGCCTGGGCACCGACCACATCGACCTGTACCTGCTGCACTGGCGGGGCGAGGTGCCGCTCGCGGAGACGGTCGAGGCGTTCGAAGGGCTGGTCGAGGAGGGCAGCATCGGCAGCTGGGGCGTCAGCAACCTCGACACCGGCGACCTCGCCGAACTGCCTGCCCACGCACGGGTTCAGACCGACCAGGTGCTCTACAACCTCGTACGCCGCGGCCCCGAGTACGACCTGTTCCCGCGCTGCCGGGAGCTCGCCGTGCCGCTCATGGCGTACTCGCCGGTCGAACAGGGCCGGCTGCTGCGCCATGAGGCGCTGCGCGCCGTCGCCGCCGCGCACGGCGCCACCCCCGCCCAGGTGGCGCTGGCGTGGGTGCTGCGGCACGACGACGTCATCGCGATCCCCAAGGCGTCCTCCGCGGAGCACGTGGCGGAGAATCACACCGCGCTCTCCCTGCGCCTGACGGAGGACGATCTCCGCGTACTCGACGAGGCGTTCCCGCCGCCGACGGAGAAGCAGCCGCTCGACATTCTGTGAGCCTCGACCTCTAGTGAGCGGGGCAGTCCCACCGAGAGCGCCGAAAGGCCCCGGGTGCCCGCCGGGTGGGTGGCGGCGTCCGCGGGGCCTTACGGCCGGCATCGGAGCCAGGGCAGCAGCGATGCCGGCGGGCGACGCCGGGGGGTAACGCCGCCGTCCGGTGGGAGCCTTGGCGAAAGCGCCCGAGTGGTGAACAGTGCTCGAACCGGCCGTCCAAGGTCACCAACATGGCTGGATACAGAGGGATTTACCCCACTCCGCATCGTCCTCGATGCGCGCCGGGCCCGCAACCGTACGGGGCGAATCGGGCGGTGATCGGTACACACCGCTCCGCGGAGCGGCCGGTCCAGGGCGTCCCCGGGACCGGCCGCTGGGCCCCCTGCCGTGGCAGAGGGTCGTGACCGGGCTGCTGTCCCCTGCTGTCCGGTCACTGCACCGAAGCGAGGTCCCACGACGCGGTCGCTCCCGTTCCGAGGAGCCGCGTCTCATCGCTCCGGTGATGCCGCCCCTGAGCCGCCGGGCGCCCAGCCGGCTTCGGGGACACTCCATCCAACGAGAACCGCCGGGAGCGGTCACGCGCCGTACGGGTGACCGGCCGCTCGCCGTATGCGCGCGCGGGGCACGTACGAGCGCACCGCGTACGCCCGCCGCATGCCCTCGGCGGCGCGCACCCGCGCCACACCGGCCGGTGTCACCTGTGCCGGGACCGGACCCGCCGGGTTCACACCGGCCGTGTCACACCTTTCCGCGGCTCAGCTCCAGCAGCGTCATCGCCAGCGCGGTGCCGGGGCGGCCCAACTCGTCGCGGTAGCGGGCGAGGATCTCCATCTCGCGGGAGAGGTTCACGCGGCGGCCGCCGGAGCCGATGCGCGCCCGCTGGATACGGGCGGACACGGACACCCGTTCCTGGACGAGGGCGATGATGCGCGCGTCCAGCTCGTCGATGCGTTCTCGTGCGCCGGTGATCTCCGCCGCCGCCTCGGCGTCGCGTGCGCCCGTGTCCGTGGCCGGCGCGGTGTCCGTGGCGGGCGCGGTGCGGGGAGTGCTCGTACTGGTGGTCATGGTCTCTCCGGGGCTCGGGGCGGAGCCCGGTGCCGTCCGGCCCGTGGACGGAGCGAACGCAGCGCGCCCCGGGCCTTGACCGGCCCGGGGCGCCTGGGAAGTCGCTTGTCAGTGGCTCAAGCAGCACGACCATGGCAGCCGGACGGGCCGGTGCCATAGGTAAACCAGAAGGTCGTCTGCGTGGGCATGGCGCCCAGTATGCCGACCGCGCGGAGCCGGGGCCGGCACGAGCCGCATTCTGAGACGCCCGGCGGCCCCGGTAGAATTGCCCGGGTCCACCCCTTCAGCTGCGGTTCCCCGTCCCCGCGGGGCGCGCAGCCGCCCGCTCCACCGCCGAAAGGCCGCCCCGTGGCATCAGAGCCCACCGCCGCGTCCGACACCTCCGCTTCCCACCCGGCAGCGACCTCCCTCGCCGGGACCGGCCCCGCCGCGTCCGCGGTCGCCGGGCCGGCCGCGGAGCCGGACACGGTCCTGGTCGTCGACTTCGGCGCGCAGTACGCCCAGTTGATCGCGCGCCGCGTGCGCGAGGCCCGGGTGTACAGCGAGATCGTCCCGCACACCATGCCCGCCGCGGAGATCCTCGCCAGGAACCCGAAGGCGATCATCCTCTCCGGCGGCCCCTCCTCCGTGTACGCGGACGACGCGCCCTCCATCGACCGCGCGCTCTTCGAGGCCGGCGTCCCCGTCCTCGGTCTCTGCTACGGCTTCCAGCTGATGGCTCAGGCTCTCGGCGGCACCGTCGACAACACCGGCAGCCGCGAGTACGGCCGTACGGACCTGTCCATCGCCAAGCGCGGCTCCACCCTCTTCGAGGGCACTCCCGGCGAGCAGCAGGTGTGGATGTCGCACGGCGACGCCTGCTCGGCGGCCCCGGAGGGCTTCACCGTCACCGCGTCCACCGCGACGGTGCCGGTCGCCGCCTTCGAGAACGACAAGCGGAAGCTCTACGGCGTCCAGCACCACCCCGAGGTCATGCACTCCACGCACGGCCAGCAGGTGCTGGAGCACTTCCTGTACCGCGGCGCGGGCCTCGCCCCCTCCTGGACCACGACCAGCATCGTGGACGAGCAGGTCGCGGCCATCCGCGAGCAGGTCGGCAGCAAG
This sequence comes from Streptomyces armeniacus, assembly GCF_003355155.1. Lineage (NCBI taxonomy): Bacteria > Bacillati > Actinomycetota > Actinomycetes > Kitasatosporales > Streptomycetaceae > Streptomyces > Streptomyces armeniacus. The sequence continues at coordinate 6,876,319 of NZ_CP031320.1, read as the reverse complement.
CGCGCGATCTGCGGACTGTCCGGCGGCGTCGACTCGGCGGTCGCCGCGGCGCTCGTACAGAAGGCCATCGGCACCCAGCTGACCTGCGTGTACGTCGACCACGGGCTGATGCGCAAGGGCGAGACCGAGCAGGTCGAGAAGGACTTCGTGGCCGCCACGGGCGTCCAGCTGAAGGTCGTCGACGCCGCGGACCGCTTCCTCGACGCGCTCGCCGGGGTCTCCGATCCGGAACAGAAGCGGAAGATCATCGGGCGGGAGTTCATCCGGGTCTTCGAGCAGGCGCAGGCCGAGCTGGTGGCGGAGGCGGGCGCGGCCGGCGAGGACGTCGCGTTCCTGGTCCAGGGCACGCTGTACCCGGACGTCGTCGAATCCGGCGGCGGCTCCGGCACCGCCAACATCAAGTCCCACCACAACGTCGGCGGCCTCCCCGAGGACCTGGAGTTCGAGCTTGTGGAGCCGCTCCGGAAGCTCTTCAAGGACGAGGTCCGGATGGTCGGCCAGGAGCTGGGGCTGCCGGACGAGATCGTCCAGCGGCAGCCGTTCCCCGGGCCGGGGCTCGGCATCCGTATCGTCGGCGCCGTCGACCGCGAACGCCTCGACCTGCTGCGCGAGGCCGACGCCATCGCCCGCGAGGAGCTCACGGCCGCGGGTCTGGACCGGGACATCTGGCAGTGCCCGGTGGTGCTCCTCGCCGACGTCCGCTCGGTCGGCGTCCAGGGCGACGGCCGCACGTACGGCCACCCCGTCGTGCTCCGCCCCGTCTCCTCGGAAGACGCGATGACAGCGGACTGGTCCCGGCTCCCGTACGACGTCCTGTCCCGCATCTCGACCCGCATCACGAACGAGGTGCGCGACGTCAACCGCGTCGTCCTGGACATCACGAGCAAGCCGCCGGGCACGATCGAGTGGGAGTGACCCCCGGGTCCTCGGCCGCGCGGCCCTTCACGCTTTGAGCTGAAGGGCCGGGCTTTTCCTCCCGCTAGTCTGGACGCACGGCCAAGAATCCCGTCCATGGGAGGAACCATGACTGCCGAGCCGTTCCAGACCGGCACCTCGTGGCCGATGCCGCCGCAGGACGGCTACACCGTGGACGATCTGTTCAACCTGCCTGACCTCCCGCCGCACACTGAGTTGATCGACGGGAGCCTGGTCTTCGTGAGCCCGCAGCGGGACTTCCACATGCTGGCCCTCTACCTCTTGGAAAGAGGCCTGCGGTGTTCTGTTCCCGAGGACTTGAGGGTCAAGCGCGAGATGGCCGTGGTCCTGAGCCGGAAGAGCGCTCCGGAGCCGGACTTGTTCGTCGTCCATGCCTCCGCAGTGACCAGCCGCAGACAGACCCGCTACGAGGCCATGGACGTCGTCCTCGTGGTGGAGGTCGTCTCTCCTGAGTCGGAGGAGCGCGATCGAGACACCAAGCCGTACAAGTACGCCAGGGCGGGCATCCCGCACTTCTGGAGGGTGGAGATGAAGGGGGACGACGACCACCCGGTCGTCTACGTCTACGAGTTGGACACGGTGACCCGCTCGTATGTCGCGACCGGCATCCACCACGACCGGCTGAAGCTGTCCGTGCCGTTCGACATCGACATCGATCTGGCGGAGATCGACCGGCTGTAGCGGTCGGCTGGCCTCGGCGTCAGCGGGCGGCGAAGCGGTCGAGGGCCGCCCGTTCCCGTGCGCGCATCTCATCGCTGCCCAGGTGGCCCGAGTCGGACACGACCTGCAGTTCCGCGTCCGGCCACGCACGGGCGAGTTCCCACGCGGTGCTGAGCGGGCCGCCCAGGTCGAATCTGCCGTGGATCAGCACGCCCGGGATGCCGGCCAGGCGGCCGGCGTCCCGGAGCAGCGAGCCCTCGTCGAGCCAGGCGCCGTGCGCGAAGTAGTGCGAGGCGATCCGGACGAGGGCCAGGCGGGCGGGGGAGGGGCGGCCGGTGTACGGGGTGGGTGGCGAGTTCGGCTCCAGCGAGATCACCGCGTCCTCCCACGCGCACCAGTCGTTCGCCGCCTTCGTCCGCACCTCCGGGTCCGGGTCCGCCATGAGCCGGGCGTAGGCCGCGACCAGGTCTCGGCCCCGGCTGTCGGGGCCGGGTGCGCCGGGGGCGCCGGCCCGGAACCGTTCCCACTCGTCGGGCAGGAACCGCGCCACGCCCCCGTACAGCCAGTCGATGTCCGAGCGCCGGGTCATCGTGACGCCGCAGAGGACGATCTCGGAGACGGTCCGCGGGTGGCGTTCGGCGTAGGCGAGGATCAGTGTCGAGCCCCAGGAGCTGCCGAAGAGCAGCCACCGCTCGATGCCCAGGTGGGTGCGCAACAGCTCCATGTCCGCGACCAGATGGTCCGTCGTGTTGCTGCTCATGTCCGTGGCCGCGGCGCTCGCGTGCGGGGTGCTCCGGCCGCAGCCGCGCTGGTCGAAGAGGACGATGCGGTAGCGGTCGGGGTCGAAGTACCTGCGGACGCCCGCGCGGGCGCCGGAGCCCGGGCCGCCGTGCACCCAGACTGCGGGCTTGCCGTCCGGGTTGCCGCTGACCTCCCAGTGGACGAGGTTGCCGTCGCCGACGTCGAGCATCCCCTGCTCGTACGGCTCGATGGGCGGATACAGCTCAGTCATGTCACCCCTCCCTCTCCGCTCTCATTCAGCGGCCGACAATACAACAGCGCTGTTATATTTCTGCCATGACCCCGCCCGTCCCCTCTGACCCGTCTCGTCCGCCCGCTCCTTCCGCCGTGCCGGAGCCGGAGCCGGAGCCCGGGCCGGAGCTGCTCGGCACCCGGCTGCGCCACCTGCTCGACCTCATGGAGGCCGATGTCGCCGCCGTGTACGCCGATCTCGGACTGCCCGACGGATACCGGCCGCGGTTCACCCCCGTCATCCGTACGCTCGCCGCCACGGGTCCACTGCCGATCCGCGATCTCGCGACGGCCATCGGCGTCACGCACTCCGCCGCCAGTCAGACGGTGGCCCAACTGGTCAAACGCGGGCTCGTCGACACCGCGCCGGGCACCGATGCGCGCCAGCGGGTCGTACGTCTGACGGCGGCGGCCGAGCCGCTGCTTCCCGCGCTGGAGGCCGAGTGGGCCGCGACGAGCGCGGCGGCCGCCCAGTTCGAGGAGGAACTGCCGTACCCGCTGAGCCGGTTGATCGGCGAGGCGCTCGAGGCGCTGCGCCGCCGGCCGATGCGGGAACGGATCGCGGCCACCGCCGCGCCGCACGGCACCGCGCCGCACGGCACCGCACCGCGGTGAACCGGCCCGCCTACCGCGCCAGTTGGCCGGAATGCGGTGGGGGACGGCCCCGCTCGCGGCGCTAGCGTGGGGAGGCGCAACGCGACACCGTCCGTGGCCGGTTGGCCGCCGAGCCGCAATCCGCCTCCGGGGGGCACCGTGCAGGATCCGGCCGCCGGGGAAACACCCGCGCACAGAGCTCCCGCCCAGGGCACGCCCGAAGAGGCGTCCGCCGAGCGGACGTCCGCAGCCGGGGCCGAGCCGCCGCCGGCGCGGCAGGCCCGTACGCGGTCACGGCTCGCAGGCGTCTACACCGGCTACACCGGAGGCAAGGACGCCCACGAGGACGACCGCAGGCTCGCGGAGGCCGTGGGCAGGATCAACCCGACGGCCGTGCTCTGCGCCGAACAGAACCGCGCCTTCATGCACCGCGCCGTCCGCTGGCTCGCCGCGGAGGCGGGCATCCGGCAGTTCCTCGACATCGGCTGCGGTCTCCCCGTCCATCCCGATCTCCACGACGTGGCCCAGGCGGTCCGGCCCGACGCGCGTATCGCGTACGTCGACAACGAGCCGACCGTCCTGGTGCACGCCCAGGCGCTGGCCCGCAGCACACCCGAAGGCAGGGTGACCGCCTTCGCGGGGGACGTACGCGACCCGGAGGGCGTCCTCTCCGATCCGCGGCTGTCCGCCACGCTGGATCTGACCCGGCCGGTCGCCGTGTGCGTGATCGCGGTGCTCCACTTCGTGCCGGACGGAGCGCGCGACGCGCGCGGCATCGTCCGCCGGCTGCTCCGCGACCTGCCCTCCGGCAGCTTCTTCGTCTGCTCCCACGTCACTTCGGAGTTCGCCCCCGTGATGCTCGAACGGGCCTCACGTGAATACCGGCGCGCCGGGCACGCGGTGGCGATCCGCAGTCGCGCGGAGATCGAGCGGCTCTTCGACGGTCTCGAACTCGTCCCGCCCGGCGTCGTTTCCGTGCACCACTGGCGCCCCGACGACCCCGCCGCGGCCGCGCTGGACGAGGCCGCGATCAACGGCCTCGCCGGAGTCGGCCGCGTCCCGTGACGCGCTGACGCGCCTGTCACCTGCACCTTGCGCTTCCCCATGGCGCATCCCCCGCCTCTTCGCTTTCCCGGATCCCGCCAGTTCGTGTTGCCAAGCTGTGTTGAGATGTAGTACACCTTATACATGAGCGAGCAGGTGCACAACCGACTGGCGATGGTGCGGGCAGAGCGAGAGGTCTCGCGGCAGCGTCTGGCGGAAGCAGTCGGCGCCCACTACCAGACGATCGGGTACATCGAGCGGGGGCAGTACAACCCGAGTCTCGACATGGCCCTGCGCATCTCGGCTTTCTTCGAGTTGCCGGTGGAGGCGCTGTTCTCGCTGGAGCCGTTCCGGCCGCTCACGGACGAGGTATACAGGCACGGAAAGAAGGCGACACCATGACGGGGACCAACGCACAGCGGACCACGCGCTACGACCGCTGGACGTACGGCAAGATGAACGACTCCCGGCTGAGTCATCTGCACGCCACCCGTGCGCAGCGGCACCGGATCGTGGCTGCGCACGTCGTGGTGACAGCCGCCGCGACCGCCGGGCTGATGCTGTTGTACGGCCTCGGGCAGCCCTGGTGGCTGGCGCTGCTGGTGGGGGCGACGGTCCTGTGGATCCCGCTGACCGGCCTGCTGAATTCCATGACGCGGGGCCTGCTCGAGCTGCGTCTCCGGATACTCGACGAGCGCCAGGTCGCCGAGCGCGAGGCGGTCCTCGCGCGGGCGCACCGCGGCACGCTGCTGGTCATGGTCGCGTGCTTCCTGGGGGTCATCGCGGCGCACGCGGCGGGCGCGACGATCTCGGAGCTCGGTGGGCCGATCGCGGCCGTAGGGGCGGCGACGCTCGTAGTCCACTGGCTGATGCCGCTGTGGATAGCCGGTTTCCGTGCGGAGGACGAGCCGGGGGAGGACGAGATGCCGGCCACGAGCTGACGCCGACGGGACGCGGGGGCAGCGCGTGGGTTGCCTACTCCTCCGTAGCGCGTTATGCATGACTCATGCATGATGAGACGGAGGAAGCTACGGCAGGCAACGGCGCGGGCACGCGCGCGCCGAGCCCGCGTCCTGCGGGCCGCACTGCGAACCTGCTCGGCGCCACCGCGCTCGCCGTCACCGACCTGGCGCTCACCGACGCCTCGCGGGCGGCGGGAGTGAGCGCCAGCGGCGCCGCCGCGCTGGTCGCCCTGTCGGCCGCGCCCGGCCTCAGCGTCACCGAACTGGGCCGCCGGGTGGGGCTCTCCCAGTCCGCGGCGGCCCGCATGGTGGACTCGCTGGAGGCGGGTGGACTGCTCGAACGGCGGCCCGGGCCGGGCCGCTGGGTGGCCGTCCACCTCACCGCGACCGGCACGCGTACGGCCGAGGGGCTGCTCGCGGCCCGGAGCGCGCCGCTCACCGAACTGGTCGCTGTCCTCGACGAGAAGGAGCGGGAGGAGCTCGACGGCCTGCTGGCCAAGCTGCTGACCCGGCTCTACGCGGACGTCGGCAGTGCGGACCTGCTGTGCCGGCTGTGCGACCGTAAGGCCTGCGTACGGGGCGCGGTCTGCCCCGTCGGCGAGGCCGAGCGGTGCGCGGGGCGTGCGGAGCGCGACGAGTCGGAAGGGCCCGAAGGGCGCTGACGACATGGGTGCGCTGCTCGCACTCGCCTCCGCGCTGTTCTACGGGCTCGCGGACTACGCCGGCGGGCTGCTGTCCCGCCGCGTCGACTTCACGGCGGTCGCACTCGCCGGTCAGCTCGGAGGGCTCGTGCTGACCCTGGTGGCCGCCCCGCTCGTGCCCGCCCCGGCACCGGCGGGGACGGACCTCGCCTGGGGTGCGCTCTCCGGCGCGGGCACGGGTGCGGGGATGCTCTTCCTCTACCGGGGTCTCAGCCGGGGCGCGATGAGCGTGGTGGTGCCGGTCAGTGCCGTGGGCGGGGTGGCGCTCCCGGTTCTCGTCGGGGTGGCGCTGCTGGGCGACCGGCCGTCGCCGCTGTCCTGGCTGGGGATCGTAGTCGCCGTCCCGGCGCTCTGGTGTGTGTCCCGTACGCCGTCCGCGCCCGCGTCCGCGTCCGGAGTCGGGACCGCGTCCGGAGTCGGGACCGAGCCCGGAGTCGGGGCCGGGGACGGGTCCGGTGCCGTGGTGGACGGCCTGGTCGCCGGCCTGGGCATCGCGCTGCAGTACGTCGCGCTCGCCCAGGCCGGGCCGGGTTCCGGCATCTGGCCGGTCGTCGTGGGCCGCGTCGCTGCCGCGTGCACGATCCTGCCGCCTGCCGTCCGTGCGGTCCGAAGCGGCAGGTCGCGGCTGCGGCTGCCCGTACGGCTCGCGGGTGCTGCCGCCGCCACCGGGGGCGCCGCGGCCCTAGCCCTCGTCTGCTATCTCCTGGCGACCCGAGCGCAACTCGTCGTCGTCGCCGTCGTGTTGTCGTCCCTATACCCCGCGATCCCCGTTCTGCTCGGCGTCACGGCCCTGCGTGAGCGGCTCCGCCCGGTGCAGACCGCTGGCCTGGCCGGAGCCGGAGCGGCGATCGTGCTGCTCACCCTCAACTGAGCGCTCCCCACCGGCCGCCCTCGGCTTGCTCGCCCCCAACCCAGTCCGCCTCCAACCGAGCCCGCTGCCGAGCGCCGACCGCCGACGTGGCCGTTGACCCGCGCCACCAGAAAGTGTCACTCTGTCTGACAGTACGACTGTTAGCTCGCCGCCCTTCCCCGGAGGTACCGAGATGTCTCCCCCCTTCGCCGTCGCGACCTTCGACAACTACGGCACGCTGACCGACTGGGAGGGCGGCGCCGCCCAGTTCCTGTACGAGCTGGCCCTGCGCAACGGCGATACGGACCTGGTCCCCGGCATCGAGCTGCGCGACCTGTGGGAGGGAATCCAGTTCGAGATCCTCGGCCGCGAGTACCGCAGCTACAAGCAGGTGCTCGCCGAGAGCCTGCGCGAGGTGTGCGCCGTGCGCGGCTGGCCGTACGACGAGGAGCTGGCCGCCGCGTTCGTCCGCTCGATGCGTTCCTGGCAGCCGTTCCCCGACACCCGCCCCGCGCTGCTGCGGGCGCAGGCCGCGGGCATGCGGCTGGTGATCCTCTCCAACACCGACCGCGACATCATCGAGCACAGCAGGCGCCACATGCGCGTCCCCTTCGACGACGTGATCACCGCGGAGGACTGCCGGACGTACAAGCCGAGTCTCGACTTCTTCCGGCAGGCGCTCGACAGGATCGGCGTCGAGCCGGAGAAGATCATCCATGTCGCGTTCGGCTTCAAGTACGACAACGCCCCGGCGAAGCACTTCGGGATGACCACGGCGTGGGTCAACCGGCACGCCGAGCCGGCGCCGGACGGCGAGCCCGCCGACCACGAGTGGCGTGACCTGTGGAGCCTGGCCGCCCTCGCCGACGGGCAGCCGGTGCCGCGATGACATTCGACGCGGTGGCGGGCGGCCGTTCCGGCGGCGGCCCCTTGCAGGTGACGAGTACGACCGACGCTCTCGTCGCCGAGCTGCGCAAGCAGATCCTCGGCGGCGAGCTGCGGCCGGGGGAGGCCCTGCCAGAGATCGCCGTGGCCAACGCCTTCGGCGTCGCCAGGCCCACGGTCCGTTCGGCGCTGCAGATCCTGGCGAGCCGGAATCTCGTGCACCGGCCGCAGGGACGGTCCGCCACGGTGCCGGTGCTGACGGCGGACGACGCGCGTGACCTGCACTTCGTCCGTGCCCCGCTCGAGTACGAGGTCGTCACCGCGATCGTGGAGCGGCGGATCGACGTGACCCCGGTGCGCCGCCGGCTGGGGGAGCTGGAGGCGCTGCCTGCGGAGGCGAGTTGGGCCGACCGCGTGCAGGCGCACACCGCGTTCCACATCGCTCTGGTGGACGCGGTGGGCAGCCCGCGCCTGAGCCGGCTGTATCCGCCGTTGCAGGAGGAGATGCAGCTCTGCCTCGCCCAGCTGCAGCCGTCCTACCCGCGCCCCGACGACCTCGCGCGCGAACACCGCACCCTGCTCGACGCCGTCTCCGGCAACGACGCCGGGCACGCGCGCGCGGTGATGCGCGAGCATCTCGACCAGGCGGTACGGCGCTTCACGGCGCGGGAGTGAACGGGCCGCCCGCGCAGGCCGTTTGTGCGGAACGGCCGCATACGGTGGGCCCGCTTGCGGGTAGCCCGTACGAGGGTCGGCCGTACGAGGACAGGCCGCACGACGGCCTGCCGTACGCGGAGGGGAGGGACCGGCGTGGCGTGGTTCGCGGGCACGGCTGCCCCCGCCCCCGACGCCGTACTCGCCGCCGCCCTCCGGGGCCTGGCCCGTACGGCCGAGGGAAACGTCTCGCTGGCGATCGGTGACCCCGCGTCCGGCAGCAGCGCCGTCTACGCGCCGCCCGACGAGCACGCGTTCGTCACCGCGAGCGTCGCCAAGGTCGGCATCCTCGCCGCGCTCCTGCTCCGCGCCCAGAAGGAGGGTCGGCCGCTCACTGCCGAGCAACGGACCGACGCCCGCCAGATGATCCAGGTCAGCGACAACCACGCCGCCGACCGCCTCTGGCGCGCCATCGGCGGTGCCGACGGCCTCGCCGAGGCGAACCGGACGTTCGGCCTCACCGGGACCGTGCCCGGCGCGGACGACCACTGGGGCCTGACCACGACCACCGCCGCCGACCAGTTGCGGCTGCTCACGGCGGTCACCGCCGCCGACTCGCCGCTGACGCCCGAGTCCCGCGCGTACGTGCGCGCGCTCATGTCGCGGGTACGGTCCGGGCAGGACTGGGGCGTGTCGGCCGCCGCCGACCCCGGGACGGGCACCGCGCTGAAGAACGGCTGGCTGCCCCGTACGGCCTCCGGCCTGTGGGTCGTCAACAGCGTCGGCGTGGTGCGGCACGACGGCCACGAGCTGCTCCTCGCCGTGCTCTGCGACGGTCAGCCGTCCCAGGCGACGGGGATCGACACGGTGGAGGCGGCCGTCGTCGCGGCCGCCGAGGCGGTCACCGGCGTCCTCGTCGGCCGCTGAACGAGCGCGCCCCGTACGCCTGTTGCCGCCTGCCCCGGACGCCCTCGCCCGTACGGTCACCCCCCCCCGTACGGTCACCCCCCGTACGGTCACCGCCGCCGTACCGCCACCCCCTCCAGCGCGTCCACGACCGGTGCGGGATCGAGCGGGCCGATGTGCGGCGCCCGCGTGAAGTCGTGCACGGTGAACTGGTTCCCGGGCGTCAGCCGGTCCGCCTCGTTGATCATCCGGTCCTGGAGCTCCGGCGTGACCAGCCGGTCGCGCCCGAACCGCAGATACGTCCGCGGCACCCGCCCCCACGTGTCCCGCTCGCCGACCGCCCGTTCCCCGTACGCGCGCAGCGTCTCGTCCGTCTGCATCCCGGCGATCACCCGCCGGAACGCGTCGTCCGGATGGTCCGCGCAGATCATCTCCTTGAAGACGTCGAGGTCCTTGCGCCTGCCCGTACGCCAGTTGAAGCGCGCCACGCCCAGCCGTTCCATGTCGCCGACGACCTGCTCGTCGGTGCTGACGGCGGAGGCGCTCTCCGGCGCGGACATGCAGTCGTTGAGCGTCGGCATGCTGCGGGAGGGGCAGAACGACGCCATGTAGCAGATGTGGTCGATGAGTTCGGGCACGGCGTTCCCCGTACGGGTGACGGAGATGCCGCCCATGCTGTGCGCGACGAGCACCAGTGGCCCGTGCTCGGCGGCGCGCCGTACGGCCTGCTCGACCCGCCGCGCGTAGTCGTCCAGGCCGAGCCGGGCCACCGGCGACGGCTCGGTGGCGAGGGCCCGCAGGTCCTGCGTCTGGTACGCCTCCGGCACGAACGCCTCGGCGCCGTGCAGCGGCTGGTCCACGGCCACGACGCGGTGTCCGCGCAGGGTGAGTTCGCGGGCGATGGGGGTCCAGTAGGCACCGGCGCTGTGGGTGCCGTGCACGAGGACGTACGTGCGCACCGTCCCGTGCCGTGGGCGCCCGCCACCGTGGGGCGCGCCGCGCACGGCCGCCGAGGCCGCACCCGTACCGGCGCCCGTACCCGCGGCGAGCGCGGCCCCGCCCGCGACGATGCCGGCATTCCGCAAAGCGATGCGACGAGTCACTCGTCCGCCGTAGCTGTCTCCACTCATGCGCCCGACGCTACGGAGCCCCCAAGCCGCGGCCCATGGGCCTGAGCGCCCTCCCGGGGGTGTACGTGACACCTCCTCATGTTGTTGTCAAGCGGCGGTCGTGACGGAAGGCGGAGCGTGGTAGCACTGTCGGTCACGGATCATGGCGAAGAGAACGTTGACGCGGCGGCGGGCGAGCGCGAGGACGGCATGCTTCGGTGAAGCCGGTGCGCTGGACGGTGATGTCGCGGGGGCGTGCGTACGGGATTCCGCGACGGGTTCCGGTCGCGCGTCGCGCCGCGGCGCGGGCCGGGCGTCCGTGCCGTGCTCCGCGGGGGCCGTCACGGTGTCGGCGGCCGGTACGGGCGGGTGCGCCGCGAGCCACTTCCGGATGGCGATGCGGGCGGCGGGCGTCCGCGCGTGGTCGAGCCACTCCGGCGCGGGCGCGTACGCGGCGGTGCCGGTCGTGGGAGCCAGGAACAGCTGCACCGTGTCGGCGTCGCGCAGCACCGTGCTGAGCGCGGTGAGCCGCCCGTTGACGCGGGCGCCGATGCAGCGGTGCGCGGCCTCGCCGTGCAGCGCGTACGCGGCGTCGACGCAGCTGGCGCCGGCCGGGAGCGGCAGCGCGCCGCTGCTGCCGCCGGTGCCGGGCTCGGCGCAGTACACGGTGATCTCGCGGTCCTCGGCCAGCTCGTCGCGCAGCTCGCTCCAGAACGTGTCCGGGTCCGTGGTGTGGCTCTGCCACTCCAGCAGCCGGGAGAGCCAGCCGGGCCGGGTCGGGTCGGCCCGTTCGCCGTCGCCGCCCGCTTCCGCTTCGGCTTCCGCGGGCGCGCTGTGGGGATCGCCGAGCGCGATCACACCGGCCTCGGCGACCTGGTGCATCTGCCGCGTACGGACGAGGACTTCGGCGACGCGGCCGTCCTTGTCGGCGAAGGCGGTGTGCAGCGACTGGTAGAGGTTGAACTTGGGCACCGCGATGAAGTCCTTGAACTCGGACATCACGGGCACGAAGCAGGTGTGCAGTTCGCCGAGCGCCGCGTAGCAGTCGGCGTCCTCGGCCACGAGGATCATCAGCCGCCCGAAGTCGCAGGGGCCGAGCTCGCCGCGTTTCAGCCGCAGCCGGTGCAGGGAGACCAGGTGCCGCGGCCGGATGAGCACCTGAGCGTCGATCTCCGCCTCGCGCAGCACCGCCCGTACGGTCGCGGCGACCTGGGTGAGTGGGTCGGGGCGCGCGGTGTGCTCGCGGATCAACTCCTGGGTGCGCGCGTGCTCCTCGGGCAGCAGGATCGCGAAGACCAGGTCCTCCAGCTCCCGCTTGAGTGCCTGGACGCCCAGCCGTTCGGCGAGCGGAATGAGCACGTCGCTGGTGACCTTGGCGATACGGGCCTGCTTCTCGGGCCGCATCACGCCGAGCGTACGCATGTTGTGCAGGCGGTCCGCGAGCTTGATGGACATCACGCGGACGTCGCTGCCGGTGGCGACGAGCATCTTGCGGAACGTCTCGGGCTCGGCCGCGGCGCCGTAGTCGACCTTCTCCAACTTGGTGACACCGTCGACGAGATGGCACACCTCGTCCCCGAACTCGGCGCGCACCTGGTCCAGCGTGACGTCGGTGTCCTCGACCGTGTCGTGCAGTAACGAGGCCGTCAACGTGGTGTGCTCCGCGCCCAGTTGGGCAAGGATCAGGGTCACGGCGAGCGGATGCGTGATGTACGGCTCGCCGCTCTTGCGGGTCTGCCCGCGGTGCGAGGACTCGGCGAGCAGATACGCGCGCCGCAGCGCGTCGAGGTCGGCGCCGGGGTGGTGCGCGCGGTGCGCCTGCGCGACGTGCTCGATGGCGTCCGGCAGCGCGCCGCGGGGGGCGGGCCGGAGCAGGGCGGCCCGGCTGAGCTTCCGAAGGTTTCGCACCGCGCCCATGGCACCTCCCGCTCGTGAACACCCCGTGTCCGGTGGTGTGATGCTACAGAGCCCACCACGAGCCGATCACCGCCTCTTGCCCGGGGTGTTCGGGATCACCCAATCGAGCGACGTTTGTTATACGCCTGAGTGGAAAGGGCGCACGATCGTCACTCTTCGTGGCGAACTGACCGCACCGGGGCAGGATGTCAGACGGCGAGCAAGTCCGGGTCGAGCATCCCTTCAGCGACGATGACGGCCGGACCGGTCATCTCGATACCGCCGTCGGTGCCCTCGCTGATGACGAGCCGGCCGCCCGGCACGTCCACCGTGTACGTCACCGGGTTGCCGTCCGCGGAGGGATCGGCGCCGTCCCGGCGGGCGGCGGCGACCATCACGGCGCAGGCGCCGGTGCCGCAGGAACGGGTCTCGCCGGAGCCGCGCTCGTACACCCGCAGGGCGACGTGCCGCGGGCCCCGGTCGACCACGAACTCGACGTTCACACCCTGCGGGTAGGCGGCGGCCGGCGCGACGCCCGGCGCCTCGCGCAGCGGGCCCGCCGCCGCGAGGTCGTCGACGAAGGCCACGGCATGCGGATTGCCCACGTTCACGTGCCGCGCGGGCCACGTACGGTCACCGACGGTCACCCGCACGTCCCCGGCGGGCAGCGCCGCCCGGCCCATGCCGACCGTGACGCCGCCGCCGTCCGCGGCGAGCCGTACGCGGCGGATGCCCGCGCGGGTGGCCACGGCCAGCTCGCCGGCCGGTGCCAGCCCGGCGCGTACCAGGTGGCGGGCGAAGACCCGTACGCCGTTGCCGCACATCTCGGCGATGCTGCCGTCGCTGTTGCGGTAGTCCATGAACCACTCGGCCTCGCCGGCCATCCCGCGCGCCTCCGGGTGCCGCGCGGAGCGTACGGCCCGCAGCAGCCCGTCGCCGCCGATGCCGGCGCGCCGGTCGCACAGCCGGGCCACGGCCTCCTTGGACAGCTCGAACTCGCCATCCGGGTCGGGGATGATCACGAAGTCGTTCTCGGTGCCGTGTCCCTTGAGGAACGGCACGGGCCGCGCGCTGCTCACGCCGTCGATCGTACGGGACCGGGCGGGCGCGGCGCGTACGGGCGGAGCGCGGAGGCGAGGAGCGCGGAGGCGATGCGTACGCGTACGGGCGTGGGCGTGGGCTCAGCTGAGCCGCGCGACGCGCCACACGGCGAGCACCGCCACCGTGCCGACGACGACGGCGTACAGCAGCACCACGCGCCAGTCCGCACGCTTGCCCGAACCGGGCGACGGCAGCCCCGGCCAGGTGTGGCCGACGCGGCGCGCGGCCATCACGCCCCAGCCCGCCGCGCAGCAGCAGATCAGCAGCCCGAGCATGGACACGACGGCGCCGGAGCGGCTGCCCGGCTCGAAGGCCAGCGGGAACGCGAACATCAGCGAGCCCAGCGCGCCGAGCACCACGATCGGCGCCAGCTGCCAGAGCCGCAGACGGCGCTGCGGACGCAGCTCGTGCGGCTCCACGGGCGGCCCGACGGGACCGTCCACGCCCGCCACTGCCGCAAGGTCGTCGTCGACGCCCGGGCGTCCGACGTCTCCGTCACTGACGTAGTCGACCCGGGACTCTTCGTTGTCACGAGGGCTGGCCTCCATCGCCACGCGCCCTCCCAACTCCGGCTGCTCGGCTCGAACGATGGTTGATGATGGCACGACCGGGACCCCCCTATTGACGCCCAGGACGTCCCGATGCCATCACGTGATCAGGCTGTGACCGCTCGTTCGAGCAACGTCAGGGCACTGGCGGTGAGTTCCCCCCGGTCGGAGGCAGCTCCGCTGAGCCAGTGGACCCGCGGGTCCCGGCGGAACCAGGAGTCCTGCCGACGGGCGAACCGCTTGGTGGCGCGCACCGTTTCGGCCCGCGCCTCGTCCTCCGTGCACTCCCCGGCGAGCGCGGCGAGTACCTGCTGGTAGCCGAGGGCACGGGAGGCCGTACGGCCCTGGCGCAGCCCGACCTCCTCCAGCGCACGCACCTCGTCCACGAGCCCGGCACGCCACATGCGGTCGACCCGGTCGGCGATCCGCTCGTCCAGTTCGGGCCGGGCGACGTCGACGCCTATCTGGAGGGTGTCGTAGGCGGCCTCGTGTCCGGGGAGGTTCGCGGTGAAGGGGCGGCCGGTGATCTCGATGACCTCGAGGGCGCGTACGACGCGGCGCCCGTTGCTGGGCAGGATGGCGCGGGCGGCGTCCGGGTCGGCCGCGGCGAGGCGGGCGTGCAGGGCGCGGGTGCCGTGCTCGGCGAGCTCCGCCTCCAGCCGGGCGCGTACGGCCGGGTCCGTGCCGGGGAACTCCATGACGTCGATGACCCCGCGCACGTACAGCCCGGAGCCGCCGACCAGCACGGGCACGCGGCCGGCGGCGAGCAGCCGGTCGATCTCGGCGCGGGCCAGCCGCTGGTACTCGGCGACGCTGGCCGCGACCGTGACGTGCCAGATGTCCAGCAGATGGTGCGGCACACCCTGGCGTTCCTCGGCGGTGAGCTTGGCGGTGCCGATGTCCATGCCCTGATACAGCTGCATCGAGTCCGCGTTGACCACCTCGCCTCCCAGTTGCCGGGCGAGACTGACGGCCAGGTCGGACTTGCCGGCCGCGGTGGGACCGACGACTGCGATGACCTGGGGGGCGGGCCGGAAGGCGGATACCGGGACTGTCACATGCGTAATTCTCGCAAACGCCGCGGGCCCTTCCCGAACGGGCGCCGTACGGCGCCGCAGCACGGCGGGGCCGGGACGGCAAGAGGGCACTCCGGACAGGGCGGAATCTCACCCGGCCGGGTATGGTCTTGAGTAGATATGGGCGTTTTATTCGGATATCGCCGCTGCGTGCCGCTCGCGTAGGCGGAGCGGCAGACCGGTGCAGCGGCGGGAGCGCCCGCACACAGTCGCCACAACGGAAGGTGACCGCCATGGGCTTCATGGACAAGGTCAAGGGCATGCTCGGGCAGCACAGCGACAAGGCCGGCCAGGGCATGGACAAGGGTGCCGACACCCTCAACGAGAAAACGGGCGGCAAGCACTCCGACAAGATCCAGTCCGGGACCGACAAGGCCAAGGACAGCATGGACCGCATGGGAGACGACACCCGCGGCGGCGAACGCGGCGGGAGCGACGCCGCCTGACACCGGCGGACCCGTGGACCGCGGGCGCGGCCGCTCAGCCCGAAGAGGCCGTACGGCCGCGCCCGGCGGGCCGCGGACGCGCGTACGGGCGGACAGCTCGCGGACGTACGGGCCGGCCCGCCGCTTGCGCGCTACGACCAGCCGGCGACCAGATAGCCCACGCCGTACGGCGCCTCGTCGTACAGCAGCCGCCCGCTGAGCCCGGCGCCCTCCCCCGCGCCCGCGAGCACCTGCCAGCAGGCGCGGCCGGCGGCCTTCAGCTCGTACGCCAGCTCCTCGTCCAGGGCGAGCAGCCCGTCGAGGTCCGCTTCACCCAGCGCGCGGGCGGCCTCCGCGTCGAACGCGGCGGCGCGCTCGTCGAAGTAGCCCGGCGCCTTCAGCGTGCGGCACGCGCTGCCGTCACCCATGACGAGCAGCGCCACGCGGCGTGCGCTCGCGGCCAGTTCGCGTCCGGCGGCCGTGCAGCGGTCGCGGGTCAGCGGCTCGCCGACGCCGAGCCCCTCCAGCGGCGCGGAACTCCAGTCCGTACGGTCGAGGAGCCACGCGCCGACCGCGAGTGACGGCGGCAGGTCGCGCGCGCCGGGGGCGGGGTCGCCCTTGCCCAGGGTCACCTCGATGTCCGCGCCGAAGCCGCGGAAGGACCCGGGCGCGCCCTGCGGATGCGGGCCGCGGCCCGGCTGTTCGGCGGGCCCGACGACGACGAGCCGGTCCGGGCGCGCGGCGGCCAGCACGCCGATCGCGTCGTAGCAGGCGGCGCGGGCGCCGTCCATCTCGGGGGCGGCCGCACCGGCCACCTCGGGCACCAGCAGGGGTGGACAAGGGCACACGGCGGCGGCGACAAGCATGGCGCGCAGCTTAGACGACGACGGCCCGGAATCGTATGGTCACTTGGCGTGTGAATCCGGCACGCGCGCCCCTCAGCAGCTGCCGCAGCTTCCCGTGCCCGTGGCGGCGGGCTGCGGCTCCGGTGCGCCGACGGTCGGCAGCCCCAGCAGCACCCCGGAACCGGAACCCGGCTCCTGCGGTGCGGAGTTGCGGCGCTCCCAGGCGTCGCCCGCGCGCGTACGGCGGACGGAGCGGGCGGGGCCCTCGGCGAGGAGGTGGTGCGGGGCGGCGTAGGTGATCTCGACGGTGGCGAGGTCGCCGGGGCGTACGGCGTCCTCGCCCGGCGTGAAGTGCACGAGCCGGTTGTCAGTTGCGCGGCCCGACAGGCGGCGGGTGGCGCCGTCCTTGCGGCCCTCGCCCTCGGCCGCCATGACCTCGACGGTGCGGCCGAGCTGCTTCTTGTTCTCCGCCCAGGAGATCTCCTCCTGGAGCTCCACCAGCCGCTCGTAGCGCTCCTGCACGACGGCCTTCGGCAGCTGCCCGTCCATCTCCGCGGCGGGCGTGCCGGGGCGCTTGCTGTACTGGAAGGTGAAGGCCTGCGCGAACCGCGCCTCGCGCACCACGTGCAGCGTCTCCTGGAAGTCCTCCTCGGTCTCGCCCGGGAAGCCCACGATGATGTCGGTGGAGATCGCCGCGTCCGGCATGGCCGCGCGCACCTTCTCGATGATCTCCAGGTAGCGCTCCTGCCGGTACGAGCGGCGCATCGCCTTCAGCACCCGTGACGAGCCCGACTGCAGCGGCATGTGGAGCTGCGGCATCACGTTCGGCGTCTCGGCCATCGCGGCGATCACGTCGTCCGTGAAGTCGCGCGGGTGCGGCGAGGTGAAGCGGACCCGCTCCAGCCCCTCGATGCGGCCGCACGCGCGCAGCAGCTTGCCGAACGCCTCGCGGTCGCCGATGTCGCTGCCGTACGCGTTGACGTTCTGCCCGAGCAGCGTGATCTCGCTGACGCCCTCGTCGACCAGCGCCTCCACCTCGGCCAGGATGTCGCCGGGCCGCCGGTCCTTCTCCTTGCCGCGCAGCTGCGGGACGATGCAGAAGGTGCAGGTGTTGTTGCACCCGACGGACACGGAGACCCAGGCGGCGTACGCGCTCTCGCGCCGCGTCGGCAGCGTCGAGGGGAACGCCTCCAGCGACTCGGCGATCTCGACCTGCGCCTCCTCCTGCACGCGGGCGCGCTCGAGCAGCACGGGCAGCTTGCCGACGTTGTGCGTGCCGAAGACGACGTCCACCCACGGCGCCTTGCGCACGATCGTGTCGCGGTCCTTCTGCGCCAGGCAGCCGCCGACGGCGATCTGCATGCCCGGGTGCGCGGCCTTCTTCGGGGCGAGCTGGCCGAGGTTGCCGTACAGCCGGTTGTCCGCGTTCTCGCGCACCGCGCAGGTGTTGAACACCACGACGTCGGCGCCGTCGCCGTCCGCGGGCGCGCGCACGTATCCGGCGTCCTCGAGCAGACCCGCCATGCGTTCGCTGTCGTGGACGTTCATCTGGCAGCCGAACGTGCGGATCTCGTAGCTTCGCGTGAAGGTGTCCTGCGCGGTCATGGCACCAGGGTAGGCGCTCCCTGGGACAACCCGACCCGCGCCCGCCCTCCCGTCCGCGCCCCCGCGTCCCGCCGCGCGCCCGCCGCGCGCCCGCGCAGTCAGCCTGCGCGCCGTCAGCCCGCGCCGCCGCGCGCGCTCGCCGCCGTACGGGCCAGGCGTGCCGCCGAGGTGCCGAGCCCGGTCGGCAGCGCATACGCGGACGGGCCGCCTCCGCCGCCCGCCGCCGGGGGCGCGGCGGCGTGCCTGCGCAGGTCGTCCTCCGTGTACCGGCGGCAGCCCTGGTGCCAGGTGAGGATGCCCGACAGCCAGTTCTCCAGGTCCCGTACGTAGTCGTCCAGGGCCGCGACCGCCACCGCGTCCAGGGAGAACTCGTCGTGCAGGACGGGCAGTTCGTGGGCGACGACGTGCTGGAACTGGCGCATACGGGAGCTCATCAGATCCCCGATGACCGCCACCGCGGTCGGGCGGTCGCAGTCGAAGAAGTGCTGCACGACGAGGACGCCGTTGTGCACCTCGCCCTCGAACTCGATCTCCTTCTGGTACGAGAAGACGTCGTTGACCAGGCACGCGTAATCCGAGGCGGCGTTCTCCAGGGAGCGCATGGGGCGGCTGCCGTGGATCTCCGGCGGGAGCCGTTCGCCGTGCGCGAGCCGGCACAGGCTCATGGTGAGGTCGGAGCCGAAGGTCAGCCGGCGCATCTCGATGTAGTCGACCGGGTCCGGGACGCGGTTCTGCGCCTGGTTGCCGAGCTCCCACAGCCAGCTGTCCGTCATGTCCTCGACCGCCTTACGGAGCGCGCGCCGCGCCGCCGCGGCCATCGGCCCCGCCGTACGCGTCCACAGGTCCGCAAGACCCCGCTCCAGGGCGTTGGCCGGGGGCGGCACGGGCTCGGACTCCAGCGGCATGAACGCCCGTAGCCGTTCCGTGCACACCCGCGCGCCCGCGAGATCCCGCTGCCGTCCGAAGACGACGGGGTAGTAGTCGTCGCCGTACGTGCCCCAGGCCAGCCAGTCTGAGCTGAGGTCGAGCTCGTCCGGGGTGGCGTCGGGGTGGATTCCGGCGGCACAGAGCGGCAGGTCGTGGTCCCGCAGCAGCTCCTCGTCCCAGACGTGCGAGTGGGGCACGCCGGGCTGCGGCTCCAGGAAGCCCATGCGGCGCGACCAGTCGACGACGTTCCGGCGGGCGGCGCCCAGATGCGGGCTGAGTCGGGCGGTGAACGGCATGTCGATCGGGGGCAGTTGGGACGGGCCCACCCGCTGGTACGGCATGTACCGGAAGGTGCGGGCGCGGGCGGCCTCCGCGCGCGCGGTGGTCAGCCGCGTCGCCGCCAGCCCGGCGGCGGCCGTGCCGAGGCCGCGCGCGGTGAGCCCGGACAGCCCGAGCGGGGCGGCGAAGGGGGCGCCCGCGTCCGTACCGCTGTCCGTACCGCCGTGCGCGGAGCGGCTGTTCATGTAGCGGCTGGAGCGCATGTGCCACTCGTGGCCGCCCGACTGCCAGTCCTGCAGCCCCTTGACGTACGCCATGACGGACGCGCTGGAGGGCGCGTCGAGGCCGGTCTCGGCGAAGAGGGGGCCCAGTTCGGTGAACACCGTGTGCTCGAACTGCTGGAGCCGGGAGGTCAGCAGGTCGTTGACGGCGTCCGCGGCCTGCTGAGTGGTACAGCCGAGGAAGGTCTCCAGGACCAGTACGCCGTTGGCCAGTTCGCCCTCCTCCTCGGTCTCCCGCTGGTACGAGAAGAGGTCGTTGCGGAGGTGGACCGCGTCCGAGAAGCTGTCCCGGAGCACCCGCAGCGGCCGCGACCCGGCGACGGCGGCCGGCACCTCGGCGCGTGCCGCGTACTCCACCAGCCCGGCCGACCAGGGGGCGCCGCCCACCTTGCGGCGCATCTCGATGTACTCGACGGGGTTCGGGACACGGCGCGCGTGGATGTTCGCGAGCTCCCACAGGGACTCGTTCAGCAGGTTCCTGGTGCTCTCCGCGAAGCGCGCCCGCCAGGCCGCGGACATCTCGGGCACCGTACGGGCCCACAGGTCGGCGAGGCCCGCCTCAACGGGGTTGGCGGGCTCAGGGATGCCGTCGTCGAGGTCCATCGGCATGAAGGCGGGGAGCCGGTCCAGATACGTACGGGCGCCCTCGCGGTCCTGCGGCTTCTTGAAGACCTCCAGGAAGTGGTCGTCGAAGAAGAAGACCCACACGTACCAGTCGGTGACCAGCGACAGGTCCGGACCCGAGGCGTCGGGGTGCGTGTACGCGCAGAGCAGCGCGTAGTCATGCGCGTCCAGGTCGCTCTGCTCCCACACGCCGGAGCCCTCCAGCATGCCCATCTCGCGGGCCCAGTCCCTCGAGTGCGTCCGCGCCTCGGCGGTGTGCGGGTTCAGCCGGGCGGGATACGGAGTGTAGAAGTCCGGCAGTTCGAAGGGCTGTGTCACGTGCCCGGGCCTTTCCTCGAAGCGGCTGAGCTGTCGTTCCGCGGCGTCGCCGGGGCCGCGCCCGCCCCGGACGCGCTGAGCCTTACCCGTGGCCCGCGGGCGCCATCCGGGCGGCGGAACAGTCATACAAATCACCCGTGGATTTCGGCCATGGCGCCGGTCACCCACAGAAGTCGCCTCAGGCCACTCCCGTACCAGGTGAGCCCCGAGGGTGCACCCGTGACCACCGCGTTCCGCGCACCGTTCCGCTCCGTACGGCTGCCTGCCGCGCACCGCGACTGGCAGGATCGTGCGCATGGTCAGACCCGGAGTGCCGTACGGCTTGCGCGACGGCGCACGCGCTGTGCGCGCGCTGACGCGCCGGCGCGTGGTGCGCGGCGCGTGCGCGGCGTTGGTCGTGCTGGGGCTGCTGGCGTGGTGGCTGCTGCCCGGCGGCAGCCCGGCGCCCAGCGGGAACGTCACGTTCGCCACCGGAGTCCCCACCGGGGTGTACGCCCGCTACGGCACGCTGCTGCAGCAGCGGCTCGGCCGTGACGCGCCGGACCTCGACATGGGCCTCAAGGCCAGCGAGGGGTCCGTGGAGAACATCGAGATGGTGGTCTCCGGCGAGGCGGACTTCACGATCGCGCAGTCGGACGCCGTCGCCGACTACGTGGACGGCGGCGGCGAGGGCGCGGACCGGCTGTCCGCGTGCGCCCGGCTGTACGACGACTACGTGCAGCTGATCGTCCCCGCCGACTCCCCCGTACGCAGCGCGCGCGACCTGAAGGGGCTGCGGGTCGGCATGGGCGAGGAGCGTTCCGGGGTGAGCCTGGTCGCGGGGCGGCTGCTGCAGGCCGCCGGGCTGAACCGGAAGAAGGACCTGCACGAGGTGCCGATCGGCATCGACCGGATGCCCGCGCTGCTGGCGGACGGGAAGCTGGACGCGTTCCTGTGGACCGGCGGGCTGCCCACCACCGCCATCGAGCAGCTCGCCGAGAAGACCCGCATCCGGCTCGTACAACTCGGCGACCTGGTGCCGCGGCTGCAGCGGATGGAGCCCGAGACGCGCCACTACCGCCCGGCGGTGATGCCCGCGGACGCGTACCCGGCCGTACAGCAGGGCGAGCCCGTCAACACGGTCGCGGTGTCGAACCTGCTGGTCACCACGGACCGGACGGACGCGGAGGTGGCGGAGGCCCTGACGCGTTCGCTGATCAACAGCCGGGACCAGATCGGCAACGAAGTGCACGCGGCCCAGAAGGTCGACCTGCGCACCGCGATCTACACCGACCCGCTTCCCCTGCACGAAGGCGCCGAACGGTACTACCGCGCGGTCAAGCCCTGAGCGGACGCCGGCGCCGGGATAACCAACCTGCGAGATGGGGAAGACGCCCTGTCGGAGCGGGTGATATCGATGTCGGAGGTCCGCTCCGTGACGCCCATCGAAGGAGTCGCCGTATGCACGACGACCACAGCATTGTCGAAGACCGACTGCGCCGCGTCCTGGACGAGCGGGTGCGCCCCGCCGTCTACACCTCGCCGCTGCCGCTCACCGTCGAGCGCTGGGACGCGCCCGACGAGCCCGTGCCCGTGTCCGAGGGCCTCGGTGCCCCGTACGGTCCCGGTGCGGCCGGCGAGGAGTGGGGGCCGGCCTGGGGCACGACCTGGTTCCGGGTCACCGGACAAGTGCCCGCGGAGTGGGCGGGGAAGACCGTCGAGGCGGTGCTCGACCTGGGCTTCGACCGGAGGATGCCCGGCTTTCAGTGCGAGGGCCTCGTCTACCGCGCGGACGGCGAGGCGGTGAAGGCGCTCAACCCGTTCAACGACTGGGTGCGGATCGGGCAGCCCGCCGCGGGCGGCGAGGCGGTGGAGCTGTACGTCGAGGCGGCCGCGAACCCGATCCTCAACACCCCCCAGACGCCCACCTACGAGGGCGACCGGCTCACCGCAGGCGACCACCCGCTCTACCGGCTGGGCCGCATGGACCTGGCCGTCTTCGAGACCGAGGTCTGGGAGCTGGTCCAGGACCTGGAGGTCACGGGCGGGCTGATGCGGGAGCTCCCGCTGGACGACGCGCGCCGCTGGGAACTGCTGCGCGCCCTCGAACGCGCCCTGGACGCCCTGGACCTGACCGACGTGCCCGGCACCGCGGAACGCGCGCGTGCCTGCCTCACCGGCGTCCTTGCGGCGCCGGCCCGCGCGTCCGCGCACCGGATCAGCGCGGTGGGGCACGCCCACATCGACTCGGCGTGGCTGTGGCCGCTGCGGGAGACCGTACGGAAGGTGGCGCGCACCGCGTCCAACATGGTCAGCCTCATGGACGACCACCCGGAGTTCGTCTTCGCCATGTCCCAGGCGCAGCAGCTGGCCTGGATCAAGGAGCACCGGCCCGAGGTGTACGCCCGGGTCAAGAAGAAGGTGGCGGACGGGCAGTTCGTGCCGGTGGGCGGCATGTGGGTGGAGTCGGACACGAACATGGTCGGCGGCGAGGCCATGGCCCGGCAGTTCCTGTACGGCAAGAAGTTCTTCCTGGACGAGTTCGGCGTCGACACCAAGGAGGTGTGGCTGCCGGACACCTTCGGCTACACGGCGGCCATGCCGCAGATCGTGTCGCTGGCGGGCGCGAAGTGGTTCCTGACGCAGAAGATCTCGTGGAGCCAGACGAACGAGTTCCCGCACCACACCTTCTGGTGGGAGGGCATCGACGGCACCCGCGTGTTCACCCACTTCCCGCCGGTCGACACGTACAACTCGGAACTGAGCGGCGCCGAGATGGCGCACGCCGCGCGCAACTACCGTGAGAAGGGCGCCGGTTCGCGCTCCCTCGCGCCCTTCGGGCACGGCGACGGCGGCGGCGGCACCACCCGCGAGATGCTGGCGCGCGCGGAGCGGCTGCGCGATCTGGAGGGCTCGCCGCGGGTCACGGTGGAGAAGCCGGCGGCGTTCTTCGAGAAGGCGCACGAGGAGTACCAGGACGCGCCCGTGTGGGCCGGCGAGCTCTATCTGGAGCTGCACCGCGGCACGTACACCTCGCAGGCGAAGACCAAGCAGGGCAACCGGCACAGCGAGTCCCTGCTGCGCGAGGCGGAGCTGTGGGCGGCCACGGCGGCGCTGCGCGTGCCCGGTCAGGCGTACCCGTACGAGCAGTTGGAGCAGCTGTGGAAGACGGTGCTGCTGCACCAGTTCCACGACATCCTGCCGGGCTCGTCCATCGCGTGGGTCCACCGCGAGGCGCGCGAGACGTACGCCCGCGTGCGCGCCGAGCTGGAGGGCATCATCGAGCGCGCCCAGCGCGCGCTGGCGGGCGAGGGCAGCGCGCCGATGGTGTTCAACGGCGCACCGCACGCCCGCGGCGGCGTACCCGGCGGCGGCGCGGCAGCCCGGACGCGTACGGCCGAGGGCGAGACCGTCACCGTCGCGGAACGGGACGGCGGCGGCTGGGTGCTCGCCAACGGCCTGCTGCGCGTGGAGATCGACGACCGCGGCCTGGTGGTCTCCGCATACGACGCCGTCGGCGACCGCGAGTCGGTCGCACCGGGGCACGCCGCCAACCTCCTCCAGGTGCACCCGGACTTCCCGAACCACTGGGACGCCTGGGACGTGGACGAGTTCTACCGGCACAACGTCACGGACCTGACCGGCGCCGACGAGGTGGCGGTGACCTCCGACGGGCCGGACGCCGTGACCGTACGGGCCGCCCGCTCGTTCGGCTCCTCCTCCGTCGTGCAGCAGCTGACGCTGCGCGCCGGCGCGCGCTCGCTGGACATCGACACCGAGGTGGACTGGCAGGAGACCGAGAAGTTCCTCAAGGCCGCGTTCCCGCTGGATGTGAAGGCCGAACGGTCGGCGTCGGAGACGCAGTTCGGGCACGTCTTCCGCGCGACGCACACCAACACCTCCTGGGAGGCGGCCAAGTTCGAGATCTGCGCGCACCGCTGGCTGCAGGTCGAGGAGCCGGACTGGGGCGTCGCCCTCGTCAACGACTCGACGTACGGGCACGACGTCACCCGCGACGTACGCCCCGACGGCGGCCAGACCACCACGGTCCGGCTGTCCCTGCTGCGCGCGCCGCGCTACCCCGACCCGGAGACGGACCAGGGCAGGCACCGGCTGCGCTACGCGCTGGTGCCGGGCGCGACGGTGGGCGACGCGGTCCGCGAAGGCCACTGGATCAACCTGCCGGAGCGCACCGTGGAGGGCGGCGGCGACCCCGTCGCGCCGCTCATCGCCGTCGCGGGCGACCAGGTCGTGGCGGAGGCCGTCAAGCTGGCGGAGGACCGCAGCGGCGACGTGATCGTACGGCTCTACGAGTCCCGCGGCAGCCGCGCCCGTACGACCGTCACGGCGGGCTTCACGCTCGCCTCGGCGGCCGTGGTGGACCTGCTGGAGCGGCCGCTCACGGACGCGTACGCGCTCGCGGAGCCGGAGGCGGCGGCGGACGGCGCGGTGGAGGTGTCGCTGCGCCCGTTCCAGATCCTCACCCTGCGGCTCACACCGGCGGGCTGACGGCCCCGGTACCGAGTGGCGACGAGCCCCTCGTCACCGCGCCGGGGACTCCGCGTCCCCGGCCGGTGCGGGGGGCTCGTCGCGTGGCAGGGTGAGGGTGACGCGCAGGCCGTGCGGCTCGTTCGGCGCGAAGCCGACGCGCGCGCCGCCCGCGGAGAGCAGCGCGCGGGTGATGGACAGTCCGAGGCCCGAGCCGGACACGTTCTGGTGGCGGCTGCTGCGCCAGAAGCGGTCGCCGACGCGGGCGAGTTCCTCCTCGTCCAGCCCCGGGCCGCCGTCCGCGACCTCCACCGTCGCCTCGTCCCCGCCCGCGGCGGCCGTGACGGTCACCCGCTGCCCCGCCGGCGTGAACTTGACCGCGTTGTCGACCACCGCGTCCAGCGCGCTGGACAGCGCCACCGGGTCGGCCCACCCGGTGACCGCCGGCGCGCCCTCGTAGCGCAGCTCCACACCGTCCTGCTCCGCGACCGGCTGCCAGGCCGCGACGCGTTCGGCGGCCAGCGCCGCGACGTCGGTCAGCCGCAGGTCCGCCGCGGAGTGCTCGGCCAGCGCCAGGTCCAGCAGGTCGTCCAGCACCTGTGCGAGCCGCTTGCCCTCCGCCCGTACGGACGCGACCTCCTCGTTGCCCTCCGGCAGCTCGAGCCCGAGCAGCTCGATCCGCAGCAGCAGCGCGGACAGCGGGTTCCGCAGCTGGTGCGAGGCGTCGGCCACGAAGGCGCGCTGCTGCTCCAGCACATCCTCCACGTGGTCGGCCATCTCGTTGAACGACCGCGCGAGGCGGCGCAGTTCGGGCGGGCCACCGGAGGCGGCGACACGGGACTTGAACTCGCCGGTGGCGATCTCGTGCGCGGCCCAGTCCAGCGTGCGCACCGGCCGCAGCACCCAGCGCGTCAGCAGGAACGCCGCCGCCACCGCGAGCAGCAGCGCCGCGGCCTCGCCGGCCGCGATCGGCAGCCAGCCGTGCAGGATGCGGGAGCGCAGCTGCCCGGTGGGCGAGTCGGTGTAGACGACGGCGGCCACGTCGCCGTCCCTGATCACCGGCGAGGCGACGGCGATACGGCCCCGCTGCCACGGCCACACCTGCTTCGGGTCGTGGCTGCGCCGCCCGGCCAGCGCCTCCATGAACGCCTCCTGGCCCGCGCCCGTACGCGGCACCCGCCAGCCGTCGGGGGCGGCGGCCATGGTCTGCCCGTCGCGGTAGAAGACGCCGGCGCGGATGCCGTACAGGTCGTGGTAGCGGCGCAGTTCGCGGCGGAGCGTGGCCAGCCGCTCGCCCTGCTCGCTGCGCGCGGTGACGAACTGCGCGAGCGACGCGAACCGCGCGGTGTCGTCGATGCGGTCCACGACGACGTTCTGCTGCTCGGCCGAGGCCAGGCTGACCGCGAGCGGCAGTCCGAGGGCGAGGGGCACCCCGGCGAACAGGAGGATGAGGAGCGGGAGGAGGCGGGCGCGCACGCGATCGGTCCGGCGGTCCGTGGCTACGCGGCCGGCGGCGCGACGAGCCGGTAGCCGACGCCCCGTACGGTCTCGATGAGCGCGGGCAGCCCGAGCTTCGAACGCAGCGACGCCACATGCACCTCCAGCGTCCGCCCGGTCCCCTCCCAACTCGTACGCCACACCTCGCTGATGATCTGCTCCCGCCGGAACACCACCCCGGGCCGCTGCGCGAGCAGCGCCAGCAGGTCGAACTCCTTGCGGGTCAGCGACACCGCACGGCCGCCCACCGACACCTGGCGGGTGGGCAGCTCGATCGTCAGCTTCCCGAGCCGCAGCACCGCGCCGCCCGCGGCGCCGCCCGTACCCTGCTCCTCCGCGCCGGCCTCGTCGGCGGGCACGGTGCGCCGGCTGACCGCGTGGATACGGGCGAGGAGCTCGCCGGTGTCGTAGGGCTTGACGACGTAGTCGTCGGCGCCGAGGTTCAGACCGTGGATCCGCGACCGTACGTCCGCACGGGCCGTCACCATGATCACGGGTACGGAGGTCAGCTTGCGGATGCGTCCGCACACCTCGAAGCCGTCCTGGCCCGGCAGTCCGAGGTCGAGCAGCACCACGCCGAAGGGCGCCGCGTCGTCGCCGGGCAGCAGCTCCCGCAGGGCGTCCTCGCCGTCCCGGGCGTGCACGACGGTGAAGCCGTGCCGCTCCAGCACCGCGGAGAGCGCGGCGGCGACCCGCTCGTCGTCCTCGACCAGCAGCAGTCTCATACGTGCCCTCCCTTCCGGCCCTGTCGATCTTCTGCCCGGCACGCGGACCGGTCCCGGTACGGCACGCGGTCCGGCACTGCATCCACGCGGATCGGCCCAGACGAGTCAAGGGGCCACGGGTGCCCCGCGCTTTCCGTTATGCAGCCGGTACGCGCCCCGCGGCGCCTCCGCACGCCCGGCTCACCGAGTGTGCCGCGCTGCGACCAGATCGTTATGCTCAATTTCCCCTCAGATGTAATGACGCTGGTGGCGGGGGCTCACTAGGGTCCTCGCAACCGACGAGGACGGAGCTGCAGGCCGATGAGCAAAGTATCGGTGACCAAGGACGCCGGCGGACCGGAATCGGCGCCGAGCGGCCTGGTCGTCCTGGACAACGTCAACAAGCACTTCGGTGCGCTGCACGTGCTCCAGGACATCGACCTGACGATCGCGCGCGGCGAGGTCGTGGTCGTCATCGGACCGTCCGGTTCCGGCAAGTCCACGCTGTGCCGCACGATCAACCGGCTGGAGACGATCGACTCCGGCTACATCGCCGTCGACGACAAGCCCCTGCCCGCGGAAGGCAAGGAACTGGCCAGGCTGCGCGCGGACGTGGGCATGGTGTTCCAGGCGTTCAACCTCTTCGCGCACAAGACGGTGCTCGACAACGTCATGCTCGGCCAGCTGAAGGTCCGCAAGACGGACAAGGAGGAGGCCGAGAAGAAGGCGCGCGCCCTGCTGGACCGGGTGGGTGTCGCGAACCAGGCCGACAAGTACCCCGCTCAGCTCTCCGGCGGCCAGCAGCAGCGCGTGGCCATCGCCCGCGCGCTGGCCATGGATCCCAAGGTGATGCTGTTCGACGAGCCGACTTCGGCGCTCGACCCCGAGATGATCAACGAGGTCCTCGAGGTCATGCAGCAGTTGGCGCGGGACGGGATGACGATGGTCGTCGTCACCCACGAGATGGGCTTCGCACGATCCGCTGCCAACCGGGTGGTTTTCATGGCGGACGGGCGAATTGTCGAGGAGGCTACCCCCGACCAGTTCTTCAGCAACCCGCGCAGCGACCGGGCGAAGGACTTCCTGTCGAAGATCCTTCACCACTGAGCTCGGCTCACCGGAACCACGGACAACAACGATCACAGGGAAGCTCACCATGAATCTCCGCAAAGCCAGCATGGCGGCGGCCGCCGCGCTCACCCTCGCACTGACCGCCACCGCGTGCGGTGGCGGCGGCTCAGGCGACGACGACGGACTGACCATCGGCATCAAGTTCGACCAGCCGGGGCTGGGGCTGAAGACTCCGGACGGCAAGTACGAGGGCTTCGACGTCGACGTGGCGAAGTACATCGCCAAGGAGATGGGCGTCAAAGAGGCGGACATCACCTGGAAGGAAGCCCCCAGCGCCGAGCGCGAGAACCTGATCTCGAACGGCGACGTGGACTTCATCGCCGCCACGTACTCCATCACCCCGGAGCGCAAGGAGAAGGTCGACTTCGCCGGCCCGTACCTGATGGCGCACCAGGACCTGCTGGTCCGCAAGGACGACAACTCCATCAAGAGCGAGAAGGACCTGAACACCAGCGATCTGAAGCTGTGTTCGGTCACCGGCTCGACCTCCGCGCAGAACGTCAAGAAGGAGTTCGCGCCGAAGGCGGACCTGCAGGAGTACGGCGGCTACTCGGAGTGCCTCACCGGCCTGGAGAACAAGGCCGCCGACGCCCTGACCACCGACGACTCCATCCTCGCCGGCTTCGCCTCGCAGAAGGAGCACCAGGGCAAGTTCAGGCTCGCCGGGCTCAACCTGAGCGACGAGCCGTACGGCGTCGGCCTCAAGAAGGGCGACACCAAGCTGCAGAAGCAGATCAACGACGCGATCACCAAGATGGTCAAGGACGGTTCCTGGGAGAAGGCGGCGGAGAAGCACTTCGGCCCCGCCGACTACCAGTACGACAAGGCACCGAAGATCACGGAAACCAGCTGACAGCTGATGGCAGGGTGGCGCGCCGTCCGGGAAGGACGGCGCGCCACTCCCATCCAACGAGGCGAGAGCGCGGGAGAACGTGTTCGACTTTCTTGATCAGTACGACGTGTGGGAAGCGTTCTGGGTGACGATCAAGCTCACCCTGTACTCGGCGATAGGCTCCCTGATCTGGGGCACCCTCCTCGCCGCCATGCGGGTAAGCCCGGTGCCGGTGATGCGCGCGTTCGGCACCCTCTACATCAACACCGTGCGGAACACCCCGCTCACGGTGATCATCGTCGCCACGTCGCTGGGGCTCTACCAGACGCTGGGCATCGAGCTCGGCGGCGGCACCTCGAAGGACATCAACTTCAAGCTGGCCGTCCTCGGTCTGATCGTGTACCACGCCAGCTTCGTCTGCGAGTCGCTGCGCTCCGGGATCAACACGGTGCCGGTCGGCCAGGCGGAGGCGGCGCGCGCACTGGGCCTGAACTTCATCCAGGTGCTGACGCTCATCGTCCTCCCGCAGGCGTTCCGCTCCGTGGTGGCGCCGCTCGCGAACGTACTGATCGCCCTCACCAAGAACACCACCGTGGCGGCGGCCATCGGCGTCGCCGAGGCGGCGCTGCTGATGAAGGAAATGGTGGAGAACGAGAGTGACGTCATCTTCCTGGTCTTCGCGGTGTTCGCCTTCGGGTTCATCGTTCTCACACTTCCGGTCGGCCTCCTCCTGGGCTGGGTCAGCAAGCGCGTGGCGGTGAAGCGATGAGTGACCTCTCTGTTCTGTACGACGCCCCCGGGCCGCGCGCCAAGGTGCGCAACTGGCTCTACTCCGTCCTGTTCCTCGTGGTCTTCGTACTCGCCGCGTGGTGGGTCCTGGGCGAGATGGCGGACAAGGACCAGCTGGCCGGGGAGAAGTGGAAGCCGTTCTTCACCGACTCCCGGGTGTGGACGACGTATCTCTTCCCGGGCCTGCTCAACACCCTGAAGGCGGCGGGCCTCTCGATCGCCATCGCGCTGCCGCTCGGCGCGATCCTCGGCATCGGACGGCTCTCCGACCACAAGTGGGTCAGCATCCCCGCGGGCGCCGTCGTGGAGCTGTTCCGCGCCATCCCCGTGCTGCTGATGATGGTGTTCGCGAACCAGGCGTACGCGGAGTTCAGCACCCTCGAGCCCGAAGTCCGCCCGCTGTACGCGGTGGTGACCGGCCTCGTGCTGTACAACAGCGCCGTCATCGCCGAGATCGTACGGGCGGGCATCCAGTCCCTTCCGGCAGGCCAGACAGACGCGGCCAAGGCCATCGGCATGCGCAAGGGCCAGCTCATGTCGTACGTGCTGCTGCCGCAGGCCGTCACCGCGATGCTCCCGGCACTGGTCAGCCAGCTGGTCGTGATCGTGAAGGACACGGCACTCGGCGGCGCCATGCTCGGCTTCGGCGAACTGCTGGGCCAGATCCGAGAGATCACCGCGAACTACGGCGCGAACACCATCGCCGCCTTCACCGTCGTCGCCGTCATCTTCATCCTGCTGAACCTCCTGCTCACCACCCTCGCGGGCTGGCTGGAGAGCCGTATCCGGCGCGGCAAGAAGACCACCGGCGCGGTGGTTCCCACCGCGGCGACGGACCCCGCGGGCGGGCTCGACTGACCACTCGCGAAACAGTGCTAACCACTCGATGTACGCTGCCCGTTCACCCGTCGCTTGACGGGGGAACGGGCAGTGGGTTGCATACGTTCTGTGATCGTGCACCGGGCTCCATCTGCGCCAACTCCCAGCTCTCCTACACACCGTGAGAACTGCGAGGTCCCCCTGCCGTGGACCCGGTGATCATCGTCGGTGCGGGCCCGGTCGGGCTCGCGCTGGCGCTGGCGCTCTCGCGCCACTCCGTCCCTTCCATAGTGCTGGACGCCGGCGACGGCCAGGTGGAGCGCCGGGCGGCACGCACCTGCGTGCTGCGCCCTGACACGGCGTCGCTGCTGCCCCCGGTCGGCGGCGTGCGGTGGAGCGGATGGCGCGCGGAGCGGCGCCGCCGGCTTGTGCACCACGTGGAGTTGGACGACGAGACGTCGCCGCTGCACGTCGAGCAGCACCGGCTGACGGGGACGCTGCGCGCGGCACTCGAACGGGACGAGCTGGTACGGCTCGTCACCGGCAGCCACCTGGACGAGCTGGAACAGGACGCCGACGGCGTCAGCGCACACACCCGCGGTGCGGACGGCACCTGGTGGCGCGGCAGCTACCTGGTCGGCTGCGACGGCGCCCGGTCGACCGTACGGGCACGGCTCGGGGTGCGCTTCACCGGCCGCACGGCCGTGGAACGGCACGCGGTGGCCGCGCTGCGCACCCGGCTGCCCTGGACGGACGAGGCACTGCTGCACCGCGACCCGGGCGGCGCCGGCGGCGAGGTGACGGCGCGTCCGCTGGCCGACGGGCTGTGGCGGCTGGACTGGCTGCTGCCGCCGCGCGGCGACCTGGTCACACCCGAGCAGCTGCTCACCCGCGTACACGACACGCTGACGGAGTGGTACCGCACGCGCGGCGGGGGCGGCGCGCCACCCGCGTACGAACTCCTCGACACCGGCGTCCACACCTCGCACCAGCGGCTGGCCCGGCGCTGGCGCTCCGGCCGCGCGTTTCTGGCGGGGGACGCGGCGCACCTGGTGGGCGCGCTGGGCGTGCAGTCCGCCGACGAAGGGCTGCGGGACGCCGCCAACCTCTCCTGGAAGCTGGCCCTGGCCTGGCACCACGGGCACACGGACGGCACCGAGACGCTGCTCGACAGCTACGAGGCGGAGCGGCGCAGGGCGGTCGGCGCGCGGCTGCGGGCCGTGGACCAGGCGCTGCCGCTCGTACGGCGCGGGGGCGGACGGGGCGGCGCGGACCGCCCTCGACGCGCCGCGGGACGGGCGCGTCAAGGGCTCCGCGCGAATGGTGCGCGTGCTGCGCGCGTCGGCGCGCGGGGCGCTCGGCCGGGACGGCGCGCCGGAGCGGCTGCGGGTCGTGGTGTTCGGCGCCGGGGTCGAGCTGGACGCCGAGGAACTGCGCGCCATCCGGCGGCAGGTGCTGGGCGGCGTCAGCGGGGGGCTCCTCAGCGGGGCATGAGCGCGGCGCCGACCCCCGCGAAGACTCCCCCGGTCACCGTGTCGATGGCCCGGCGCGCACGCCGGTACGCGCCGGTCACCAGCGGCGTGGCCACCGCGAGGGCCACCAGCCCGAACCAGGCCAGCGCCATGGCCAGCATCACGGCGAGCAGCACGACCCGTTCGGCCGGGCTGGTCCCGGCGGGCAGCAGACCGGCGAACAGGGCGCCGAAGAAGACGACGGCCTTCGGGTTGGCCAGATTGGTCAGCAGCCCGAGCCGCCAGTGCCGCAGCGCGCTTCCCGTACGGGCTCGGGCCCCGGCCCCCGCCCGTACGCCGACGGGGTCCGGCGCCTCCTCGGCCCTCTGCCGCCAGGTCCGCCAGAGGGTGGTGGCGCCGTAGTAGATGAGGAAGCAGGCACCGGCGGCCCGTACGGCCTGGTACAGGTGCTGGTGCCGGTCCAGGAGCGTGGTCAGGCCCAGCAGCGCGAGCACGGCCCAGCACGCGATCCCCGAGACGACGCCCGTCGCGACCCACAGCCCCGCCCGCCGGGTGTCGGCGGCGGCGGTGCGGAGGGTGATGACGAAGTCGGGGCCCGGACTGACGACGGCCACGGCCCAGGCGCCGAGCAACGGGAGTACGGCGGTGGTCACTTGGAACTCCTCAGGGGTCAGCGGGTGTCGCGGGTCAGCCGACGGCGGCCGGCGAGGCGATGACGACGGTGACGTCGGCGGCCGTACCGTCCGTCCGGTACACGTGCGGCGCGTCCCCGGCGAACGCCAGCAGGTCCCCGGCGGCGAGCGCACGCGGGTCCTCGGCCGGCCCGGCGGTGAGCCGCCCGGAGGCGACGAGCAGATGCTCGATGGTCCCGGGCGCGTGCGGCACACCGTCGACACCGGTGTGAGCGGGCAGCCGCAGCCGCCACAGCTCGAGGCTGTGCCCGCCGCTGATCCGCCGTAGCAACTCCCGCGTCGGCTCGTCCTCGTGCGCCGCGGTGGCCGCGATGTGCACGGTCCGCGCGTCGCCCTCGCGGGTCAGCAGGTCGGTGAGCGGGATCGACAGGGCGACGGCGATGGTGTCGAGCGTCTCGAGGGTGGGGTTGCCGTTCCCGGCCTCCAACTGGGACATGGTCGCCTTGCTCAGCCCCGTACGACGGGCCAGCTCGGCCCGCGTCATCCCCCGCTGCTGCCGCCGCCGCCGCACCTGCGCCCCGGCGGCGGCCGCGGCCCCACCGACCGCGCGCCGCTCCCGCTCGACGGCCATGGGCACCTCGCTCTCCGCTCTCCAGATGGCTACTTCAGCGAACCACAGGTTCACTATAACTAACCACGCGAGGGCTGGGAAACCCCGCTCCCCGCCGTACCGGCTCAGCCCGCCGCGACCATCAAGGCCGTGACGTAGGCGTCCAGCCGTTCCTCGACGGCTCGCGTCGTCAATTCCGTCCGGCCCGCCTCCCGCCAGGGCCGCGCCACCGACCGCAGTTCCTCCGAGAACGCCAGCGCGTCCCGCACCCGCCAGTACAGCCGCGCGCTCGCGGCGGCGGCCAGCACCCCGCCGGCACCCACGTACGCCTCGGCGAACCGCGGGCCCCACTCCGGGCCGTGCAGCAGCGCGAGATTGGTCGAGCAGTGCGCCACATCGAGGTCTGCCGGACCCCAGGAGGCCCCTGCCCAGTCGACGACTCCGCTGATCCGGTCCCCCGCCGGCCCCGAGGGCGACGCGTCGAACAGCACGTTGCCGAGGTGGAAGTCCCGGTGCAGGAAGCGCCCTTCGTAAGGCGGCGCGGGGTCGCGGATCACATCGATCGCCGCGGCCCACTCCGCCGCGCGTGCGCCCGCCGGAACGACGACGGTGTCGGCGGTCGTCAACGCCTCGTACTCCCGGGGCCGTTCGGCCGGGCGCACCGCGTGGATCGCCACGAGTTGCCGGGCCAGCAGACGTACGCGCGTCTCCAGCCCCTCGTGGTCCTCGCCGTCGAGGACGGTACGGCCCGCGACGTGCGTCATCAGGAGCGACGGATACTCGCAATGGGCCCCGGCCGGATCGACCGCGACCAGCCCGGGAGCCGGTACGCCGGTCCCCGCGAGCAGGGTCAGCGCGCCCGCCTCCCGGCCCAGCGAGTCCTCGGCGCGCTCCACGAAGAACGGGTCGACATAGGTCCGCAGCACCAGGGCCCGGGTGCCTCCGTCCCGCGTACGGATGGTCAGCCGCCGCATCTCGGCGGTGACGCCACCGTGCAACGCCCGGGCACCGACGATCCGCTCACCGGCCTCCAGGTGCCGCCTCACCCAAGCCAATGCCGACGGCCGGACAGCCGCCGCCTCACCGTGGTCTGTCACCGTGCCACCTCACCAGCGGGGCGGCAGCGAGCGCAAAGGGCTTTCGTCCTCCGGTACGGCGGCTATTCGCCGCCTTTGTCCGGCAGCGGGTACGCCGCGAGAAGGGTGCCCGGGACTCCCGGAAGCTCCACCACGTAAAGACTGTTCGCGTCCCTTTCGAGTACCTCGACAGCTTCGGACTTGACGGCTCCGAGCATCTCCCGCTGATCGGGGTTGCGGAGGTCGTGCCTCGTCAGCCGGAAGGTCGCGGCCTCCTCCGGGCTCTCCTCGATGGAGATGATCCCGTTTCGCTTCACGAGCTCCGGGGTGAAGCGATCACTCTTCTTGCGGGACCAGAGCTCCTTTCCCGCACGGAGGTCGTACGCGCGATATTTCCCTTTCTGCGCGATGACCAGTACGCCCTCCCCGACCGCGGCCACCTCGATGCTTCCCGAGGAGTCGTCGACGATGGCTGTCGCCTTTCCGTCGGAGTCGTACGTCTCGACGGCTCTCCTACCGTCGTCGCTGGTCGCGAGGGTCAACGGCTCACTGGCGATGATCTCCGGAAGGCTGTCGCCTTCGATGGAACGCGTCCACAGCCGCT
Organism: Streptomyces armeniacus; assembly: GCF_003355155.1. NCBI lineage: Bacteria > Bacillati > Actinomycetota > Actinomycetes > Kitasatosporales > Streptomycetaceae > Streptomyces > Streptomyces armeniacus. Next base: position 6,841,428 of record NZ_CP031320.1, on the reverse strand, counting down.
TTCCGGTGTCCGTCCCGTACAGCTCGAGGGTCGATGCGGCACGCTTTCCGCCTGACTTCTCGTCGTCCGGCTCGTGCAGGATTGCTGTGACGGATTCGTCCTTGGTGAGGACGCAGTCGTCGTCCTTCACCAGCGGCGGCAGCTCACTGCCGTCCTGGACATCGAAACGCTGGTGGAAGAAGCAGTTGTCGCCGATCGCGGCGGCTTTCTCACCGATGGTCAAGTCCGAGGACTTCAGGGAGTTGGACTGGACGTCGTCCAGCGGTTTCTGCCAGCCGAGCGAGCCGTCCTGAACGTCGACCGCGGCCAGAATGCTGCACTCACCGCCCTTTTCCAGACCGATGAGCCCCCGTCCGGCGGAGTTGACCTTCTCGGACACGGCGCAGACCGAAGTGGCGCCGTCGGGCAGCGCGAAGGACCACTTCTTCGTACCGCTGTCCGCCGCGTGTCCCGAAAGGGAGAACTCTCCCTTGGTGGAGGTCACGCGGGCGACGGCGACGGTGTCGCCGTGCTGCCAGAGGGTCCTCAGCCCTTCCGCCTCGAGCTCCCACAGCGGCTTCAGCGCCGGAGGCTTGGCGTCCTTCTCCTCGGGCTCGCCCTCTTCGCTCCCGCCGCCGCACGCGGTGCCGGCCAGCGAGAGCAGCAGCGCCCCGGCCAACCCGGACATTGCGGCGCGCCGTGACGACGGTGACACAGTAACTTCCCCCGAAACCCTTGATTCGCCGACGGTTTCGCGCCGCCCGCCCAGCTTCTGGGAACGACGCGGGCGGCCGGCGCCGCGGTTCCCCGCGAGCCGCAGACTCGCCGGTTGAGATGACTTCTAAGGGTCTCCGGCATCCGGGGTTACGGGGAGGAACGTGCCCTTGTCCAGGATGTTTTCGACTACTGGACCGTCGGCCTTGGTGAACCGGCCGTGCGGCAGCGACACGCCCAGGGCTGTGGCCAGCTCCTGGAGTTTGACGTCGGTCAATGCCTCGACCAGGATGCCCAGTTCGGCGGCTGCGCGGCGGGCGGCGGTCCAGGCCGAGAGGCAAAGGGCGGCTCCGGCCACGGCCGCCGGCCACCACAGCGTGCCCAAAGCCAGGTAGCCCAGGGACCACGCGGCTCTGACCGATGCCGCGGTGTAACGGTCCCAGGCGAGTTGGGTGGGTGCGCGTTGGCTGTCGTCGCACAACTGCCACAGCCGGGGCCATACCCGGACCAGCGCCACCTCGTACTGGGCGGCCACCCGTTTCTCGGCGAGGAGCAGGTGGTCTCCGATGCGAGTCGCCCGTTCGGGCAGGTAGCGGTCGTTCAGGCGATGACCCCGCCGGGCCTGGCTCTCGGCCTGCCGGGTACGTCGGCGGAGGAACGGGGCAAGCAGGCGGCGGCTTCGCGGGCCGCGTCCCAGCCACAGCCGCGCGATGGGGCGGCTCAGCTCGGTGGCCACGCCGGCGGAGGCCGCCGCGGTGAGGGTCACCAGCGCGGCGAACAGCAGCCGGTGTGGTGTGCTCGCCAGCCAGCTGGGCGGCGCCTGGTCCAACCGGTCGCTGAGCAGGGCCGGGTCCAGGGCATGGGCCGCGCCGAGCGGGTGCAGCCACCAGGACAGCGCGAGCGTCAGTGCGAACAGCAGACCGGGCAGCGCGAGCAGGGTTACCCACCGCTCGGCGAACTTGGTGCCCAAGCCGTTGAGGAGACCGTCCATGACGTCGTGCCGCCTAGTCGAGCCCGTAAGTGGTGGGACGCAACGGCTGGTCGCCGATGTGACACCACGGCTCGCTCGCGTCCTGGAGACGACCACGCGGCGGGCATACGGCACTCGGACAGTGGAAGCGTTGTCCGATCGGAGCCTGCTCCCACACGTCGCGCAGGGGCACTTCGCCGGGTCCGCGCAAGGTGCCGGACGCGGACAGGAGCAGCACGTCCAGCGCCTCCTTGGCTGATTGCCCCTCCCGTACGGCCGTTACCTGGGCCTCCAGCTCCTGCCGCCAGCCGTCGCGGTCTGCTTCGTCACGCAGCAGCGGCAGATGCTCGCAGAGCCAGGCATGGGCCCGTGCGGGCTCCTCCGGAGGTGAACTCAGGTCAGCAGGCGGGGGCGGGGTGGCCGCGGGGCCGGTTCGGCGTGCACGTCGTCGGAAAAGCGGGGCCATGCCTCAACTCTGCCCCATCGGGAGCGTGTTCACGGGCCCATGTGTACGAAGGGTGCCCAGCGCGCGGGATCCCCCGGATGCTCGGCACGCAGTCGGCGCTGTGCCTGGTGGAGTGCTGAGGCGGGCCCGTATCCCTCGGTCAGCAGCAGGCGGTAGAAGTCGTCCGCGACCGTCGGCGCGTCCGAGCTGACGATCTGCCACATGGTCCCGATCACATGGGAGAAGCCGTTCAGATGGAATGCCGCGGCCGGATGGAGGACCTCGTCCACTACCTGGGCGTCCGGGAGCGCCGTGACACAGGCCGACAGGAACGCCAGGCGCCCGCCCTTCAGTTCCATGTCCGCCAGTTCGTCCATGCCGAGACGTCCGTCGCGCAGGACCAGCCCGCCCTGATCGCCGTGGCACGCGATGTGCACCCAGGGATGGTCGTAGAGCGCGGCCCGCGTCGCGGCGACGGTGACGTGCTGCTCACTCAGCGTTCTGGCCGCCGGAAAACGGGCGGAGACGACCGCTGCCTCCTCTTCGGCGTGCTCGAGTTCGGGCCAGCCGGGGGTCTCGCGCAGCGAGGCGGCCAGCAGTGCCGGGGGCGGGGCGGGGACCGCGGCCTCCGGCCCGAGCCGCCGGGCCTCCCGCAGCGCCCACAAGCTGGGCGTGTAGGACGAGACGACGTAATCGATCAGCGCGGGCCCGTTGTTGCGGTCATGGTGACCGGCCAGATGCAGGGGAAAGGCCGACAGCGGGCCGGTCGGGCACCACCAGACACGGCGGTCCGACCCGAGGTGTGGCTCGACGACTTCCAGGACGGGGGCGGCGATGGCGTCCCACAGGTGGCGGGCGAGGGAGAGGGCGCGCCTGGGCCCGAGGGTGGGGTGCAGCAGCCCGCCCGCCCGGCCGGCCAGCTTGTCGTGTTCCGCGTCGGGGAGCCTGATGTGCACCGGGTCACGATCAGCCAGCACGACGACCGCGGCGCAGCCCGTTTCGCTGACGTTGATGATGACGGCGGGCCCGCCGCGCGCCGCCTCCCGGAGCTCGGAGAAGCTCATGGGGCGGCCGGAACCCTGCCCGGCGGTCAGCTTCTCCCATGTGGCGGCCAACTCGGCGCGGGCACCGGCCGCGTGGTATCCAGCCAGCAGGTCGTCGCGCCCCGGTGCGGGGTAGCCCGGTCTGTCCAGAGCGATGCGGAGCTCTTCCAGCCGCGCCGCCTCACCGGGCGGCGCAAGGCTGCGGCGCAGCCGGTGTGTCTGCGACCAGATGACGGTCCGGCCAAGTTCCAGCAGCTCCACTGCTCGCTCGACCTGCCCGATGGACAGGGCGATGTCCGCGAAGGTGGTGGGGGCCGGAGCCATGCTGCCGAGCTGTGCCTTCCGGTCTTCGAGGCTCAGCCCGAGGGAGGCCGACTGTTCGACCAGCGTCAGGGCGCGCTCGTACCAGGAGAGCGCCGCCTCGTCGTCCTCGTCCACGACGAGGGCGGCTCTGAGCAGCGCGGACACCATGTTCAGCGGATACGACACATCCGGCAGGCGGTCCACCGCGTCCAGCAGGTCCGCCACCAGGTCACGCTCCGGCCCGGACAGCCACGCCGGCACCTGGGTGACGGTGAACAGCAGCATGGCCAGTCCCTCCTCGCTGTCCGGGTCTTCGGCGACCGTGTCTTGGGCGGTCGCGACGGCCTCCGCCAGGTCGTTTCCCTCACCGGTTGCACGGTGCCGGAGCACCAGTGCCCAGATCAGCGCGGGGGACCGGCCGGCCGGCCGCAGCGCGTCGATCGCCCGGTCCAGCGTGGTCGCATCCGCCTGCCGCTCGTACCGCTTGACCAGAAGCCGGCCCAGGGTTCCGCCCGTAGTCTCCGCGGGAAGCACGGCGGCGGCCTGCTCTGCCAGGACGACGGCACGGCCGAGGTCGTCGCCGTCGGCGGCGGAGGGGCTCGTATCGCGCAGGCCCAGGGCCCAGGCGAGAGTCAGCGCGACCGCGGCCCGCGCTCTGCGGCCGGCAAGGACCGGCGGGCGGCGATGAAGCCCTTCGAGGAGGAGCAAGGCCACGTCCAGGTGCGGCCGTGCCCGCGTGCGGGTGTAGTTGATCACCAGGGCGTCGGCGAGAACCAGACGCGCCCTCACTTCGGAGTCCCACAGAGGGCTGAGCCTGAACAGCCAGCCCGGCTCGTCCAGACGCGGGATGCGGGACAGGGTACGCAGCACGCTGTCCAACAACTCGCCCTGGGGCCGGCCCGCTTGGATGCGCAGCAGCAGACTGATCAGCGTCTGCTCGCGGTAGGGCCGTTCGGCGATCTCCTCGCCGAGCTTCAGGATGCCTCGCGACAGGGCCTCGTCCTCTCCCTGCCGTCGGAGCCGCTCAAGCCGTCGCCGATAGCGCAGCACACGTAAGAGGTGGTCCGTCAGCCAGGGCCCGATGACCGCGAAGAAGACGGCCGTTATCGCGAGCAGCGTGCCGACGAACCAGGCGAACGGCCGGTCGGCCAGCACCCAGCGGGACAGATGGCGGCCCGCCGGGACACCCAGCACCCAGTCCCGCACGAGCAGCCAGAGCAGCGCACCGCACCAGGGCGCGGCGGCCCAGGCGAGCGCGCCGGCAGAGAGCACGACCGGATGCTCCCGCCAGGCCGCCAGCCCGGTACGGATGTCCTCCCGGCGCCGCCGGAGCATCGCCACGATCAGCAGCATGAGGACGAGCGCGGCGAGGGGATACGCGAACTGACCGGCCCCGTCGGCCGTCAGCGCCGCATGAACGCCGCTTTCGGGGTCCTCGTCCAAGCTGAAGACGAGCCCTTGCCGCCGTCCAAGCCACCACCCCCAGCCGGCCATCCCTACACCACAGAGGACAATCGCTCCGCTCAACCACCGCACACGGGCAGTATGACGAAACCGTCCCGACCTTCATCGGGTGCCGCTCGAACACATGTTGAGTCCTCAGCGGCGTCCGGACCCCGGCCCCCTGTCACACCGGCACCGTACGACCGGCATCAGCAACTGTCCCGCCTGTCGCGGCGAGCAGAGTCCGGCCGCGGCAGACCCCTGAACCGCACAGAAAGCCGTCTCTTCAGTGGGAACTCGGCTGCGTTTCGGCCACCTCCGAAACACATGGGCGTCCGCTCCCCGGCTTCTTAGTGTGAGCGCAGGAAGTAAACGAGCCAACTGCACAGAAGGCTCGTCACCGTGTCCTTTCAGGACCCGAGACAGCTTCTTAACGGAGGAGGAGTTCCATCATGCGCAGGATCTTCAAGGCCGCGGCGACGCCGCTGGCGGCGATCGGTGCGGTGTGCGCGCTGGCGATGCCGGCCGCTGCTGCGCCCGGCGACGGGCCGGTCGCGCTGGGCAGCAACGAGACGATCAAGGTCTACGACACGTCCAACGGCTACAAGGACTACGCGGGCTACGTGCAGTTCAAGCACAAGGGCGACTGGTTCCACACCTACCGCCAGAAGAGCCCCGGCAACCGCATCTACATCCAGTACGACAAGGACAACGTCCCCGACTGGGGGGAACGGATCGATGGCGGTCTGAACCCGGACGACCGCACGAGCCGCAACACGAACCTTCCCGAGGGGACGGTCTACAACATCAGGGGCTGCGTGCAGGTGGATGACGACGATGACTACTGCTCGGGGTGGTACAAGTTCACTGCCTGACTCCGAGATGCAAGAAAGGGCCCGTGCTCAGCGTTTCCGCTGGGCACGGGCCCTTTTGCATGCTGTGGCGGCGCTAGGATTCGAACCTAGGAAGGCTGAGCCGGCAGATTTACAGTCTGCTCCCTTTGGCCGCTCGGGCACACCGCCAGGGTTTTGCTGCTCTGGGCGCCGCTCCTGGCCGCGCTCCGTGGCAACGGGGTAAACCATACCTGATGGCGGGGGGTGGTCCGCCACCCGGATTATCGGCGTTCGACGGCGGACGGGGGTGGCTAGGCTGGCGGGCGCGGTTCGCGCGAGTGGGCCGTAGCCCATGTGACCGGATCTAAGTGTGAGGAGCCAATCCACCATGGCCGACTCCAGTTTCGACATCGTCTCGAAGGTCGAGCGGCAGGAGGTCGACAACGCCCTCAACCAAGCCGCCAAGGAGATCGCGCAGCGCTACGACTTCAAGGGCGTGGGCGCCTCGATCGCCTGGTCCGGGGACAAGATCGAGATGCGCGCCAATGCCGAGGAGCGGGTGAAGGCCGTCCTCGACATCTTCCAGGCGAAGCTGGTGAAGCGCGGGATCTCGCTGAAGGCCCTGGACGCCGGGGAGCCGCAGGCGTCGGGCAAGGAGTACAAGCTCTTCGCGACGCTGAAGGAAGGCATCTCCCAGGACGATGCCAAGAAGGTCGCGAAGATCATCCGCGACGAGGGCCCGAAGGGCGTCAAGGCGCAGGTGCAGGGCGACGAGCTGCGGGTGACGTCCAAGAGCCGGGACGCGCTGCAGGAGATCATCGCGCTGCTGAAGGGCAAGGACCTCGACTTCCCGCTGCAGTTCGTCAACTACCGCTGATCTTGCCGTCCTCCGGAGCGGCGGCGGGCGTAGGAGCCGCGGGCGCGGGGGCCCGTACGGTGCGCAGGGCGCGCGCGGTGGCGACGGCCGCGGTCGCGGTGAGTACGGCGCCCGCGACCGCCGCGGCGTTCATGCCGTCGGTGAAGGCCGCGCGGGCCGCGGTGAGCAGCGCGTCTCCGGTCGGCTCCGGTAGCCGGCCGGCCACCGCGCCCGCGCCGCCGAGCGTCTCGCGGGCGGCGTCCGCCGCGTCGCCCGGGAGGCCGCCGGGGAGGGTGTCGGCGGCCTGGTGGCGGTAGACGGCGGCGCCGACGCTGCCGAGGACGGCCATGCCCAGGGCGCCGCCGAACTCCGTGACGCTCTCCAGCAACCCGGAGGCGGTGCCCGCCTGTTCGGCGGGGGCGGCGCCGAGTACGAGGTCGGTGACCAGGGTCATCACGACTGCGACGCCCATCGCGTACACGCCCGCCCCCGCGAGCACCAGGACCAGGGGCGAGCCGGCGCGCAGCTGGGTGAGGACCAGAAAGCCGAGCGCGGCGGCCGCGAAGCCTCCGCTGATCACGTACGCGCGGGGGACGCGGCGCGCGAGCTGGACGGCGGCGGGGGCGGCGACCCCGACGCTCCCGGACGGCACCAGGCTCCAGAGGGCGGCCTCGAGCGGGCTCATCGCGAGCACCGACTGGAGGTATTGGGTGGTGAAGATGGCGAAGCCGACCATCACAAACATCGCGACGAGGTTGGTGCCGAGCGCGGCGCCGAAGCCGGGGCTGCGGAACAGCGCGAGGTCGATCATCGGGTGTGCGGCGGTGCGCTGCCGGCGCAGGAAGGCGGCGGCGAAGGCGAGCCCGGCCGCGAGGGCGAGGACGGGCCCGAACGCCCAGCCGTGGGCGGCGAGTTCCTTGACGCCGTAGATCACCGGGAGGATCGCGGCGAGCGAGAGCAGTGAGCCGGGCCAGTCGAAGCGGGCGGCGGTGTACGGGTTGCGGGACTCGGGGACCAGCGCGGGGGCCAGCGCGAGCAGCAGGACCATCGCCGGCAGGTTCATCAGGAACACGGAGCCCCACCAGAAGTGCTCGAGGAGTACGCCGCTGAGTACGGGCCCGAGCGCGACGCCGCCGGTCAGGACGGCGGACCAGATGGAGATGGCGGTGGCGCGCTGCTTCGCGTCGCGGAACAGGTCGCGAATGAGCCCGAGCGTCGAGGGCATGAGGGTGGCGCCGCCGATGCCGAGGAGCGCGCGGGCGGCGATGAGCATGCCGGGGGTCGTGGCGTACGCGGCGGCCACGGAGGCGGCGCCGAACGCCGCGGCGCCGGTGAGCAGGAGCCTGCGGCGGCCGACGCGGTCGCCGAGCGCGCCCATGGTGAGGAGGAGGCCGCCGAGGACGAAGCCGTAGATGTCGAAGATCCACAGCTGCTCGGTGGCGCTGGGTCCGAGCTCGCGGGAGATGAACGGGACGGCGAAGTAGAGGACGGAGACGTCCATGGAGACCAGAAGGAGGGGCAGCAGGAGAACGGCCAGCGCGGCCCACTCCATGCGTCCGGCGCGTCCGGCGCGGTCGGCGCGGTCGCGGGCCGCGTCGGCGGCGGTCTTCGGCGAGGTCATGACGGCGACTATACGAGCGTCTTAAACGGTTGTCTATGACGTTTGTGTAATACGCCCGTCTATCGCTGCGGTACCGTCGTGCCATGGGACATCGCGAGGATCTGCTGGAAGGCGCGAAGCGCTGCCTGCTCGCCAAGGGGTACGCCCGTACGACTGCACGCGACATCGTGCGGGAATCCGGCACGAACCTGGCCTCGATCGGCTACCACTACGGGTCCAAGGACGCCCTCCTGCGCGAGGCGCTGTTCGCGGCGATGGGCGAGTGGGCCGACGACGTACAGCAGGCGCTGGAGGCCGGGATCGATCCCGGCGCGCCCCTGGCGGAGCGCTTCGAGGCGGGCTGGGCCACGGTCGGGGCGCTCTTCGAGAAGCACCAGCGGGTGTGGTCGTCGAACCTGGAGGCCGTACTGCACGCGGACACCGACCCGGAGCTGCGGGCGGCGTTCGTACGGGCGCAGCCAGAGGCGCGCGTGGGACTCGTCTCGCTGTTCAACGGCGTCCCGGAGGCGCACGTCTCGGACGAGGAGGCCGGCGTCTTCGGCACGCTCTACCAGACGCTCGTGGCCGGGCTCATCGTGCAGAAGGCGCTGGATCCGGACTTCGTACTGTCCGGGCACGACCTGCTCGTGGCGATGCGCCGCATCGTGGGCGACGCGGGCGACATGGGCACCACGGCCGACGCCGGCGAGGCGCGGTCGTGACGCCCGTACGCGCTACCAGCGGTAGCCGGGGTACGCCGTCGGGGCGTCCGTCGGGACGATCTCCCGGCCGAGAGGCATCAGGCTGACCGGCATCAGCTTGAAGTGCGCCAGCCCGAACGGGATCCCGATGATCGTGACGCAGAACGCGACGCCCGCCAGGAAGTGGCCGATCGTGAGCCAGATCCCGGCGAAGATCAACCAGATGACGTTCCCGATGCCGGAGGCCGCCCCGGCGTCGCCGCGCTGCACCACTCTGTTCCCGAAGGGCCACAGGGCGTAGACCGCGATGCGGAAGCAGGCGATGCCGAACGGGATGGTGACGACGAGGATGCAGCAGATGACGCCGGCCACCGCGTATCCGATGGCCATCCAGACGCCGGAGAAGATCAGCCAGATGACGTTGAGGAGAGTCTTCACGACCGCGGACCTCCCATCCGTTCGAGCCGTGCGATGCGTTCGGCCATCGGCGGGTGGGTGGAGAAGAGGCGGGACATCCCGACGCCGGGGCGGAACGGGTTCGCGATCATCATATGGCTTGCGGTCTCCAGGCGCGGCTCGGGCGGCAGCGGCAGCTGCTTCGTGCCCGCGTCCAGCTTGCGGAGTGCGGACGCGAGTGCCGCCGGGTCGCCGGTGAGCCGGGCGCCGGAGGCGTCCGCCGCGTACTCCCTGGAGCGGCTGACGGCGAGCTGGATCAGCGCGGCGGCGAGCGGCCCGAGGATCATGATGAGCACCATGCCGAGCAGGCCCGGACCCTCGTCGTCGTCGGACCGGCCGAGCGGGATCAGCCACGCGAAGTTCACCAGGAACATCACCACGGAGGCCAGCGCTCCGGCGACGGACGAGATGAGGATGTCGCGGTTGTAGACGTGGCTCAGCTCGTGCCCGATGACGCCGCGCAGCTCCCGCTCGTTCAGGATGCGCAGGATGCCGTCCGTGCAGCACACGGCGGCGTTACGGGGGTTGCGTCCGGTGGCGAACGCGTTCGGCGCCTGTGTCGGGGACAGATAGAGCCGGGGCATGGGCTGCCGGGCGGCCGTGGACAGCTCGCGCACGATCCGATAGAGCTCGGGCGCCTCGAACTCGCTGACGGGCCGCGCCCGCATGGCCCGCAGCGCCAGCTTGTCACTGTGCCAGTACGCGTACGCGTTCGTGCCGAGCGCGACAACGACAGCGATCAGCAGGCCCGTACGGCCGAAGAAGCTGCCGATGGCGACGATGAGGGCGGACAGTGCCGCGAGGAGCAGTGCTGTCCTCAGCCCGTTGTGCCGGCGGTGCACGGTACGCCCTCCAGGTGGTGCAGCAGGGGAACGCTGAGCCAGGTGGTCGTTCCACCCTCCAGTGGACCCTCACCTACTGGTCAACGCCAGATGAGGGCCGCCAGTTCCCGGCCGGACCCCTACAGAAGCGTCCCGGAGGCGAAGCGGAGGACAAGCTGGGGTGCACCGGACAGGGCGATGCCGAGCACCCCGGTGAGCGCGATGGTGACCGTGACGGGCGCGGCGACGCGTACGGCGGTGGCGGGCGCAGTGGCGGGCGCAGTGGCGTGCGCGGGCGCCGGCTCGCCGGAGGGGCGGAGTTCGCCGGAGGGGCGGAGCTCCTCGGAGGGACGGAAGAGGAGCGCGGTCCACTGGAGGTAGTAGTAGAGCGCGATGACCACGTTCACGGCCATGACGACGGCGAGCCAGCCCAGGTCGGCGTCCACGGCCGCACGGAAGACGGTCACCTTGGCGAACAGCCCGATGACGCCCGGCGGCAGCCCGGCGAGACACAGCAGGAAGAAGCCGAGGGCGAGTGCGTCCAGCGGGTGGCGCGCGTACAGGCCGCGGTAGTCGTCGATGCGGTGGGCCGCGCTGACCGTACGGACGTGGGCGGCGACGGCGAACGCGCCGAAGTTCACGACGGCGTACATCAGGGCGTACGCGACGGTCGACCCGATGGCCTCCGCCGGACGGTCGGCGCTCCCCGCGGCGGCGATGGGGACCAGGAGGTAGCCCGCCTGGCCGACGGACGACCAGGCCAGCAGGCGGACGGCGCTGTGTTCGCGCTCGGGGCGCTGGCGCAGGGCGGCGACGTTGCCGACGGTCATGGTGAGGGCGGCGAGCACGGCGAGCGCGGGCCCCCAGATGTGGTCGTAGCCGGGGAAGGCGATCACGGTGACGAGGATGAGGCCGGAGAAGCCGACCGCCTTCCCGATCACCGAGAGGTACGCGGCGACGGGCAGCGGCGCCCCGACGTACGTGTCCGGCACCCAGAAGTGGAACGGCGCGGCGGCCGTCTTGAAGGCGAAGCCGACCAGGGTCAGCACGACGCCCGTGGTGGCCAGCGTCTCCAGCCGCGCGTCGGCGCCGGGCAGCGCGTCGGCGACGGTGACCAGGTGCATCGAGCCGGTGGCCGCGTACACGAAGCTGACGCCGAGGAGCATCACGGCGGTCGCCGCCACCGACGACAGGAAGAACTTGAGCGCCGCCTCCGACGACATACGGTCCCCGCGCCGCAGCCCGACCAGCGCGAACGCGGGCAGCGACGCGACCTCCAGCGCCACCACGAGGGTCGCCAGGTCGCGGGAGGCGGGGAGCAGCGCGGCACCCGCCGCCGAGGACAGCAGCAGGAACCAGAACTCGCCCGCGGGCAGCCGCTCGTCCCGTACGGACGCCATCGACAGCAGCGCCGCGAGGAACGCGCCGCCGAGCACCAGGAACTGGATGACGAGCGTGAACGGGTCGGCCACGTAACTGCACACGTCCGGCTGGGTGGTGAGGCAGAACGTGCTCCGGTCGCCGTCCAGCAGCGGCAGGATCGACAGCCCCGCCAACGCCAGTCCGGCGCAGGCCGCCCAGCCGAGCAGGTGCTTGCGCGCCTCCGGCAGGAACAGGTCGAGGACGAGGACGGCGAGACCGGCCACGGCGGCGAGGGTCGGCGGGGCGATCGCGAGCCAGTCGACGGACTGCACGACGCCGGCGGCGGTGACCGTGTCGACGGTGGTGACCGTGTCGGCGGCGGCGCCCACTGCGGTGGCGGTCATCGGGTCACTCCTGGCAGGAGGTCCTGTACGGCGGGGTCGGTGAGCCCGAGGAGGGCCGCGGGCCAGAGCCCGGCGAGGACGGTGAGGACGACGAGCGGCGTCCAGGCGGCGAACTCGTGGCCGCGGATGTCGGGCAGCGCCGCCGCCCCCTCGGCCGGCTCGGGCTGCTGTTCCGGATCGCCCATGCAGACGCGCCGTACGACGAGCAGCAGGTACGCGGCGGTGAGCAGGGTGCCGACGGCGCCGAACGCCATGAAGGTGAGGTACGCGGGCCGGCTCAGCCCGTCGGCCGGCTGGAAGGCGCCGAGCAGGGCGAGCATCTCGCCCCAGAATCCCGCGAGTCCGGGCAGCCCGAGCGAGGCGACGGCCCCGAAGGCGAGCAGCCCGCCGAACCGCGGCACCCTCCCGTACAGCGCGGCGCCCGTGCTGCCCGCGAGCTGGTCGAGGTCGGTGGTGCCGGTGCGGTCCTTGAGCGCGCCGACGAGGAAGAAGAGGAGGCCGGTGATGAGGCCGTGGGCGACGTTCGCGAAGAGCGCGCCGTTCACGCCCGTACGGGTCATGGTCGAGATGCCGAGCAGCACGAAGCCCATGTGGCCCACGGAGGAGTACGCGATGAGGCGCTTGAGGTCGCCCTTGGCGCCGCGGCGGGCGAGGGCGAGGCAGGCGAGGGAGCCGTAGATGATGCCGACGGTGGCGAGGGCGGCGAGGTACGGCGCGAACGTCTGCATCCCGTCGGGCGCGACGGGCAGCAGGATGCGGACGAAGCCGTACGTGCCCATCTTCAGCAGGACGCCCGCGAGGAGCACGGAGCCGACGGTGGGGGCGGCCGTGTGCGCGTCCGGGAGCCAGCTGTGCAGCGGCCACATCGGGGTCTTCACGGCGAGGCCGATGCCGATGGCGAGGACGGCCACGAGCTGCACGGTGTGGCTCAGTTGGGGGCCGCCGCCGTCCGTGCCGGGGCCGTTGTCAGTGCCGAGTGCCACCATGTCGAACGTGCCTGCCTCGAGTCCCACGAGGAGCAGGCCGAGGAGCATCACAACGGACCCGAGGAGGGTGTAGAGGATGAACTTCCAGGCGGCGGGGCCCCGTTCCGCGCCGCCCCAGCGGGCGATGAGGAAGTACATCGGGATGAGCACCATCTCGAACGCCAGGAAGAACAACATCAGGTCGAGGACGGCGAAGGTGGCGAGGGTGCCGGACTCGAGGACGAGCAGCAGTGCGACGAAGCCCTTGGCGGACGGGCCTGAGGGCATCCGGAAGTAGCTGTAGAGCGCGCAGAGGAAGGTCAGCAGCGCGGTCAGCACGAGCAGGGGGAGGGAGACTCCGTCGATGCCGAAGTGGATGCGGATGTCGAGGGCCGGGATCCAGCTGATATCCGTCTCGGCCTGCATGGCCGCCGGGTGATCGTGGTCGAAGCCGAGAGCGAGCAGGACCGCGCCGGCGAGCACCACGCCGGTGACGGTCACGCCATGGCGCAGCACGGCCTGTTCGGGGCCGGTGCCCTTCAGTCCGGGCGGCGCGGGGAGCAGTGCCGCGGCCGAGCCGAGCAGGGGGAGCACGACGACGGCCGCGAGCAGGAGGCCCATGGTGGTGTCGTTGAGGGGCAGCACGGTCAGGCTCCTCCGGTTCCGGCGGCCACCAGGACGGCGGCCACGGCCAGCACGAGGGACCCGGCGAGCAGCGCGCCGAGATAGGTCTGCGCGTTTCCGGTCTGGGCCCGGCGTACGGCGGTGCCGAGAAGCCTGGGTCCGAGCCCGGCGCCGCGTACATACGTGTCGACGACCTCGCGGTCCAGGAAGCGCACCAGCCGGGCGGCGGCCTGGACGGGGCGTACGAACAGTGCCGCGTACACGGCGTCGAGGTGGAAGCCGCGCGCGGCGTGCCGGTGCAAGGGCCCGAGCAGCAGCCGGCCGGGGTCGGCGGGGTCGCGGGCGGCGGCAATGTCGCCATAAGCGGGCTCGTGGCTGGCGATGGCCTCGGCCTCGGACACGGACGGGTCGCTCCCGGGGTGCGCGGCGACGGCGCCGAGCGGGACGCGGGCGGCGAGCGCGGTGGTGTGCCGCCACGCGGCGTACGTCACGATCGCGCCCACTCCGGCGAGGCCGGTGCCGAGCACGGAGGTGGTGAGGGTCGGGGTCAGCGAGTGGCCGTCGAACCAGTCCGGCAGGGCGCCGTAGAGGATGCCGAAGGCGAGGGAGGGGAGGGCGAGCGCCCAGAGCACCGAGTTCATGACGAGCGGCTCGCGGCCGTGGTCGGGGGCCTCCTGCGGGCCGTCGCCGCGGAAGGCGAGCAGCCAGAGGCGGGCGGCGTAGGCCGCGGTGAGGAGGGCGGTGAGCAGACCGGCGACGAGCACGGTCCAGCCGGCGCCGGTGGGCACGCCGCGGGCGTCGCCGATCGCGGCGTGCTCGGCGGCGCCGAGCACCGCCTCCTTGGAGAAGAAGCCCGCGAAGGGCGGGATGGCGGCGAGCGCGAGGAGCGCGATGGCCATCGTCCAGCACGCGTCGGGGGCGCGCCGGGCGATGCCGCGCATACGGGCCATCGCGGCCAGCGAGTTGGTGCCGGCGGTGTGGATGAGGACGCCCGCGCCGAGGAACAGCAGCGCCTTGAAGGCGCCGTGGGAGAGGAGGTGGAAGACGGCCGCGCCGCGGTCGGCGACGGCCAGGGCGCCCGCCATGTAGGCGAGTTGGCCGATGGTCGAGTAGGCCAGGACGCGTTTCACGTCGTCTTGGGCGAGCGCGGCGAGCGCCGAGCCGACCATGGTGACGGCGGCCATCACCGCCAGTACGGAGAGGGCGGCGGCGGACGCGGCGAAGACGGGCAGCAGCCGGGCGACGAAGTACACGCCGGCGGCGACCATCGTCGCGGCGTGGATCAGCGCGGAGACGGGCGTGGGGCCGGCCATCGCGTCGGGCAGCCACGTGTGCAGCGGAAACAGCGCGGACTTGCCCGCGATCCCGGCGAGCAGCAGCAGCGCGATGAGAGTGGGGTGTTCGAGTTCGAAGCCGGAGAGTGAGGAGCCGACCCGGGTGACGATGGTGCTGATCCGGAAGCTGCCCATCTCGGTGGCCAGAGCCAGGATGCCGATCAGGAAGGGGACGTCGCCGAGCTTGGTGACCAGGAACGCCTTCATGGACGCGTCGCGCGCGGCCCGCGTCTGCCAGTAGTGCCCGACCAGGAAGTACGAGCAGATGCCCATGATCTCCCAGCCGACCAGCAGCACGATGAGGTCGTCGCTGTAGACGACGAGGAACATCGCGGCGGTGAAGAGGGAGACGAGGGCGGCGTACGAGGAGTAGCGCGGGTCGTCGCGCAGGTAGCCGGTGGAGTAGAGCTGCACGCAGCCGGCGACGACCCCGACCAGGATGGCGACCAGCGCGGCGAAGCCGTCGATGTGCAGGGCGAGCTGGATGGGGAGGGCTTCGTTGCCGGTGGGCGTCAGCTCGGTGGCCGCCTTCAGCGCGTCGCTCTTGCCGTGCTCGGCGGCGATGAAGCAGGCGAAGACGGTCGCGAGGAGGGTGGGCAGCACGGCGAGCGGCCGTACGAAGCCGGGTGCCGTACGGCCCAGCAGCAGACCGGCGACGGCGCCGAGGAAGGGCAGCAGGGGGACGAGGACGGCGAGGGTCGTGGTGGTCACGCGGTCTGCCTCCCGGCGGAATTCCCCTGTTCGCGTGTGCTGGCGTCGCCGTCCGCGGTCCCGGTCGCGGCCCCGGCCGCGGTCTCCTTGAGGTCGCGGAGGCGGTCGACGTCGGAGGTGCCTCTGTTGCGGTAGACCATCAGCACGATGGCGAGACCGATGCCGATCTCGGCGGCGGCGATGGCGATGACGAAGAGGGTGAGCGCCTGACCTGTGTGCAGGGTTTCGCGGAGCCAGACGTCGAACGCCACGAGGTTGAGGTTGACGGCGTTGAGCATCAGCTCGACCGACATCAGGACCAGGATGGCGTTGCGGCGGGCGAGGACGCCGTAGATGCCGACGCAGAAGAGGAGGACGGCGAGCACGGCCGGATAGGCGAGATGCATCAGCGCTGCTCCTCTCCGTCGGTGGCGGTCTCGTCCGGTGCGGGGCTCGGGCCCGGACCGGCGGCTGCGCGGCCCGCCTTGCGGGACAGCACGATCGCGCCGACGAGCGCGGCGAGCAGCAGGACCGACAGCGCCTCGAACGGCAGCACCCAGTGCCGGAAGAGGATCTCGCCGGTGACGTCGGCGGAGCCCTGCACGGACGAGTCGAGGTCGATCCACGTGGCGCGGAACGCGTCCACGACGACGGTGACCAGCGTGGCCGCGGCGGCCAGGGCGACCGCGAGCGCCACCCACCGGTTGCCGGAGTCGGCGTCCGGCGAGTCACCGATCGGCGCGCGCGTGAGCATCAGCCCGAAGAGGAGGAGGACGACGACGGACCCGACGTAGATCAGCACCTGGACCCACGCGATGAACTCCGCGGTGAGCAGCAGGTACTCGACGGCGATCCCGCCGAGCGCCACCACCAGCCACAGCGCCGCGTGCACCAGTTTCCTGGTGGTGACGGTGATGACGGCGGCGGCGAGGGTGGCGATGCCGACGAGGACGAAGACGATCTCGACACCGGTGGGCGAGAGGAATCCGGGGTGTGCGGCAGCGTGGCTCACGCGTCGCCCTCCCGCGGTCCCGGTGCCTGGTCCCGTGCCGCGTCGGCCTGTCCGGACTGTCCGGGCGGCTCGGGCTGTTCGCGCTGTCCCGGCTGCTCCGACTGCTCGGCCCGCTGCGCCTGTTCGGCGGCGGCGAGCTTGTCCGCCGTCTTACGGGCCGCGGCGATCTCCTTCGGCTCCTCCGCCGCCGGATCCAGCGCGGGCGGTTCGGGCACGGTCCACATCCACTCCCGCAGCTTGTCCCGTTCGTGCGTCAGCTCGTGGATGTCGGTCTCCGCGTACTCGAACTCCGGCGACCAGAACAGCGCGTCGAAGGGGCACACCTCGATGCAGATGCCGCAGTACATGCAGAGTGAGAAGTCGATGGCGAAGCGGTCCAGCACGTTCCGGCTGCGCTCCCGCCCGCCCGGAGCGGTCGGCGGCACCGTCTCCTTGTGCGAGTCGATGTAGATGCACCAGTCGGGGCACTCGCGCGCGCACAGCATGCAGACCGTGCAGTTCTCCTCGAACAGCGCGATGACGCCCCGGCTGCGCGGCGGCAGTTCGGGCTGCACGTCCGGATAGTGCGCGGTGACCGACCGCCGCGTCATCGTACGAAGGGTGACCGCGAGGCCCTTGGCGAGCCCCGAACCGGGCAGCGAACGGCGCTTCCCGGACGGCTCCGCCGGGGCGTCGGCCGCGCCGGCGGCGGCCGTCACGGTGGGAGTCGCGGACGACGGGCGGGACTTCACTGGATCACCACCTTGACGACGCCGGTGAGGGCGATCTGAAGGAGCGCGAGCGGTACGAGCGCGGTCCAGGCCACCCGCTGGATCTGGTCCTCGCGCAGCCGCGGATAGCTGACCCGCAGCCAGATGACCACGAAGGCGAGCACCGCCGTCTTGAGCAGGGTCCACAGCCAGCCGAGTTCGCCGGAGAACGGGCCGTGCCAGCCGCCCAGGAACAGCACGGTGGTCAGCCCGCAGAGCACCACGATGCCCGCGTACTCGGCAAGCAGGAAGAGGGCGAAACGCAGCCCCGTGTACTCGGTGTAGGCACCGAAGATGATCTCCGAGTCCGCGACCGGGGCGTCGAACGGGGGCCGCTGAAGCTCGGCCAGCCCGGCCGTGAAGAAGACGACGGCGCCGATGATCTGCCACGGCACCCACCACCACTCGAAGGCGCCGAGGATGCCGGTCAGCGAGAGCGTGCCGGCGGCCATCGCGACGGACGCGGCGGCGAGCAGCATCGGCAGCTCGTACGCCATCAGCTGGGCGCCCGTACGGAGGCCGCCGAGGAGCGAGAACTTGTTCGCGGAGGCCCAGCCGCCCATCAGCGAGCCGAGCACGCCGACGCCCATCACGGCGAGTACGAAGAAGATGCCGGCGTCGATCACCTGCCCGACGCCGCTGCCTGGCGCGATCGGAATGGCGATCAGGACCAGGAGGTACGGGATGAGCGCCACGGCGGGGGCCAACTGGAAGACCCGCCGGTCGGCACCGTCCGGAACGACGTCTTCCTTCTGCGCGAACTTGACCCCGTCGGCGATCAGTTGGGCCCAGCCGTGGAACCCGCCGGCGTACATCGGGCCGACGCGGCCCTGCATGTGGGCCATCACCTTGTGCTCGGTCTGGCCGATGATCAGGGGGAAGGTGAGGAAGACCACGAGCACGGCGACCAGCCGGAGCGCGACGTCGAATACGTCCATCAGCTCTCGCCCCCTTCGCCGTCGCCGTCCGTGCCGTCGCCGCTCTGGGTGCCGCGGCCGCGGTCGGGGCCCCGATCGCGGTCGGGGTCGGGGGCCGGGTCGCGGTCCGGGTCGGGGGCCGGGTCGCGGTCCGGCTCGGCGTCGCGACGTATACCGGGGGCCGCTGCTCCGCCTTCGTCGGACGGCGGCTGGGCGTGATGCCACGGCGCGTCCGTGGAGCGCGCGCCCGGCGCGGCCGCGAGAGGACGGCAGAAGAAGTAGGGGCCCGTCTATTGGGCTCGGAAATGTGTATAGGAGACGGGCCCCGGTCCGGGCGTCTGGCGTGCCGGGCCAGTTGGGCACGGGCCCGCACCCTTCCCGCCGCGACGGCGCCCCGCCCCCGTGGCGAGGGTCCGGCGGAATGCCGGGGCGCCCGAGGGCCGACGTACGGCTAAAGCCCGGCGCAGCGCCTAGTTGAGGCGGGCTCGGGCCGTGTGGGCCGCGTGGCGGGCCGTGTCGGCCGAGCGGGGGTCCACCGTCGCCACGAGGTCCGCGTACTCCTCCAGTTCCTGTGCCCCCGCCAGGAAATCGCCCCGCTCGACGAGCAGTTGCGCGTGCTCCAGCCGTAGCCGCATCGGGCGGTGGGGGAGGAGCAGGGCGAGTTCGAGGGCCCACAGCTGGACGGACGAGTGCTCGGGGCGGGCGGCGGCCCACGCCCGGACGTTGTTGAGCACCCGCAGCACCGTGTCCAGCGGGTCCGCGGGCCGCAGCAGGGTCGGCGGTACGGGGCTCCGTTCGCCGGTCGCGCCCGCGACGAGCAGGTCCACGTCCGAGGCCGCGAGCGTACGTCCGCCGGCGAAGGGGTCGGCCAGTACGTGTTCGCCGTCCGGGTCGCCGAAGCCGACGACGAAGTGGCCGGGCAGCGCCACCCCGTACACGCGCGCCCCGGCCCGCCGGGCCACCTCGATCCAGACCACGGACAGCAGGATCGGCAGCCCGCGTCTGCGGGTCAGCACGGCCTGGAGGAGTGAGGAGTCGAGGCGGCGGTAGTCCGCCGGGGTGCCGTGGAAGCCGTACGTCTCGCCGAGCAGCCGCCGCAGCGCCTCCGCCCAGGCCTGCGGGCCGCCGGGCGGCACGGGCCCGCTGCCGCCGGCACCGCTTGCACCGTCGCCCGGCAGGTCCGCAGGCAGTTCGCCGGCCAGCCGGTCGAGTTCGATCTGCGCCGCGTCGATCGCCGCCTCGCCGCCCTCCGGATCGGACTCGGCGCCGATCAGCAGGCACAGCAGTGCCAGGTCGGGCCGCTCCTCGGCAGCGGCACGCCGGAACCGCTCCCTGTTGCCGCTCGTCGTCATGTGTAGCTCCCTGGCGCGGTCGGCGCGGTCAGACCCGTGGTGCGGTGCGGTAGTGGTACGCGTGGTGGTCCGCGAACCCCAGGCCGTCGTACAGCGCGCGTGCCGCGTCGTTGTCCGCCTCCACCTGGAGGTACGCGGCCGAGGCGCCCTCCGCGAGCGCCGTACGGGCCAGCTCCGCCATGACGGCGCGGGCGAAGCCCTGCCGCCGGTACGCCGGTGCCACCTCTATCGCCGCGAACCCGGCCCAGCGCCCGTCCACCACGCACCGCCCGATCGCGGCGGGGACGGGCGGCCCGCCCTCGCCATGCGCCTCGCCCTCCCCACGCGGCCCGCCCTCGCCAGGCGCCTCGCCCTCGCCGGGAACCGTCGCGAACCACACCGAGGGCCCGCCGCTCAGCACCCGCGGCGCCGTCTCGTCCTCCGCCTCTTCCGCGCGCCCGTACGCCCGCAGCCAGTCGGCGTCGAGCCGCCGGTGCACCCGTACGCGGGTGTCCGGTGCGCGGTCGGCGAGCGGCGCGAGGGCGCCGGTGCGCATCAGCGTGTGCCGGTCGGCGGTCCAGCCGCGCTCGTCGAGCCGGGCGGCGAGCAGCTCGTGCGCGCCCTCGTGACCGGTCGCGACCTGCACCTTCGCCGGAAGCCCACGCTCCGCGTACCAGTCCTGAACGTGCCGCAGCGCCGCGTCGAGCGGAAGTCCGGGGTCGCCGAGCGGCAGCACGGAGTTCGCCCGCGAGGTGAAGCCCGCACGCCGTACGGGCCCCCGTACGGATGCTTCCCCCCGTACGGGCCCTCGTACGGCCACGGGGCTGGCCCGCAGTGTCCACTCCCCGAGCCGTTCCGTCTCGACGGCCGGCCACCCCCGCGCCGCGACCCACTGCAGCTCGCGCACGCTCGCGGCCGGTACGCCCCGGCGCCGCGCCGGCGCCGCCGGTACGGGCTTGCCCGCCACGAGCGCCGCCTCCCGGAGCGCGACGGTCCGCCCGTCGCGGCGCGTGATCCGCAGCGTCCCGCCGGTCCACGAGGTGAGGACGCCTACAGTGTCGGTAAAGGCGGCCTTCGGCTCATCCGGACCGGTCAAAGACCTCACGGATACGCGTTTCCCCACGTCGTCAGGGGTAATGCGGACCTCAAGATGTCCGCCTGTGGCGAATTCCACAGCTCTACCCACCCCTCCTGTTCGTCTCATGCCGGGGAACGGAGATACTAGGTGCGGGCATCGACGACGCCGCGCTCCCGCGCGCCCCGCGGCAGAGCCGTACTCGCTCCGCCGCCCCTATCGAGGAGGAACGACAGCGTGACCTACGTCATCGCGGAGCCTTGTGTCGATCTTAAAGACAAGGCATGCATCGAGGAGTGCCCCGTCGACTGCATTTACGAGGGCCAGCGGTCCTTGTACATCCACCCGGACGAATGCGTCGACTGCGGGGCCTGTGAGCCGGTCTGCCCGGTCGAGGCGATCTTCTACGAGGATGACACTCCCGAGGAGTGGAAGGACTACTACAAGGCGAACGTCGAGTTCTTCGACGAGCTCGGCTCGCCCGGTGGTGCTTCGAAGCTCGGCCTGATCGAGCGCGACCATCCCGTCATCGCCGCACTGCCGCCGCAGAGCCACGACGAGTGACCTGAGGCCAGGCGCGCACCGCTGCACCGGTCCCGTACGGCACGCCCGTACGGGACCGACGTGTTCCGAGAGAGAGTGAGCAACCCTTGTCATCCGTCTCCGCCCGGCTGCCCGTCTTCCCCTGGGACCGCCTGGAGCCGTACAAGGCGACGGCCGCGGCCCACGCGGGCGGCATCGTGGACCTGTCCGTCGGCACGCCCGTCGACCCGGTCCCGGAGCTGGTCCGGCGGGCGCTCGCGGACGCCGCGAACAGCCCCGGCTACCCCACGGTGTGGGGCACGCCCGCCCTTCGCGACGCGATCGCGGGCTGGTGCGGGCGCCGCCTCGGGGCACGCGGTGTCGAGCATGCGAACGTGCTGCCCGTCGTCGGCTCGAAGGAGTTCGTCGCGTGGCTGCCGACCCAGCTGGGGCTGGGCGAGGGCGACCGCGTGGCGTACCCGCGGCTGGCCTACCCCACGTACGAGGTGGGTGCGCGGGCCGCCGGTGCGGAGCCGGTCACGTACGAGGAGGTCACGGAGCTGGACCCGGCCGGGCTGCGGCTGCTGTGGCTCAACTCGCCCTCGAATCCGACCGGCCGTGTCCTGTCCGCCGAGACACTGCGCGCGGCGGTCGCCTGGGCGCGCGAGCACGGCGTGCTGCTCGTCAGCGACGAGTGCTACCTCGAACTGGGCTGGGACACCGAGCCGGTGTCCGTGCTGCACCCGGACGTGTGCGGGGGCTCGTACGAGGGGATCGTCGCCGTCCACTCGCTCTCCAAGCGCTCCAACCTCGCCGGCTACCGCGCCGCGTTCGCCGTCGGCGACGCGTCCGTGCTCGGGGACCTGCTGCTCGTACGGAAGCACGGCGGGATGATGGCGCCCGCGCCCGTACAGGCCGCCGCGGCGGCGGCGCTGGACGACGACGCGCACGTCGCGGAGCAGCGCGAACGGTACGCGGCACGGCGCGCGGCACTGCGCGGCGCGCTGGAGGCGTACGGCTTCCGGATCGAGCACAGCGAGGCGTCGCTCTACCTGTGGGCGACCCGGGACGAGCCCTGCTGGGACACCGTCGGCGAGCTCTCCAAGCGCGGCATCCTGGTCGCGCCGGGCGACTTCTACGGTCCGGCGGGCGAGCGGTTCGTACGGGTCGCGTTCACGGCGACGGACGAGCGGGTCGCGGCGGCCGTACAGCGGCTGGAGCACTGAGCAGGGGCGCACTGGGCAGGGGCGCACTGGGCACAGGCGCTGCGCCGGGTCGTACGCCGGACAGCGCCCGTACGCCGGACTGCGCGGACAGTGAGCACACAGCGGCGAGGGGCCCGGGAGGCGAACTCCGGGGCCCCTCGCCGCCGTTCGGATCAGGTGTCCCACGCTGCTCCCGGCCCGGCCGGGAGCGCCGGGGTCAGGAGAGCGGCAGACCCGCGGTGGGCAGGCCACCGGTGCTGGAATCGGAGTTGGAGCCCTTGACGGTCTCGCCCACGACCTTCGTCGCCGCCGGAACGCCGGCGTCCACCACGTCCTTGCCCGCCTTCCCGGCGAGCCCCGTGGCGTTCGTCGCGGTGCTGTCGAGGGTGCTGCCGGCGTCCGCGCTGCTGAGGTTGGTCAGTCCGCCCAGGCCGGAGGCCTGGTCAGCGGCGCTCGCGGCACCGGCCGCGCCGACGACCGACGCGGCGCCGGCTGCGCTGAGCAGGGCGGCCTTGGCGATCCGGCGCGTGAGGGGGAGGGACATGTTGCTCCTTTGACGGCGGGGGTGCTGTGTTTCGGAAGGCGCTCGCGGCCGTACTCGCTGTCGGCCGGAACGCACTGCCTATCGCGCCGGGAGGGCCGAAAGTTGCGGGCCAGTTTGGTAAAGGATTGGTAACGCGTCGCATAATCGGCTTCGGTGAGCACGCGCGGCAGCCGTGCCCCGGCCACCTCACAGCCCGCCCCGGACCGCCTTCAGCCAGGGCTTCCCGTACCGCTACGACGCCGTCGCCAGCCGCAGCACCACTGTCGTTCCGCCGCCGTCCGCCGCGTCCTCGTCCGACTCCCGCCAGCCGTCCTCGGAACGGTCCGCCGCCCACTCGCGGCCCCCGTACGAGATCTCGCTGATGCGCAGCTCCGCCCAGTGCGCCAGCGCCCAGTGCGCGAGTTCCCAGCCGCGCTGCTCCGCGTCGACGGTGAGGACGATCTCCGGTTGCTTGGCGTCCGCCCCCTTCGCGGCGTCCGCGCCGGTGCCGCTTCCGCGGTGGCTGCCCGTGCCGGCCGCCGCCGTGTCCGGCTTCGGGGAGCCGCGCAGCACGTCCTCGCCGAACTCCCGCGCCAGCTTCTCCCGTACGGTCGTCGCGTTGCCCGCTTTGTCGATTCCGCCGGGCCCCGTGGTGCAGTTGAGCGCCGCCGCGCGGCGGCCGGTGAGGGCGGCGGTGAGCAGGGCGGCGTTCGCCTCGTGCTTGGCGTACGCCTGCGGGAAGCCGCTGCGCTGCACGCGCTGCGCCGCGACGGTGAGCGGCAGCCGGGAGTAGCCGGGGACCTTCACCAGGTGGTCGTAGAACTTCCCCGACGCGTACACCGGGTCGAGGATCTGCTGCTGCGTGCCCCAGCCCTGCGAGGGGCGCTGCTGGAACAGGCCGAGTGAATCGCGGTCGCCGTGCCGGATGTTGCGCAGCCCGGATTCCTGGATGGCGGTCGCGATGGCTATCGTCACGGCACGTTCGGGCAGCTCGCGGGAGGACGCGACGGCCTCGATGGTCGCGGCGTTGGACGCCTGCTCGGGCCGCACCTTGTACTCCGCCGAGCCGCCGTCGCCGTTGCTCTCGCCTTCACCCGTCGCGCGTACGGTGCAGCGCGCCGGTCCGGCGCCGCCTGTGACGTACTGCGTCGCCAGATAACCGGCGATGCCGAGCAGTACGGCCAGCGCGGCAAGGATCCGAAGACCCCTGCCACGCCGCCGTCGAGGAGTGGAGGTCTCTGACACGCGGATAAAGGTACCGGTGCGCGGAGCTAGGGTGGCGCCATGTCGTTCACCGGACTTGACCTGGAGCAGGACGCGGCTCTGCTCACGGCGCAGCTCGTCGACTTTCCCTCCGAGAGCGGGACGGAGAAGCCCCTCGCGGACGCGGTGGAGGCCGCGCTGAGCGCGCTGCCGCATCTGGACGTGGACCGGTACGGGAACAACGTCGTCGCCCGTACGCGGCTCGGCCGCGCCGAACGCGTCATCCTCGCGGGTCACATCGACACCGTGCCCATCGCTGACAACGTCCCGTCGCGGCTCGACGCGGACGGCATCCTGTGGGGCTGCGGCACGAGCGACATGAAGGCCGGGGTGGCCGTGCAGCTGCGGATCGCCGCCACGGTGCCGCGCCCGAACCGCGACCTGACCTTCGTCTTCTACGACAACGAGGAGGTCGACGCCAGCCTCAACGGCCTCGGCCACATCGCCGAAGCCCACCCCGACTGGCTCGCGGGCGACTTCGCCGTCCTGCTCGAACCCTCCAGCGGCCAGGTCGAGGGCGGCTGCCAGGGCACGGTGCGCGTCCGCCTCCGTACGTCCGGACAGCGCGCCCACTCCGCGCGCGGCTGGCTGGGGAAGAACGCCATCCACGCCGCACAGCCCGTACTGGCCCGGCTCGCCGCGTACGAGCCGAGGCGCCAGGTGATCGACGGGCTCGAGTACCGGGAGGGGCTGAACGCCGTACGCATCGAGGGCGGCGTCGCGGGCAACGTGATCCCGGACGAGTGCACCGTCACCGTCAACTTCCGCTTCGCGCCGGACCGGAGCCCCGAAGAGGCGCTCGCACACGTCCGCGAGGTGTTCGCGGACTGCGGCGTCGAGGAGCTGATCGTCGACGACAGCTCACCGGGCGCGCTGCCCGGTCTGTCGCACCCGGCGGCGGCCGCGTTCACCGCGGCGGTGGGCGGGGTGCCGCAGCCGAAGTACGGGTGGACGGACGTCTCCCGGTTCAGCGCCCTCGGCGTGCCCGCGGTGAACTACGGGCCGGGCGACCCGAACCTCGCGCACAAGCGCGAGGAGCACGTCGAGACGGCGAAGGTGCTGCACTGCGAGGCGGCGCTGCGGGACTGGCTCACGGGCTGAGCGGGACCGGTTCACCGGCTGAGCGGGAGTGGTTCACGGGCTGAGCAGGCCCGCCGGACCGTGACGGAACGCTCCCCTTCGCTTCCGTTTCCCTTCCGCGTCCACAACCTCCGTCGTCTCCGCGAATTGCGTTGCCCGTCATTTACGACTGCGTACCCTGGGCGGAAGATCGCAGTCGGAGGGAGACGGCATGGACACGCCCGAGGAGCAGCGGGAGCCGCAGGAACAGCGTCTCGGGCCGGTGGTACGCCGCCGGCGCCAGGTCCAGGCGGGCACCACCGACCAGCGTCTGCTGGACACGGCCGGACCGTCCGACTTCATCCACCGCGACCCGTGGCGGGTCATGCGCATCCAGTCCGAGTTCGTGGAGGGCTTCGGCGCCCTGGCCGAACTCGGCCCCGCGGTCAGCGTCTTCGGCTCCGCCCGTACGCCGCTGGACTCGCCGGAGTACGAGTCGGGCGTACGCATCGGGCGCGGCCTGGCCGACGCCGGCTTCGCGGTGATCACCGGGGGCGGTCCGGGCGCCATGGAGGCCGCGAACAAGGGCGCGCTGGAGGCGGGCGGCACCTCGGTCGGACTCGGCATCGAGCTGCCCTTCGAGCAGGGCCTGAATCCCTATGTCGACATCGGGGTCAACTTCCGCTACTTCTTCGTGCGCAAGACGATGTTCGTGAAGTACGCGCGCGGGTTCGTCGTGCTGCCGGGCGGCATGGGCACACTGGACGAGCTGTTCGAGGCGCTCACGCTGGTGCAGACGAAGAAGGTCACCCGCTTCCCGATCGTGCTGCTCGGCACCGCGTACTGGCAGGGCCTGATCGACTGGCTGCGCGACTCCGTGGCGGGCACCGGCAAGGCGTCGGCGCACGACATGGAGCTGTTCCACGTCACGGACGACCTGGACGAGGCGGTCGCGCTGGTGACCAAGGAGGCGGGCTAGCGCGGAGGGCGCGGGCGGCCGTACGGCGCACCGGCCCGGCTGCCCTGCCCGTACGGCGCGCTGACCGGCGGTCCGTACGGCGCGCCCGGCCCGGCCCGCCGTACGTTCAGGCCAGTCCGCGCCGGGCCACGGCCGGGCTGCGGTGGCCCGCGATGGACGCCACCATGTCCAGCACCTGGCGGGTCTCGGCGACCTCGTGCACGCGGTACACCTGCGCGCCCAGCCAGGCCGACACGGCGGTCGTCGCGAGCGTCCCGGTCAGCCGCTCCTTGACCGGCTTGTCCAGCGTCTCGCCGACGAAGTCCTTGTTGGACAGGGAGACCAGGACCGGCCAGCCCGTCGCCGTCATCTCGTCCAGCCGCCGGGTGGCCTCCAGCGAGTGCCGGGTCGACTTCCCGAAGTCGTGCCCCGGGTCGATCAGGATGCCGTCGCGGCGCACGCCGAGCCCGGCCGCCCGCTCCGCCAGCCCGAGCGTGACCCGCAGGATGTCGGCCATCACGTCGCCGCCCTCGTACGTCACCCGGTGCGGGCGCGTACGCGGCTGGGCGCCGCCCACGTGCGTGCAGACCAGCCCGGCGCCGTGCCGCGCCGCCACCGCGGCCAGCTCCGGATCGGCGCCGCCCCACGCGTCGTTGAGCAGGTCCGCGCCCGCGGCGCAGACCGCCTCGCCGACCTCGTGCCGCCAGGTGTCCACGCTGATCACCACGTCCGGATAGCGCCGCCGGACCTCGGCCACGAAGCCGACCGTACGGCGCACCTCCTCCTCGACCGTCACCTCGTCGCCCGGACCGGCCTTCACCCCGCCGACGTCGATGATGGCAGCGCCCTCTGACATCGCCTGCTCGACGCGGTCCAGGGCCGGCTCGTCGCGGAAGGTGGCGCCGCGGTCGTAGAAGGAGTCCGGCGTCCGGTTCACGATCGCCATGATCACCGGCTCGTTCCCGCCGAACTCGCGTGTCCCCAGGCGCAGCATCCGCCGTCCTCTCGGTCTCGTCACCACCGCGTGGCCACTGCACGGGCCCCGTGGCCGACCCTAACTGTCAGTGCTCCATGGCACGATCGGAGAGCATGGGCAGCCGCACACATTCAAACGGACCTCGGGGAGATGGCCGTGTTCTGGTTCTTGCTGATCTCGCTGGTCGTGGTGGTCGCCGCGGTCACGCTCGCGGTGCTCGGCAGCGGGGACGGGCGCGGCCCGGACCAGGCCGCGGTCGGCGGCCTCACCGACGTGCCGCCGGACCGGCTGGACGACCCGCTGCCCGCGCACCGGCAGGTGGGCCGCGCTGACGTGGAGACGCTGCGGCTGCCGCTGGCGGCCCGCGGATACCGCATGCGGGAGGTCGACGACGTGCTCGACCGGCTCGGCGCGGAGCTGGCCGAGCGGGACGCCCGCATCGCCGAGCTGGAGTCCGCGCTGGCCGGTGCGCAGGCGGCGGCCATGGGGCGTACGGACCTGTTCAAGGGCGTGGAGGAGAGACGACGTGACGAGCACTGAGGACACGGGCGGCGGCGCGGGCGGGGGCGGCGCGGGCGCCGAGGGCGCGGCGCAGCCCGGCCCGGACGGGCGGCTGCGCTGCCCGTGGGGCCTGTCCGCCGAGGACTACGTGGCGTACCACGACGCCGAGTGGGGCCGCCCGGTGCACGGGGACGACGCGCTGTACGAGCGGCTGAGCCTGGAGGCGTTCCAGTCCGGGCTGTCCTGGCTCACGATCCTGCGCCGCCGGGAGGGCTTCCGGGCCGCGTTCAGCGGGTTCAAGATCTCGGAGGTCGCGGCCTTCACGGCGGCGGACGAGGAGCGGCTGCTCGCTGACACGGGCATCATCCGGAACCGCGCCAAGATCACGGCCACGATCGCGAACGCACGGGTGGCCGCGGAGCTGGCACCGGGGGAGCTGGACGCGCTGATCTGGTCGTTCGCGCCGGACCCGGACGGCCGCCCCGCACCCCGTACGCTCACGGACGTCCCCGCGATCACCCCGGAGTCGACGGCGATGTCCAAGGCCCTCAAGAAGCTCGGCTTCCGCTTCGTCGGACCCACCACGGCGTACGCGCTGATGCAGGCGTGCGGCCTGGTCGACGACCACCTGGCCGACTGCTGGGCCCGCGGCGCGCGCTGACTCCGCGGGCCCCGTGCCGGCCGGTGCGAGCGAACGGCGGTGTCAGCGGCCGGTGTAGCGGGGCTGCTCCTTGTTCACGAACGCCTCGACGGCGATGGCGTGGTCGGCCGAGCCCCCGGCGCGGATCTGCAACTCCGCCTCCTTCTCCAGGGTTTCCGCCAGCGAGTGCGAGGCGCCGAAGGCGAGCGACTCCTTGAGCGCGGCGTAGGCGGCGGTCGGCCCCTGCGCCAACTGCCGGGCCACCGACTCCGCTTCGGCGGCCAGGTCCGCGGCGGCCACCACCCTGTTGGCCAGGCCGAGTTCGAGCGCCTCGGGCGCCTTGACGTTGCGCGGGAAAAGCAGCAACTCCGTGGCGCGGGCGGTGCCGACCAGCCGCGGCAGTGACCAGGACATCCCGGAGTCGGCGGTGAGCGCCACCCCGGCGAAGGAGGTGTTGAAGGCGGCCGTGTCGGCCATCAGCCGGTAGTCCGCCGCGAAGGCGAAGCCCGCGCCGGCGCCCGCCGCGACGCCGTTCACGGCGGCCACGACGGGCTTCGGCATGCCGGAGAGCGTGAGCGTGATGGGGTTGTAGTGTTCGCGCACGGTGGTGAGCGCGCTGCCGCCCTTCTCGCGCAGCGCGCCGATGTGCTCCTTGAGGTCCTGTCCCACGCAGAAGGCGCGGCCGTTCCCGGTGAGCAGCACGGCCCGTACGGCCGTTTCGTCCGCCGCGGTCCGCAGCGCGTCGCGCAGCGCCGCCTTCGTCTCGTCGTCGAGAGCGTTCATCGCGTCGGGGCGGTTGAGTGTGATCGTCGCGAGACCCTCGGTGAGGTCGTAGAGCACGGTGTCGGCCATGAGCCCCAGCATGGCGTAGATCAACGGGAGCCGGTAGACGACGGCTCGGGGACGCGCGCGGGTGGCGTTGTGACCTGAGTCAAAGGGTCCGGGGCGGGCCGGAAGCGGAATGTCGAGCAGTATCACGGCTTGATCGCCGAATTGGGTGGTTTTGCGATAGCGCGTTGCCGAAGGGATGCAGACCGTTGTTGGTCATCGGGTCGCGGCATGCGGGATAATGACGAGGAAGCAATGTGTTCGATGCCGGTCACACGTGCCTACCCGAGGCCGTCGGCTGATGATGAGCTGGTTTCAGGAAGGGGAACGAGCATGGCGGCCATGAAGCCGCGAACGGGCGACGGCCCGCTCGAGGTGACCAAGGAGGGGCGGGGCATCGTCATGCGCGTTCCGCTCGAAGGCGGTGGGCGACTCGTCGTCGAGCTGACCCCGGACGAGGCGGTAGCGCTCGGCGAAGAGCTGAAGAAGGTCTGCGGCTGACACTGTCACCATCGGGCTGCCCCGGAGCGTGGGATACGCCCCGGGGCACCGCCGTCTCCGGCGCCCCCGGGGGCACCCGTGCCCGCCGGGTCAGCGGCCCTGCTTGACGGCGCACAGCAGCCCGTCACCGACCGGCAGCAGGGAGACCGCCAGCGCCGCGCTCTCCCGTACGGTGCGCAGCAGTTCACGCAGCTTGAGCACTTCGGCGCGCTGGGTTCCGGAGTCGACCGTGTGGCCGTCGGCGAAGACGCCCTCGAAGCAGACGAGGCCGCCCGTGCGCAGCAGGCGCAACGATTCGCCGAGGTAATCCGGGTATTCCATTCGGTCGCCGTCGCAGAACACGAGGTCGTAACCGCCGTCCGCGAGACGGGGCAGGACATCCAGCGCGCGGCCCGGAATGAAGCGCGCCCGGTTGCCCGCGAAACCGGCGCCGCGGAATGCCTGCCGGGCGAATTGCTGGCGTTCCGGTTCGATGTCGACCGTGGTCAGCACGCCGTCCGGGCGCATGCCGCGCAGCAGATGTATTCCGGAGACGCCGGTGCCCGTGCCGATCTCGGCCACCGCCTTGGCGTCGGCCGTGGCGGCGAGCAGCCGGAGGGCCGCGCCCGTGGCCGACGACACCGAGGACAGCCCCGCTTCCCGGGCCCGGTCACGGGCCCAGCGCAGTGCCACGCCCTCGGCGTTCTCGACGAGCTCGGCGCAGTACGCATCGGCGAACGCCCAGCTGGTCTGCCGGTTGCCGGTAATGGCCCTCTCCTGTCCCCGTAGTCGACGCAACCGAGACTGTATCCGTTGGCCCGGGAACCTGTTGGTGGGACCGGGCGTTGGGAGAGTGGGCGAATGGACGAGAAGCGGGTCGCAAATGCAGGTCAAATTTGCTTATCCGGAGCTAACGGGCGAGGTGGCTATGGTAGGGGCTCCACTGGACACCACCAGAGCCGACAGGGGAGGTGCGGCTGCGGCCGGAGGCCTGAGAGTGCTGAGGCGCTTTCGCAGGTCGGCGGGCGAGCCGAAATCCGTGACCAAGAATGCTGACCACGTCCACACAGCCGACTCCGCTGCGACCGCCACGTTCGACACTGATGCGGACGCCCAGGCGTGGACCCCTCCCACGTGGGAGGAGATCGTCAGCACGCACAGCGCCCGGGTCTACCGGCTGGCGTACCGCCTGACCGGGAACCAGCACGACGCCGAGGACCTCACTCAGGAGGTCTTCGTCCGCGTCTTCCGGTCGCTGTCCACGTACACGCCCGGCACCTTCGAGGGCTGGCTGCACCGCATCACCACGAACCTCTTCCTGGACACCGTGCGCCGCAAGCAGCGCATCCGCTTCGACGCGCTCGCCGACGACGCGGCGGAGCGGCTGCCCAGCCGCGAGCCCACCCCGCAGCAGCACTTCAACGACACGCACTTCGACGCCGACGTGCAGCAGGCACTCGACACGCTCGCCCCGGAGTTCCGGGCGGCCGTGGTGCTCTGCGACATCGAGGGGCTGTCGTACGAGGAGATCGCCGCCACCCTGGGCGTGAAGCTCGGCACCGTGCGCAGCCGCATCCACCGCGGCCGCTCGCACCTGCGCAAGGCCCTGCAGCACCGTTCGCCCGCCGCCCGCGCCGAGCAGCAGCGCGCGTTGAGCGCGGCGGTCCCCGGTGGTCTGTCCGGGGAGGTCGGGGCGGAGTGAACGGCACGGACAACGGCCTGACGCCTGCCGAGCAGCATCTCGGCGACCGTCTGGCGGCACTCGTGGACGGCGAGCTGGGGCACGACGCGCGCGAGCGGGTCCTGTCGCATCTGGCCACCTGCTGGAGCTGTAAGGCCGAAGCCGACGCCCAGCGCCGTCTCAAGAATGTCTTCGCGGACTCCGCTCCGCCGCCCCCCTCGGACGGCCTGCTGGCCCGCCTCCAGGGCCTGCCCGCGGGCGGCGACACCGGCTCAGCCTCCGGCCCCGGTGACGGCCCGGAGCGCGGTGACGGTGCGGACGGCGGGCCCATGCCGGGCGTCCTCCGCCGGGCCCGCTCCCCGCTGGCCCTGGACTATCTGCCCGCCGGGCGCGGAGCGAGCGCGCTCACCCCGGACCGTGGATTCCGCATACATCGCGGGCACGAGGTGGAGCGGACGCCCTCGCGCGGGCGCCGGTTCGCCTTCGTCGCGGCAGGCGCCTTCTCGGTGGCCGCCCTCGCACTGAGCGGACCGCTCAACTCCGGCTCGGCCGGGGGATCACCCGTCGCGGCCGGCGAGCGCGGCGGCGCCTCCGCAGGCCCCGCCCGTACGCCCGCCTCGCCCGCGGCCGCGGACCGGGACGGACGCCGCCGGGGCGGCTCCGGCGGCGAGGCCGGGCAGCAGCGCGCGGCCACCGCGTCGCCGCGGCCCGCGGCCACCACCTCCGTACGGACACAGCTGATGGCCAGCATGTCCGTGCCTGTCCGGGACCACCCCCTGATGCGCGGGTCGTCGGCCTTCACACCCTCGCTGACGCGCCCGCCCGCGCCGTCCCGGGCGCTGGCCGCCGACAAGCGGACGCCGATGGGCGCTGTCCCGGGCCGCACTCCGGCGGCGACGGCACCGGCACCCGCGCCCGCCACACCAGCGGCCACCCCACCACGCTGACCGCCCGCCTCGCTGGGCCAAGGTCCCGTGGACCTGGTTGAATCCTGTGCGAGGCGCGGAGAACGATGGGGAGAGCATGGACGAGGGGAAGGCCACCCGGCCGAAGCCGAAGTGGTGGAGCCGCCCACGAAGGGCCTCCAGCGAACAGCTGCCCGCGGACGTGGGCGACGGCGGCGAGACGCCGTCATCCGGCGTTCCCGAGCCGTCCGGCGAGCCCGGCACCGGAGGCGGGCCCACCGGGACGTACGACCGCACCGGCGGCCCGGACACGGACGGCACGGAGAGCGGCCCCGGTACGTCCGGCACACCGGACGCGTCCGCCACGTCTTCCGCCGCGGCGCCTGCGGACTCCGCGGCGGCCCCGCGGCCGTTGCACGCCGAGGACCCCTACCGCACCCCGCCGTACGGCGGCCCCGGCCCCTGGGCGCCCGCGCCGCCCGTCCAGCTGCCCGGCTCGACGCCGTCGCACGGCGTGCACACACCGCCCGGCGGCGGCGCGACGCCCGCGCAGGGCACCACGGCGCCCGGCACGCCCGCACAGCAGGGCACGCCGCCCTCCGGCACGTACGTGAGCGGGCAGCAGCCGCACGGTCCGCAACAGCAACAGCAACAGCAACAGCAACAGCAACAGCCCCAGCACCACCACCAGCCCCACCAGCCGCACGGGCACGGTCAGCCGTCCCCGTGGCTCCGCTACGACCCCTGGGCCGCCTCCCACCCCGCCCAGGCCGCACCGCCCCCGCGGCGCGGCCGCGGCCGTACCGTCGCCGGCGCGGTCCTGCTGGCGCTGCTCGCGGGCGGCCTCGGCGGCGCCGCCGGCGCGTACGTCGAGCGGCAGGGCGGCTTCGACGACGTCGAGCTGCCGCAGGCCCCCGCCGAGAAGAGCAGCGGCCGCGCGCCCGGCAGCGTTCCCGGGATCGCCGAGGCGGTGCTGCCCGGCGTCGTCACGATCAACGTCGAGGGCGGCGGCAGTGAGGGCACCGGCACCGGCTTCGTGCTGGACGGCGAGGGCCACATCCTCACCAACAACCACGTGGTCGAGCCGGCCGGGGACGGCGGCGAGGTCCAGGTCACGTTCCACGGCGGCGAGACCGCCGAGGCCGAGGTGGTCGGCCGGGACGGCGGCTACGACCTGGCCGTCGTCAAGGTCGAGGGCGTCTCCGGGCTCGACCCGCTGACGCTCGGCAACTCCGAGTCCGTACGGGTCGGGGACCCGGTGATCGCCATCGGCGCCCCGTTCGGCCTGGAGGGCACCGTCACGACCGGCATCATCAGCGCCAAGGAGCGGCCCATCACCGCGGGCGGCGAGAGCGGCGCCAGCGACATGAGCTATGTGGACGCGCTGCAGACCGACGCCTCGATCAACCCCGGCAACTCGGGCGGCCCGCTGGTCGACGCCAAGGGCCGCGTCATCGGCATCAACAGCGCCATAAAGGCCGCCGCCGAGGGCCCGCAGATCCCCGGCGACAGCCAGGGCGGCAGCATCGGCCTCGGTTTCGCCATCCCCGTCAACCAGGCCAAGCGGGTCGCCGAGGAGCTGATCAACACCGGCAAGGCCACGCACCCGGTGATAGGGGTCACGCTCGACATGGCGTATGCGGGCAACGGCGCCCGTGTCGTCGACGAGGGCAGCGAAGGCGACCCCGTCACGCCGGGCGGTCCCGGCGACAAGGCGGGCATCCGGGCCGGCGACCTGATCACCGAGGTGGACGGGCAGCGGGTGCACAGCGGTGAGGAGCTGATCGTGAAGATCCGCAGCCACCGCCCCGGTGACGAGCTGAAGCTGTCGCTGGAACGGGGCGGCAAGGAGAAGTCCGTACGCCTCAAGCTCGGTACGGCGAGCGGCGGATGAGGACCCGCAACCGGCCCGTACGGCCGTCGCATTCTGCGCGATCGACACGGTCCGCGGGCCGTTGGCTGGGGTACCGTGACAGCGGGCAGGGCGAGCCTGGACGTAGTGAGGGAGCTGCTAGGTGTTCTTCGACATAGGACCCCTCGAGCTGGTCGCGCTCATCATTCTTGCCATTTTGGTGTTCGGACCGGACAAACTCCCCAAGATGATCCAGGATGTGACCGGTTTCATTCGCAAGGTCCGGCAGTTCTCGGACAACGCGAAGGAGGACATCCGGTCTGAATTGGGGCCGGAGTTCAAGGACTTCGAGTTCGAGGATCTCAATCCGAAGACCTTCGCCCGCAAGCATCTGATGGACAACGACGACCTTGGCATCAAGGAGATCCGCAACGGCTTCGACCTGCGGAAAGACCTGGCCGAGGTGACCGACGCGGTGAACGGCAAGGACACCGCGAGCGGCTCCGGCGGAGCCGGCGGCAGCGGTGGCGGCACGAGTACGGGAAGCACGGGCGACTCCGGCTCGCGGCCGAACCTCACAAAGGGCGAACCGACCCGTACCGCCAAGGAAGACCCGCCGCCGTTCGATTCTGACGCCACCTGAAACCAGGACATAACGCCCCCCAGCGGAGTCGTCATCCGGGCGCGTATCACCGGTCATGCCCGACACGGCCGATGCGGGTGGCTATCCTCCCTGTGTCCGGGGTCGGGCCGTCCGAGGGGGGCGGGCCGTCCATGGCACGGGGCAACAAGGAGGCGTCGCGCAGATGGAGACGACGAGTCGGGTAGGACCGCAGGGAGCGCCCGGCGGTACGCCGGCCGACGGAGCAGCGCCCGCCACGGGGGATGGGTCCGCCGCCCGCAAGGCCGTGGACGGGTATCTGAGATCCGCCTTTCCCTGGTACGGCCTTGATGAGGCGTTCACGGGGCCGCGCTGGCTGATGCAGGTGGGTGCCACCGCCGACGGCACGGTCGAGCACGGCTCGACCGGCCACGGCGACGAGCCGTCGCTCCGGCTGGAGGTGAGCCCGGAGAGCCAGCGGTTCGCGGTGGTTGTGACGGTCGCCAGCCGGCCGG
Source organism: Streptomyces armeniacus (assembly GCF_003355155.1). Lineage (NCBI taxonomy): Bacteria > Bacillati > Actinomycetota > Actinomycetes > Kitasatosporales > Streptomycetaceae > Streptomyces > Streptomyces armeniacus. The sequence goes on along the minus strand of NZ_CP031320.1, from coordinate 6,806,292 downwards.
TACGGCGCAGTGCGGACGGTACGGGCGTGCTGGACGCGTCGTCCGTCTCGACGGCGGCGTGGCTGGCCGGATCGGGCCTGCTCTCCTGCACCTTCCCCACCGAGATGGAGCGCTCGCTCCGGCAGGACTGGCTGGACCAGCAGACCGCGATCGCGTGGGAGCTGGCCGACGACCTGGGCGGCCCGGACTGGTCGGGCCTCTCGCTGCCGGTCGACGGGGTGCCGACCGATTTCCACTACCGGGAGTCGGAGTACGGCTGGGTGCTGGCGGGGGCGGCCCAGGAGGGCGTCCTCATCGGCGCGTACGGGCGTGGCATGAGCGCGTACGGGCTGGGCTTCTCCGTGATCAAGGAGATCACCGGCTACGCGCACTGAGGCGCGTGCTGAGCCGCGTGCACCGAGGCGCGTACGCGGCGTACGGCGCACGCGCCGGACCGTACGGCCGTACGGCGCGCGCACGCACACGACGTGGCGGCAGGCAGGGCACTCGCCCCGCCTGCCGCCACGCGGCCGTTCAGCTGCCGCCGCTCACGGGAGCCGTCAGAACTTGTTGCTCGGGGTCAGCCCCAGCGACATCCCGGCAAGGCCGCGCTCGCGGCCGCCCAGCTTGCCCGCCATCGAGCGGATCGACGCGCCCGCGGGGGAGTCCGGGTCGGTGAGCACCACGGGCCTGCCGTCGTCACCGCCCTCGCGCAGCCGTACGTCGATCGGGATGGAGCCGAGCATCGGGACGTTCGTGCCGGTGGTCTTGGTCAGCCCCTCGGCAACGCGCTCGCCGCCGCCCGTACCGAAGACGTCGACCATCTCGTCGCAGTGCGGGCAGGGCAGGCCGGCCATGTTCTCGATGACGCCGACGATCTTCTGGTGGGTCTGTACGGCGATGGAGCCGGCCCGCTCCGCGACCTCGGCGGCGGCCTGCTGCGGGGTGGTGACGACAAGGATCTCGGCGTTCGGCACGAGCTGCGCCACGGAGATCGCGATGTCCCCGGTGCCGGGCGGCAGGTCCAGCAGCAGCACGTCGAGGTCGCCCCAGAAGACGTCCGCGAGGAACTGCTGCAGCGCGCGGTGCAGCATCGGGCCGCGCCATACGACGGGGGCGTTGCCGGGGGTGAACATGCCGATGGAGATGACCTTCACGCCGTTCGCCGACGGCGGCATGATCATGTCCTCGACCTGGGTGGGCCGGGCGTCGGCGGTGCCGAGCATGCGGGGCACCGAGTGGCCGTAGATGTCGGCGTCGACGACACCGACCTTGATCCCGTCGGCCGCCATCGCCGCCGCCAGGTTCACCGTGACCGACGACTTGCCGACGCCGCCCTTGCCGGACGCCACGCAGTACACGCGGGTCAGCGAACCGGGCTGGGCGAACGGCACTTCGCGTTCCGCCTTGCCGCCGCGCAGCGAGTCCCGCAGCTCGCGGCGCTGCTCGTCGCTCATCACGTCCAGCTCGACGCTGACGCCTGTGACGCCGGCCACTCCTTGGACCGCCTCGGTCACGTTGTTGGTGATCGTCTCGCGCAGGGGGCACCCGGAAACCGTCAGATAGATTCCGACCGCCACCGCGCCGTCGGGAGCGATGCCGATGGATTTGACCATCCCCAGATCGGTGATCGGCCGGTGGATCTCCGGGTCGTTCACCGTCGCGAGCGCGGCACGCACCGCGTCTTCCGTGGGGGTGGCGTCTGAGGGCGCGTCGGTAGCCATGCCGAAATGGTACGGCGCACCCGGCGCGGGACCGAAGGGGAGGAGCAGCGGTCTTGGTCACGCACCGCCGCGGTCGCCGCCGCGGTCGCCGTCCCCGTCGCGGTGCCGCAGCTCCTTCACCACCTCTTCGAGCTCCGAGCGGATCCAGTCCCGGGTGGCGACCTCGCCGAGACCCAGCCGCAGCGCGGCGATCTCGCGGCTCAGATACTCGGTGTCGGCGATGCTGCGCTCGTTCTGCTTGCGGTCCTGTTCGAGGTTGACCCGGTCGCGGTCGTCCTGCCGGTTCTGCGCCAGCAGGATCAGCGGGGCGGCATACGACGCCTGGAGCGAGAGCGCGAGCGTCAGGAAGATGAACGGGTACTCGTCGAAGCGCAGCTCCGCCGGCAGCACCACGTTCCAGCCGATCCACACGGTGACGGTGACCGTCATCCAGACGATGAACCGGCCGGTGCCCAGGAAGCGCGCGATCTTCTCGGACAGCCGCCCGAACGCGTCCGGGTCGTACTCCGGCAGCAGGCTGCGCCGCGGCGCCCGCGGCACGTCCAGCCTGCGGACCCGCTCCGCGCGCCGCGGCAGCCGCTCCTCGCGCTCAGCCACCGGCCGTACCCTCCCCCCGGTCGTCCGTGTCCGCGGCGCGGTCACCGCCGTCACCGCTCTCGCTGCCGCCGCCACGCCCGTACGGCAGGGGGGTGCCGGGGCCCGCGGACTCGCGCCAGTCGTCGGGCAGCAGGTGGTCGAGTACGTCGTCGACGGTGACGGCGCCCAGCAGATGCCCGCCCTCGTCCACGACCGGCGCCGCGACGATGTTGTACGTCGCCAGGTAGCTGGTCAGCTCGTGCAGCGGGGTGTCCGGCGCGATCGGCTGCAGGTCGCTGTCGACGAGCGAGCCCACCAGGGTGAACGGCGGGTCGCGCAGCAGCCGTTGGAAGTGCACGACGCCCAGGTACGTGCCCGTGGGCGTCTCCTCGGGCGGCCGGCAGACGTAGACCTGCGCGGCGAGCGGCGTGGACAGGTCGGCGACCCGTACGCGGGCGAGCGCGTCCGCCACGGTGGCGTCGGGGCTCAGCACGATCGGCTCGGTGGTCATCATGCCGCCGGCGGTGTCCTCCTCGTACGACAGCAGGCGCCGCACCGGGGCCGCGTCCTTCGGCCGCATCAGCTCCAGCAGCCGCTCCTTGTCGGCCTCCGGCAGTTCGGACAGCAGGTCGGCTGCGTCGTCCGGGTCCATCGCCTCGAGGACGTCGGCGGCGCGCTCCTCCTTGAGGCTGCCGAGGATCTCGACCTGGTCGTCCTCGGGCAACTCCTCCAGCACGTCCGCCAGCCGGTCGTCGTGCAGCGCCGCCGCGACCTCGCCGCGGCGCTTGGCCGAGAGGTGGTGCAGCACGTTCGCCAGGTCGGCCGGGCGCAGCTGCTCGAAGGTGGCGAGGAGGTTGGCCGCGCCCTGCTCCGCCTCGTCCAGTGCGAAGCCGGTCACCGCGGACCACTCCACGGTGAGCGTCTCGCGGCGGCGGCGCAGCGTACGGCCGCCCTTGCGCACGAACACCTTGTCGATCTGCCAGTCGCGGCGGGCCGGCAGCTGCATCAGCCCGACGTCCAGGACGGTGACCTCTTCACCGGAGCCGCCGGGTCCGCCCGGCTCGACGGGTGCTCCGGTCTTTCCGGGTGCTCCGGGGTCTCCGGGCTCCGCCGTCTCGACGAGGGTGACCCTGCGGTCGAGCAGCTCGCCGAGGACGAGCGTTTCGCCGGGCCGCTGTTCGAAGCGCCGCATGTTGAGCACGCCGGTGGTGATGACCTGGCCGGACTCGACGCCCGTCACGCGGGTCATGGGCAGGAAGATGCGGCGCCTGCTGACCACCTCGACCACCAGGCCGAGCACCCGCGGCGGGCGTCCGCCGGGGCGCAGCAGCACGACGACGTCGCGTACGCGGCCCACCTGGTCGCCGTTCGGGTCGAAGACCGCGACCCCGGAGAGGTGCGAGACGAAGACCCGTGAGGGGCCCGCTGCCATCCGGCTGCCTCCTCACGCCGCGCGTCCGCGCGGCCGTCGAGTGGGTGCTTTGTCCGGTTCAGGCTAGCGTGCACCAGCCTGGCGCGGCGGAGTGACATCGTCCGGACGGCTCCCTGACGGACCGTCGGCCCGGCAGCGGTAGGGTGCGGTCCGGTCCCCCACCGACCGCCGCCGACCGCAGGAGGAAGCCGACGTGACTGGACGCGCCCACAGGCGACGCAACGCAGCCGTGGCGGGGGCCATCTGCGTGGGGCTATCGGCTGCTCTGGCCGGGTGCGGCGGTGAGGAGCCCCCCAAGGGGACGAACGGGGTGGACGAGCTCTCCGCCGCGAAGATCGAGAAGAAGGCGCGGGCCGCGGTCCAACAGGCCGAGTCCGTACGGCTGTCGGGGACGATCGTCAGCAAGGGGCAGACGTACCGCCTGGAGATGCGGCTCAAGAGCAGCGGCGGCATCGGCGAGGTCTCCAGCAAGGGCGGCGACACGTTCCAGCTGCTGCGCGTCGACAAGGACCTCTACCTCAAGGCCGACTCCGACTTCTGGGCGCACCAGGAGAAGGGCGACGGCGAGGAGCCGTCGAAGGCGGACGTCGCGGCCGCGGGCAAGCTGGAGGGGAAGTACGTGAAAGTGCCGGACGAGGACCCCGCGTACGAGCAGCTCAGCGGGTTCACGGAGATGCGGGTCATGCTGGACGGGCTGCTGGTGCTGGACGGCGAGCGCGAGACCGGCGACCACGGCGAGGTCGGCGGCACCGACACCATCGAGGTGCGCGCGGGGGACGGCAAGGGCGGCACGCTCGAGGTGTCGCTGTCCGGCACGCCGTATCCGCTGCGGCTCGAACGCGGCGGCTCGGCGGGCACGGTCCGGCTCGACGACTGGAACAAGGGCTTCGCGGTGCGCGCGCCGAAGAAGGAGCAGATCGTCGACTACGGCAAGGAGATCTCGGCGGACGGCTGAGCGGCTGCTCCAAGGGCTGCTCAGGGCTGCTCAGCGCGACGCTGGTCCCGCCCCGCCGCTGGGCGCCCCCGCCCGCTGAGCCCGCCCCCGCCCGGGCCCGCGCCGCCCCGCCTGTTTGTTTTGAACTCTGCGCGCACCACCGAGCTCCACACCTCAGCCTACGTCGGCGCCTTAGGAGGTGTATAAGCGACAGCCCCCACTCCCGCCCCCGCAGCAGCCAGCGGCAGCAACCCCCGCCCCCGGCTCGTCGCCACCGATCTGGACGGCACCCTGCTGCACGACGACAAGTCCGTGTCCACCCGTACGGTGCGGGCGCTGGCCGCCGCCGAGACGGCCGGTGTCGAGGTGTTCTTCGTCACCGGGCGGCCGGCCCGCTGGATGGGCGTCGTCAGTGATCACGTGCACGGGCACGGCCTGGCGATCTGCGCCAACGGCGCCGCCGTGGTGGATCTGCACCGGGGCGGCGAGATCGTACGGCTGCGCCCGCTGGCGCAGTCCGACGCGCTGACGGTCGTGGACGCGCTGCGTGAGGCGGCGCCCGGGGTGAGCTTCGCGGTGGAGCGGACCGGTGGGGTCCATTACGAGCCCGAGTACCCGCAGTTCCCGCTCGACCCCGGCGGCATCATCGCTCCGGTGGAGAAGCTGCTGTCGGAGTCGGCTGTGGACGGTGACGGCCGTACGGTCGGCGATCAGCCGCTGCTGAAGCTGCTGGCGCGGCATCCGGAGCTGGATCCGGACGACTTCCTCACGCTGGGCCGTACGTACGCGGGCGCGCACGCGGAGTTCACGCGGTCGAGCCCGAGCGCGCTGCTGGAGATCAGCGGTCCCGGGGTGAGCAAGGCGAGCACGCTCGCGCAGTGCTGTGCGGAGCGGGGCATCGGGCCGGAGGAGGTCGTGGCGTTCGGTGACATGCCGAACGACCTGGAGATGCTGACCTGGGCGGGCACGTCGTACGCGATGGCCAACGCGCACCCGGCCGTACTGGCGGCGACCACGCACCGTACGGAGTCGAACGAGGACGACGGCGTCGCGGTCGTCATCGAGCGGCTGCTCGCCTAGCGGAGGCGAACTCAGAGGCGGCCCTGCCAGGTCAGGGTGGTGCCGCTGGTACGCCCCGACGCCGCGTCGTCCGCAGCGGCACCGGCACCGGCACCGACGCCGGCCCCGGTACCGACGCCGTCACCACCGCCGTCACCGGCACCCTCCGGCGGTCCCACCGCCCAGGTCGCGCTGCCGCCGAGGTTCTCGGCGCGCCGCGCGAGGTTCGCGAGGCCGCTGCGGCGCCCGTCCGGCGGTATGCCGACGCCGTCGTCGGCCACGGTGAGCCGTACGCCCGGCGTGCCGTCCAGCAGCGTGACCGTGGCGTCGACCGTCACGTCGACGCGGGTGGCGTGCGCGTGCCGGGAGGCGTTCGAGAGCGCCTCCCGCAGTGCGGCGACGAGTTCCCGCGTCGTGGCCTCGCCGACCCGGGTGTCCACGGGTCCGGCGAAGCGGACCGACGGCCGGAACCCGAGCGGGCCCGCCGCCAGCCCGACCTCCCGCAGGACGCGCGTACGGAGCCCGGCGTGCGCCTCGCCGGGGTCCTGCTGGAGGGCGTAGATGGCGGTACGGATCTCCGCGATGGTCGCGTCCAGCTGGTCGAGCGCGACGCCGATCCGCGCGGGGACGTCCGTACGGTCCTCACCGCCGCCGGCCGGGGCCTGCTCCGCCTCCCGCTGCGCGCCCTGCAGCGTCATGCCTGCCGCGAACAGCCGCTGGATCACCAGGTCGTGCAGGTCGCGGGCGATGCGGTCGCGGTCCTCGTACACGGCCAGCTGCTCCCGGTCGCGCGCCGCGTCCGCGAGGACGAGCGCGAGCGCCGCCTGCGCCGCGAACTGCGTGGCGAGCGTCTTCTCCGGCTCTGTGAACGGTGCCGCGCCCGGCGCCCGCGGCACCGCCAGCGTGCCGATCATCCGGCCACCGCTGCGCAGCGGGAGCAGCATGCTCGGGCCGAAGCGGCGGGCGACGGGCGTGACCATACGGGGGTCGCTCGCGGAGTCCTCGACGAACACCGGCTCGCCCGCGAACAGTTCACGCAGCACGGCCGCGTCGGGCGGCATCACCGTGCCGATGAGGCCGCGCGCGTCGTCGGCGGAGGCCGCGACGATCTCCAGGCCGCGTTCGGGCGTCGGCAGCAGCACGACCCCGGCGGCGGCGTCCGCGAGGCGGCGGGCCTGTTCGGCGACGACGGCGAGGGCGTTGTCCGCGTCGCCGGAGAGGAGGGAGGTGGTGACGGCGGCGCTGCCCTCGATCCACCGTTCGCGCTGGCGCGCGGCCTCGTGGAGCCGGGCGTTGCGGAGTGCGCTGCCCACCTCGGTGGCGAGGAGCCGGAGCAACAGGACGTCGTTGCCGGTGAACGCGCCACCGGCAGCGCGTCCGCCCCCGTGCTCGCCCACGTGCCCGCCCCCGTGCTTCCCGGCGAGGGTGAAGGTGCCGACGCGCTCCCCGTCCACCGTCACCGGGGCGTCGAGCCTGCCGTCCCGCCCGTACGGGTCGCCGCCCGCGCGCTCCCGTTCGCGTTCCTCGGGGGTCATGCCGTACGTGACGAAGCGCGCCGGGCCTGCCCGCTCACCGGCGTGCAGGCTGATCGCCGCGCACCGGCAGTCGGTGGTGCGGGCCGCGGCCCGCACCACGCGGGCGAGTGCGCTGTCCAGGTCGGGGCCGGTGCCGAGGTCGGTCACGGCGTCGAGCAGGTACGGGAGCCGCGCGGCCTGGTCGCGGGGCGGTTCCGCCGGCCCGCCGGCTTCGAGGACGTCGGAGGGGGAGGGGGCGGCGGCGCGGCGCGTCGGGGGCATGCTGCGAGGGTAATACGGGCGAACCAGGAGGAACGGCGCGTATGGCACCCGCCCTCACCCCCCGCTCCCCGCCGCGAGCAGCCCCGACGCCTCCGCCTCGCGGTCCAGCAGCCGCTGGAAAGCGCCGTCCGCGGCGGCCAGTTCCGCGTACGTGCCGCGCTCGACCGTACGGCCCTCGTCCAGCACGATGATCTCGTCGACGGCTTCGAGCCCGTACAGGCGGTGGGTGATCAGCACCGTCGTACGGCCCTCCGTCACCGCCAGCAGGTCGGCGGTCAGCGCGTCGGCGGTACGCAGGTCGAGGTGCTCGGCGGGCTCGTCCAGCACCAGTACGGGGAAGCCCGCGAGGAGCGCGCGTGCCAGCGCGAGGCGCTGCCGCTGGCCGCCGGAGAGGCGGGCGCCGTGCTCGCCGACCATGGTGTCCAGGCCGTACGGGAGGGTCCGCACCCAGTCGTCGAGCCGCGCCTCGGCGAGCGCCGCGTGCAGCTGCCCGTCGGTGGCGGCGGGGCGGGCGAGCCGCAGGTTCTCGCGGAGGGAGCTGTCGAAGAGGTGCGCGTCCTGCGCGCAGAGCCCGACCGCGCGGCGTACGGCGTCCGCGTCGAGCCCGGTCGCGTCGGCGCAATCCAGCGTGTAGCCGCCCGCCTCGGGGTCCAGGAAGCGCAGCATGACCTGCGCCAGCGTGGACTTGCCCGACCCGGAGGCGCCGACGACGGCGACGCGGCGGCCGGGCGGGAGGTCCAGGTCGAAGCCGGCGAGCGCCGGCCGCCGCTGCCCCGGATAGCGCGCGGTGACCCCGCGCAGTACGACGTGCGGCGCCGCGCCCGGTGCCGCGTCCGGCGCGCCGCGCGGGGCGTCGGTGCCGCCCCCACAGCCGTCCTCGTGGGCCTCCGCGCCCTCGTCCAGCAGGTCGTCGAGGCGCTCCGCGGCGCGGCGCGTGCGCTGCCGGTGCTGTACCGCGAGCGGCAGCCCGGCCACTGCCTCGAACGCCGCCAGCGGCGTGAGCACCACCAGCGCCAGCCACACCCCGTCCAGCCGCCCATCGCCCACGGCCCGTACGCCCGCCCAGGCCGCGCCCGCCACCGTGAGCCCGGTGATCAGCGCCGTCAGCCCGGCGGCCAGTGCCGTACGGGCCGCGCTGCGCGAGGCGATACGGGTGAGCGCCGCGTCGGCCGCCCGTACGCCCTCCGTACGGGCGGGGAGCGCGCCCGCGACCGTGAGCTCGCCGGTGCCGGTGAGCAGGTCGACCGTACGGGTGGCCAGCACGCCGCGCGCCGGCGCCAACTGACGTTCGGTGCGCCGCGATACGGCGCCCGTGAGCGCCGGTACGCCGACCCCGGCGGCCAGCAGGCCCACCGCGAGCACCGCGCCCGCCGCGGGCAGCAGCGCGCCGGTGAACGCGACGGCGGCGGTGCAGACGACCGCGGCCGTGGCGGCGGGGAGCAGCCAGCGCAGGAAGTGGTCCTGGAGCGCGTCGACGTCCGAGACGAGACGGGACAGCAGGTCACCGCGCCGGGCGCGGGCGAGCCGTACGGGCGCGAGGCGTTCGAGCCGCCGGTACACGGTGACGCGGAGCCCCGCGAGGACCCGGAGCACGGCGTCGTGCGACACGAGCCGCTCCGCGTAGCGGAACACCGCCCGCCCGATCCCGAACGCGCGCGTCGCCGTCACCGCGACCATCAGATAGAGCACCGGCGGCTGTTGGGAGGCGCGCGAGATCAGCCAGCCGGAGGTGGCCATCAGCCCGACGGCGCTGCCCAGCGCCAGCGCCCCCAGCAGCAGCGCGAGCGCGAAACGGCCGGTGAACGGCCGGCCCGCACGCCGTACGCGCGCCAGCGGGTGCGCCGTACGGGACGCGCCGCCCGCCTCCTCCGCGTAGGGCGCGTCCGCCGACGGCTCGCCGGTCCGTGCCTGTTCGGCACCCGCCGGGAGGGCCGCGTCGGCCACCGCGCCCGGCGCCTCCCCGTGCGCGGCCGCCGCGCCCCAGCCGCGCGCGCCGTGCGGCGCACGGGAGGGCGCGGGGGCGGCCTCGTCCGGGTCCGGCAGCGCGACGACGCGGTCGGCGACGGCGAGCAGCGCGGGCCGGTGCGCGACCAGCAGGACCGTACGTCCGGCCGCGAGGCGCCGGATGGCGGCCACGACCTGCGCCTCCGTCTCGCCGTCGAGCGCGGCCGTCGGCTCGTCGAGCAGCAGCAGCGGCCGGTCGGCAAGGAACGCGCGTGCCAGCGCGACCCGTTGGCCCTGGCCCGCGGACAGGCCCGCGCCGCGCTCGCCGAGGGCGGTGTCCGGCGCGAGGCCGTCGGCGCCCGCCGCGCGCAGCGCGTCCCGTACGTCCGCGTCGGTCGCGTCGGGGCGGGCGAGGCGTACGTTGTCGGCCACCGTCCCGGCGAAGAGGTGCGGGTGCTGCGGCACCCAGGCGATCTGCGCGTGCCAGCCGCCCAGGGGCAGTCCGGCCAGATCCGTACCGCCGACGAGCACCCGCCCCGCGGCCGGCCGTACGAACCCCAGCACCGCGCCCAGCAGCGTGGACTTGCCCGCGCCGGACGGCCCGACGAGGGCGACGGTCTCGCCGGGAGCGACGGTCAGGCTGGTCTCGGGCAGCGCGTCGCGCGCGCGGCCCGGGTGGCGTACGGCGACGTGGTCGAGCGCCAGTCCGGCCGTACGGACGTCGGGCACGCACCGCCCGGCGCACGAGTTCTCCGCGCCGCGCTCCGCCGGCGTCTCCAGCACGCTGAACACCTGCTCCGCCGCCGCCAGCCCCTCCGCCGCCGCGTGGTACTGCGCGCCGACCTGGCGCAGCGGAAGGTACGCCTCCGGGGCAAGGACGAGCACCACCAGGCCCGTGTACAGGTCGAGTTCGCCGTGTACGAGCCGCATGCCGATGCCGACGGCGACCAGCGCGACGGAGATCGTGGCCAGCAGCTCCAAGGCGAAAGCGGACAGGAACGCGATCCGCAGGGTGCGCAGGGTCGCGCGCCGGTAGTCGGCGGTGATGGCGCGGATGTTCTCGGCCTGCGCCTTCGCCCGCCCGAAGACCTTCAGCGTGGGCAGCCCCGCGACGACGTCGAGGAAGTGCCCGGACAGCCGGGCCAGCAGCCGCCACTGGCGGTCCATGCGGTGCTGGGTGGCCCAGCCGATGAGGATCATGAACACGGGGATCAGCGGCAGCGTCACCGCGATCGTCAGCGCGGAGATCCAGTCGGACCAGACGATGCGGGCGAGCACCGCCACCGGTACGACGACGGCCAGCCCGAGTTGCGGCAGATAGCGGGCGAAGTAGTCGTCGAGGGCGTCGATGCCGCGCGTGGCCAGGGCGGTGAGTTCGCCGCTGCGACGGCCGCCCAGCCAGGCGGGGCCGAGGGCCGTGGCGTGCCGCAGCAGCCGTATCCGCAGCTCGGACTTGACGGCGGCGCCGGCCCGGTGCGCGGCGAGTTCGGTGAGCCAGGCGACGAGCGCGCGGCCCAGCGCGACGGCCGCCAGCAGGAGCAGCGGCCCGCGCAGGTCCGCCGCCGTGTCGCCGGACTCGAAGGCGCCGACGACGACTTCGGCGATCAGCATCGCCTGCGCGATGACCAGGCACGCGCCGGCCAGCCCGAGCGCCACGCCGGCCAGCAGGAAGAACCGGGTGGCGCGCGCGTACCGGAGCAGCCGGGGGTCGACGGGTTTCACGTGAAACCTCAGTGACTCTCGGCGATGTGCTGGGTACCTATGCGCTTGCGGAACACCCAGTACGTCCAGCCCTGGTAGAGCACCACCACGGGAGCGGCGATCCCGGCGCACCACGTCATGATCTTCAACGTGTACGGGCTCGACGAGGCGTTGCTGACCGTCAGGCTCCAGTCGGGGTTCAGCGTGGACGGCATGACGTCCGGGAACAGCGTCAGGAACAGCGTCGCCGTGACCGCCACCACCGTCAGCCCGGAGAACGCGAACGACCAGCCCTCACGCCCCCGTACGTTCGCCGCGACGGCCGCGGCCAGGGCGAGCGCGGCGACGGCCGCCGTGGCGAGGCTGCCGGAGTCGCCACGGTCCGCCTGCGTCCAGCCGAGGAACCCGAGCGCGAGTGCCAGGGCGACGCAGCCGAGCACGGTGGCCAGCCGGCGCGCCCGTACGCGGATGTCCCCCACGGTCTTCAGCGCGGTGAACACGGCGCCGTGGAACGTGAAGAGGCTGAGCGTCACCAGACCGCCGAGCAGCGCGTACGGGCTGAGCAGGTCCAGCAGGCTGCCCGCGTACTCCTTGTCCCGGCCGATCTCCACCCCGTGCACGATGTTCCCGAACGCCACGCCCCACAGGAACGCGGGCAGCAGCGAGCACCAGAAGATGGCGTGCTCCCAGTTGCGCTGCCAGCTCTCCTCGGGGCGCTTCGCGCGGTACTCGAAGGCGACACCGCGCACGATGAGGCAGACCAGGATGAGCAGCAGCGGCAGGTAGAAGCCGGAGAAGAGGGTGGCGTACCAGTCGGGGAACGCCGCGAACGTGGCGCCGCCCGCGCTGAGCAGCCACACCTCGTTGCCGTCCCAGACCGGGCCGATGGTGTTGATCAGGACGCGCCGCTCACGGCGGTCGCGGGCGAGCAGCCTGGTGAGGACGCCGACCCCGAAGTCGAAGCCTTCCAGGAAGAAGTAGCCGGTCCAGAGGACGGCGATGAGGACGAACCAGACATCGTGCAGTTCCATCTCGCGCTCCTCGGGCTCAGTAGGAGAAGGCCATCGGGCGGTCGGCGTCGTCCGCCTCCGCGTCCGCGTCCGCGTCCGTGCCGGAGCCGGGCGGTCCGCCGATACGGGTGGGCGGGTTCCGGTCCGCGTCGGTCAGCTCGGGCGGCCCGGCCTTGACGTACTTCGCGAGCAGCCGCACCTCGATCACGGCCAGCACCGCGTACAGCAGCGTGAACACGGACATCGAGATGATCACCTCCGCCTGCGTCACCCCCGGCGAGACGGCGTCCCGCGTGCGCAGCACCCCGTACACGACCCACGGCTGACGGCCCATCTCCGTGAAGATCCAGCCCCACGAGCTGGCGATCAGCGGGAAGGTGAGGGTGAGGAACGACACCCGCCAGTACCAGGTCGTGAGCGTCGGCCCCAGCTCCCGGTGCTTGGTGAGCGCGAGCCGCGGCACCTCGTCCGCGCCCGTACGGAGCCGGTCGGCGAGCCACAGCTTCCTGCGGGTCAGCCACAGCCCGGCGGCGCCGAGGGCGACGGAGGTCATGCCGAAGCCGATCATCCAGCGGAAACCCCAGTACGCGACGGGGATGTTGGGGCGGTAGTCGCCGGGCCCGTACGCGCGCTGCTCGGCCTCGTTGACGTCGTTGATGCCGGGGACCTCGGAGTCGAAGTTGCCGTCGGCGAGGAACGAGAGCAGGCCGGGCACCTGGACGGCGACGGTGTTGTGGCCCTTCTCCACATCGCCGTACGCGAAGATCGAGAACGGCGCCGGGGACTCCGAGTCCCACAGCGCCTCGGCCGCCGCCATCTTCATCGGCTGCTGCTTGAACATCACCTTCGACAGCTGGTCACCGCTCACGGCGGTGAGCGCCCCGGCGGCGACCAGGGTGACCAGCCCGAGCCGGAGCGAGGTCCGCATCACGGCGACGTGCTTCCTGCGCAGCAGGTGGTACGCGGAGATCCCCACCATGAACGCGCCGCCCGCGACGAAGGCGGCGGTGAGGGTGTGGAAGACCACGACGAGGGTGGTGTCCTGGGTGAGCACCGCCCAGAAGTCGGTGAGCTCGGCCCGGCCGGACGCCTTGTCGATGCGGTAGCCGACGGGGTGCTGCATCCAGGAGTTGGCGGCCAGGATGAAGTACGCGGACAGCACGGTGCCGACGGAGACCGTCCATATGCACGCCAGGTGGATCCTCTTCGGCAGCTTGTCCCAGCCGAAGATCCACAGACCGATGAACGTGGACTCGAAGAAGAACGCGATCAGCGCCTCGAACGCGAGCGGTGCGCCGAAGACGTCACCGACGAAGCGGGAGTAGTCCGACCAGTTCATCCCGAACTGGAACTCCTGCACGATGCCCGTGACGACGCCCATCGCGATGTTGATCAGGAACAGCTTGCCCCAGAACTTGGTGGCACGCAGGTACGTGTCCTTGCCCGTGCGCACCCACGCGGTCTCCAGCACGGCGGTGAGGGCCGCCAGCGAGATCGTCAGGGGGACGAAGAGGAAGTGGTAGACGGTGGTGATGCCGAACTGCCATCGCGCCAGGGTCTCCGGCGCCAGAGCGAGGTGGTCCACGGGGTGGTCTCCTTCGGCGCGTGCGTGTTGCTTGTGAATGAGTTCACATTCACAAGCCATTATGCAGGAGGGGGTTTCGCCCGATACACGGGGGTCCCCTTTCCCCCGGGGGGCTCTGCCCCCGGGCTGCCCGCCCCTCCCCGCCGCCGCCGGTGCCACGGCCGTGACGCTGCCCTCTGACCTGGGCTGCCGCGCCGTTCCTCCCGCCGCCGCGGCGGTGCGCCGCGACGGCGAGGGTTCGGCGGAATGCGCGGGCGCCCGCAGTGGTGCGTACGGCTCAGGCAGAGCGCCCAGCGCTACAGCGATTTACGGAAGGTTTCAGCCGTCTGCAGGAAGATGTCGTTGGCCTCCGGCTCACCGACCGTGACGCGGACACCCTCGCCCGCGAAGGGGCGGATGATCACGCCGGCCTGTTCGCAGGCCGCCGCGAAGTCCGTCGTGCGGTCGCCGAGGCGCAGCCAGACGAAGTTGGCCTGGGTTTCCGGCACCGTCCAGCCCTGGTCGCGGAGCCGGCGGAAGACGCGGGTGCGCTCGGCGACGAGCGCGTCGACGCGTTGCAGCAGGGCGTCCTCGCTGCGCAGCGAGGCGACGGCCGCGTCCTGGGCGAGCTGGCTGACGCCGAACGGCACGGCCGTCTTGCGCAGGGCCGCCGCGACCGGCTCGTGCGCGACGGCGAAGCCGACGCGCAGCCCGGCGAGCCCGTACGCCTTGGAGAAGGTGCGCAGCACGCACACGTTGGGGCGGTCGCGGTAGAGCCGGAGGCCGTCGACGACGCGGTCGTCCCGCACGAACTCGCGGTACGCCTCGTCGAGGACGACGAGGACGTCGCGGGGGACGCGGTCGAGGAAGCGTTCCAGGTCGGCGCCGGGGATGGCGACGCCGGTGGGGTTGTTGGGGTTGCAGACGAAGACGAGGCGGGTGCGGTCGGTGACCGCGTCCGCCATGGCGTCCAGGTCGTGCTCCTCGCCCTCGGTCAGCGGCACCCGTACGGAGGTGGCGCCGGAGATCTGGGTGATGATCGGGTACGCCTCGAAGGACCGCCACGCGTACACCACCTCGTCTCCCGGGCCCGCCGTGGCCTGCAGCAACTGCTGTGCCACACCGACCGATCCAGTGCCGGTGGCCACGTGTTCGACGGGCACCTCGAAACGGTCGGCCAGCTCGTTGAGCAGGGCGGCGCAAGCCATGTCGGGGTAGCGGTTGAAGGAGCCGGCGGCGCCGGTCACGGACTCGAGGACGCCGGGCAGCGGCGGGAAGGGGTTCTCGTTGGAGGACAGCTTGTACGCGGTGGGGCCGTCACCGGTGTTCCGCTTGCCGGGCTTGTAGGAGGGCATGCCGTCCAGCGCGGCGCGGAGCTTCGGAATGTTCTCGGACATGTGGCTGCCTCCTCGGATCGGTCGAATACTGCACACCTTAAGAGGATTCACGGGCGTGGAGGGGGTGCGTTCGCCCACAACTGTGCGCCGGTGGCGTGCGCCGTGGCGCGCATCGCTCGTCAAGGTGAGTTGTGACCCGTTCGAAACCTGGCTGATTCTGCGGGTGCAACTGGCCCCATCTGGGATGATCCGCTCAGCGAACAGGACAACTACCGGAAAATCCAAGGCCGTTAGGGCATGTGTGTCATGCAGAATCGTGCCTGCCCACCTTTGCTTGTACGTCCCCGCGAACACACTCCTGCGGGCCTACGATCGGGTCGCCATGACAGCAGCAGAGAAGCATCAGGTGAGCCGGACAGCCGCCAACCCCCCGGCGGGGAGTCGGCTGAACGGGCGAGCGGGCATCCGTGACGTTGCCGCCGCCGCCGGTGTCTCCATCACGACTGTCTCCGACGCGCTCAACGGCAAAGGGCGGCTGCCCGACGCCACGCGCAGTCATGTCCGCGCGGTGGCCGAGCGGCTGGGATACCGGCCGTCCGCCGCCGCGCGCACGCTGCGCACAGGCAAGTCCGGACTCATCGGGCTCACGGTCACCACGTACGGCGAAGAACCGTTCACCTTCACGGAGTTCGCCTATTTCGCCGAGATGGCGCGCGCCGCCACCTCGGCCGCGCTCGCGCGCGGGTACGCGCTGGTCATCCTGCCCGCGACCTCGCGGCACAGCGCTTTCGACATCTGGTCGAACGTGGCCCTTGACGGCACCGTCGTCATCGACCCGTCCGACCACGACCCGGTCGTGACCGAGCTCGTGCGCTCCGGCATCCCCGTGGTCTCGGACGGGCGGCCGGCGGGTTCGCTGCCGGTGACGGCCTGGGTGGACAACGACCACGAGGCGGCCGTGCGGGGACTCCTCGACCATCTCGCGGAGTCCGGCGCCCGCCGTATCGGGCTGCTGACCGGGACCAGTACGGACACGTACACACGGTTGTCCACCAGCGCGTATCTGGACTGGTGCGAGCGGGTCGGGCAGGACCCGGTGGTCGAGGCGTATCCGGCACACGACCCGTGTGCGGGCGCCGTGGCCGCCGACCGGCTGCTGGCGCGCCCGGACCGGCCGGACGCGGTGTACGGGCTGTTCGACCCGAACGGCACCGACCTGCTCGCCGCCGCCCGCCGGTACGGCATGCGGGTGCCGGACGATCTGCTGCTCGTCTGCTGCAGCGAGTCGACGGTGTACGCGAGCACGGAACCGCCGATCACCACGCTGTCCCTGAAGCCGGGGCGGATCGGGAACACGGTGATCCAGCTGCTGATCGACGCCATCGAGGGGACCGGCAGCGGCCGGCCCGTCGAGCAGGTGATGCCGACGGACCTGATCGTGCGGACGAGTTCGCAGCGGCGGCCCGTACGGACCACGGTCAGTGCGCCGCGTCCGCTGCCGCCCGAGTAGGCTTGGTACGCGGTATGGCTCGCGCACCGGGGCTCAACCGTGGCTCGGGCACCGGGGTTCGGCGCTGGGGTTCAGGCACCGGGGTTCGGCACTGCGGCTCAGGCGGCGGCTCGGGCAGCGTGTCTCAAACGTGCTCCAGGCCGGCACGGGCGCGTCACGCGGAGCGCTCTCGAAACCGATGAAATCGGGACGTTTGGCCGGCCCATCCGGCACTCGAGTCAATTGCCACCCCCCAGGTGCGTCACAAGCCCCGACCAGCATTCCTATGATGGGTGAACGACACCGGGTCCGCCTCCCGACCAGGGCAGCGTCCGGCAGGTGCACGGCAGCGCAAAGTGGTGGAGGGGTCTATGACTCAGGGGGCCGGTCAGGGACCCGACGTGTGGCACGAAGGGGCGAGTGCCGACCCGCTCCGGGCGCGCAACACCCCGCCCGCGCCGCCGCCCGCACAACCTCCCGTACAGCCGACGGGCCCCGTGCAGCCCGCGGCGCACCCGGCCGTGCGGCCGCCCGCGCCCGTAACCCCGCCCGTTCCGCCGCCGCCTGCCCGTCCGGGCACCGGCGTGCCCGGCACCGGCCCCGTGCCCGGCCCGGGTACCGCGCCCGGTCCGCCCGGGGTGGCCGAGCCGGCCCCGGACCCGGACGGGTACACGCCGACGGAGCGCGATCTGCCGGTGATCGGCAGCCGCGCGCCCCTGGGGGAGCGCACGCTCGTGGACACGCCGGCGCCCGAACCGGCGCCCACGCCGGGGGCGCAGGGCGAGGGCCCGCTGTACGTCGTCGGTGACGTGCACGGCTATCTGGACGAGCTGCGTGCCGCGCTGCTCGGCGCCGGGCTGATCGACGCGGACGACCACTGGCAGGCTGGCAACGCGCGGCTGTGGTTCCTCGGTGACTTCACCGACCGGGGCCCGGACGGCATCGGCGTCATCGAGCTGGTGATGAACCTGTCCGCCGAGGCCGCGGCGGCCGGCGGCTACTGCAAGGCCCTGATGGGCAATCACGAGCTGCTGCTCATCGGCGCGAAGCGGTTCGGCGAGACGCCGGTCAACTCCGGCGCGGGCACGGCCTCCTTCCAGGCCGCGTGGCTGCTCAACGGCGGCCAGCGCACCGACATGGAGCGGCTGCAGGACCACCACATCCAGTGGATGTCGCGGCTGGACGCCATGGCGGTCGCCGACGGGCATCTGCTGCTGCACTCGGACGCGACCTGCTATCTCGACTACGGCGACACGATCGAGTCGGTCAACGACGCCATCACCGTGGCCCTCCAGCGGAACGACGCGGAGGAGACCTGGGACCTGTTCCGCAAGTTCACCAAGCGGTTCGCGTTCCGCGAGGAGGGCTCCGGGGCGACCGCCGCGCGCCGGCTCCTGGACACGTTCGGCGGCGAGCGGATCGTGCACGGCCACAGCCCGATCCCGTATCTGCTGGGCGAGGTGGGCAGCGAGGACGACGACAGCGCGCCGAACGTCACCGGGCCGCACGTGTACGCCGACGGGCTCGCGGTCGCGATGGACGGCGGAGTGACCATGGCCGGAAAGCTACTGGTCACCCAACTCCCCCTGGCTGAAAGGCCAGTCGGCGGGCAGATGTAGCTCGGAGGCGTCCCCTGGACTTGTCGGTGCGGGAGTAATTTCCGCAAACACCCTGTCACGCCGCACCAAAGGCGCTCTAACATCGGTCCTGCCGTAGCGAGCTCCCCTCCGTTTCTGCGTCGACAACCGACAGCGCGGCCCTACGGCCCTACGGAGCATCGGGGGATGCACATGAACAGCGCTCCGCAACTGCTGGTCGAGGACCGGCCCGAGTTCGAGCGGGTCCTCGATGAAGCGCTGCGCACCGCACAGCGCCGTCCGGGTGCGACGACCGCCGGACAGCGGCTCAACACCGAACAGCTGCGCACGATGGCCCTGGCCGCCGCCGTGCCCATCGCGGCGTGCGCCGCCGCCGAGTACGAGCATTTCGTGGCCCTGCGCGAGGAGCTGCGGCGGGACGCCAACGCGCCCTCGCCCGCCTCCGGTTCCGGCTCCGCGTCCGCTTCCGGTTCGGCCTCCGGTACGGATCCGGCGGGCGGCGGGCGGGAGGGTGGTGCCGGCGACCGCCGGGAAGCCGGCGCGGCGGGACTCGGCCTCGCGGGCGCGATGACCGCGGGCCTCACCGATACGGCCGGGGCGGGCGTCGTCGCGGTCGTTTCCGTGCTGGCACCGCTGCTGGCCGGGGCCGCCGCCGTCATCTTCCTGCTCGTCGGGTACGCCCTGCACATGCTCACGCCCGAACCGTCCGTGGCAGGTGCCATGCGGAACGCGGGCTGGGCGTTCGCCGTGCTCGCCGCCGCCACCGCCCTGGCCGGGATGGCCGGGCTGCTGCTCACCGCCCTGCGCAACGGGTCGAGTTCGGTGGGCGCGCCGGGGAGTGGTGCGGACGGCGATCCGCACGCCGGCCTCGCGAGCGAGGTCGCGAAGGCGCGGGACGGGTGGCGTACGGCACTGCGCGAACGGGGCGTAGAACCGTTCCTGCGCGAGGCGCTCGCCGACCCGCTGGCGGCTCCGCCCCGGCCCCCGGACCCGTATCTCCCGGACAGCCGCCGCCCGGCGCCGGACGAGCACCGCACCCCGCGGCTCGGCTACTCCCATCCGGACTACTCCAGTCCGGCCAGCAGGGGCCCGGGAGAGACGGACACGACGACCCGCCCGCGCTTCTCCAGCCCCGACTACTCCAGCCCGGACTACGGCGGACCGGAGCACAAGCCGGAGTGACGGCGGGGCCGCCGCGTACGGCACGCTTCCGTACGCCGCGCCCGCGCGCCCCGCTGTGCCGTACGCCCCGCTGTCGTACGCCCCGCCTTCGTACGTACGCCGCGCGCCCCCGCGCCGCCGTCAGCGCACCGGGTCGGTGGTGCCCAACTCGTCGGACGGCGGGTGCGCTTCGAGGTAGCCCGCCACGTCGTCGTCGCGGATGGCCTGCCAGAGCGGGGCAGCCCGCTTCCTGTCGAGCAGCACCACCGACTGCCCGTCGACGGAGTCGAAGCCGCCGAACGGCGCGTTCATGAAGTTCACATGGGAGCCGCGCAGTCCGCGCAGGCTCCAGGCCAGGTCGTACAGTCCCCGGTTGGTGAGCTTGTCGTCCACGCTCACGACGCCGCCGATGGCGTCGAGCAGTCCGCTCATACGGCTCGGGCTGGAGAACGTGTCGCCGCTCAGGACCCGGGTCATCAGGGCGCGCAGGAAGTTCTGCTGCCGCTTGGTGCGGTCGAGGTCGCCGCGCGGCAGGCCCTTGCGCTCCCGTACGTAGGCGAGGGCCTCCGCGCCGTTCATGCGGTGGGTGCCGGCGCGGTAGGCGGGCGCGTCGGCGCGGCCCGGCACGTCGCGCGGGACGGTGATGTCGACGCCGCCGACGGCGTCGGTGAGCGCGCGGAAGCCGTTCCAGTCGATGGCGGCGAGATGGTCGACGCGTACGCCGGTGAGGTCCTGCACTGTACGTACGGCGAGCGCCGGACCGCCCCAGGAGTAGGCGGCGTTGAGCTTCGCCTTGCCGTGCCCGGGGACGTCGACCCAGGTGTCGCGGGCGAGCGAGACGACGGTCGCGTCCTTCCGGTCCGCCGCCAGGTGTAGCAGCATCATCGTGTCGCTGCGCGACGCGCCGGTCTGCCACGCGGGGGCCTCCGCGTCGTCGCCCGTCGTCGGCACATCGGCCCGGGTGTCCACGCCGACCAGCAGGAACGTCTGCCCGCCGGTCGCCTTGGGCTGCTGGTCCGCGGGCAGTTCGGGCAGGGCGTCTGGAATGCGGTCGATGGCGTCGGCGGCGCGGTCCGCGCGCCAGTAGAGATAGCCGGCGCCGGTTCCGGTGAGCAGCAGGACGGCTATGAGGGACCAGAGGAGGACGCGTCTTCGGCGGCGCGGGCGCGGCCGGGCGTGGTGCACGGGGGTGGTTCCGTCGCCGGTTCCGTCTCCGGTTCCGTCGCCCGTTCCGTCTCCGCTTCCGCCGTCCGTTCCGGTTCCGGCGGCGGTGGGCTCGGGTGCGGTGACGGGGACCTCGGGTGCGGTGACGGGGGTCTCGGAGCCCGGATGCGTGTCTGTCATGCGCGCATTGTGCCGCCACATTGGCTTATTCCGGCGCCGAACGGTCGTATCGTGCACGCTTCTTGTCCGGGGAAGACCGTACTCTGCCGGACACATCCGACAACCACAGGTTTCGACAGGCGCGTTACGCCGGCCCAGCCCCCTCCGTCGCCCCCGCCGCCCGCTCCAGCGCCCGTTCGACGTCCGCGACCAGGTCCGCCGCGTCCTCCAGCCCGACCGACAGCCGTACGAACCCCTCCGGCACCGCGTCGCCACCCCAGCGCCCCCGCCGCTCCGCCGTGCTGCGCACGCCGCCGAAGCTGGTCGCGTCGTCGACCAGCCGCAGGGCCGCCAGGAAGCGCTCGCAGAACGCCTTGTCCGGCAGCGTGAACGACACCACGCACCCGAACCGCCGCATCTGCCGCGCCGCCTGCGCGTACGCCGGGTCGCCCGGCCGCCCCGGGTGCCGTACGTCGCGCACCTCAGGCCGTACGCTCAGCGCCTCCGCGAGCGCGAGCGCGCTCTCCGCCTGCCGCCGCGTCCGTACCTCCAGCGTCGCCAGGGAACGGTGCGCGAGCCACGCCTCCATCGGGCCGGGGATCGCACCGACTGTTTTGCGCCACAGCCGTACGTCGGCGGCGAGCCGGGGGTCGCGGCAGGCGACGTAGCCGAGCAGCACGTCGCCGTGCCCGGTCAGCGCCTTGGTGCCGCTGGCGACGGAGAAGTCGGCGCCGAGGGCGAGCGGGCGCTGCCCGAGCGGGGTGGCGAGGGTGTTGTCGACGGCGACGAGGGCGCCGTGTTCGTGCGCGGCGTCGGCGAGGCGTCGGATGTCGCACACGTCGAGGCCGGGGTTGGACGGCGACTCGATCCACAGCAGGCGGGCGCCGTCGAGGGCCGCCAGCTGCGCGTCGCCGGCGGTCGGCGCCGTACGGACCTCGACACCGAAGCCCTCGAGCCGTTCGCGGACGGGGACCAGCAGGTTGTAGCCGTCGGAGGGCAGGACGACGGCGTCGCCGGGGCGGAGCCGGCTGAACAGCACGGCGGAGATCGCGCCCATGCCGGAGGCGAACGCGAGGGTGTGCACAGTGTCGGCGAAGTCGCCGTCCGGCGCCTCCAGTTCGCCGATGGCCCGCTCCAGCGCCGTCCAGGTGGGGTTGCCGTCCCGGCCGTACGAGTACGGCGCGTCCGCCGGATCGCCCGGCAGGTGGTAGTGCGCGGCGAAGACGGGGCCGGGGAGCGGCGCCGCGTACGGCTCCTCCTCGGGCAGTCCGGCCCGTACGACGCGGGTGCCGTCGCCGTCTGCGGTGGCGCTCATACGGGTTCCCTCCAGGTCACGTGGGTGCGCAGGGCGCGGTGCGGGTCACGCCGCGTGCGGTCTCACCGGTTACGCCGGCCGCCGGTCACGCCGCGAGGGCCGCGCGTGCCGCCGCTCCGCACCGTGCACCGTAACCGGAGCCGAACAGCGCCGCGTGCACCAGGAGGTGCTGGAGCTGGTGCAGCGGCACCCGCGCGGCCCGCCCGTCCAGCGGCCGCACCTCCTCGTACGCCGCGAGAATCCGCGTCAGCTGCGGGCAGCCGAACAGCTCCAGCAGCGCCAGATCCGTCTCCGGATGCCCGCCCTGCGCGGCCGGGTCGATCAGGTGGGCGCGGCCCTCGGCGGACCAGTGGACGTTGCCGGACCACAGGTCGCCGTGGATCACGGCGGGCGGCTGCGGCGGACCGGCGACGCGGCCGAGCTCGGCGCAGAGCCGTTCCACGGAGCGCTGGTCGGCGGGCTCGATGGCGCCGTTGTCGACGGCGCGGCGGAGGAACGGCAGCAGCCGGTGCTCGGCGTGGAACGCGGGCCAGTCCTCGGGTGCCGTCACCGGACGCCCGTCGTCGGGCGAGGTCAGCGGCAGCGAACCGAGGTACGCGGCGCGGCCCGGGGTCCCGTACGAGGGGGCCGCCGTCGCGTGCAGGGCGGCGAGGTCGCGGCCGAGGCGTTCGGCCTGCTCGGGGGTGGGCGGTCCGGGGTCGATCCAGCGGAGGACGAGCAGCCCGTCCTCGGCGGCGTACACGCCCGGTACGGGCACGGTGCCGGTGTCGCGGAGCATGCGCAGCCCGGCGGCCTCGGCGGTGAAGAAGTCCGGCGGCGCGCCGGGGAGGGTCTTGGCGAAGACGGTGAAGTGCGGGCCGCCGTTCTGGTGCACGCCCTCGCCCAGTTCGATCTGCCACGCGTCGCAGATCGAGCCGCCGCCCAGGGGAAGGGCGTACGACAGGATTCCGCTGCCGGTGGCCCGGGCCGCCCGCGACCCGACTTCCCTGGCCTGCCTGCGGTCCGCACGCTCCCGCATCGCCCGCCCCTTCAGCCCAGCTTGCCGTCGGGGCCGTCGGGGCCGTCGGGGCCGTCGTGCCCGTCGTGCCCGTCGGTGCCGGTTACGCCCGCCGGTTCGCCGACCGCGTCGCCCACCTCCGCGAGCAGACCGGGCATGGCGGCCTCGATCAGCTCCAGGCAGTCGTCGAAGCCGCGCGCGCCGCCGTAGTACGGGTCGGGCACGTCGAGCGCGGCGCCCCCACGGCCGTACGCCTGCGAACCGCCGCTCGCCTCCGGGCCGTACGAGCGCAGCAGCCGCACCTTCGCCGCCTCCTCCGGCGACGGCGCCATGGCCCGCAGCTCCCGCTGGTGCCCCCGGTCCAGGGCGATCACCAGGTCGCGGTCCGCGAACCAGTCCGCCGTGAACTGCCGCGCCCGGTGCCGCTGCGCGTACCCGGCCGCCGTCAGCACCGCGACCGTACGCGGGTCGGCGGCGTCGCCGGTGTGCCAGCCGCCGGTGCCTGCGCTGTCCACCGTCACGAGGGCGTCGAGACCGGCGTCGACGAGCCGGGCGCGGAAGACGGCCTCGGCCATCGGGGAGCGGCAGATGTTGCCGGTGCACACGAAGCACACGCGGTACGGGCGCGGGGCGCGCGTGCCGTCGGCGGGGCGCGGGGCGGTACCGGGGGCGGTGCGGGGGCGGTCGTCGGCCATGCCGTCCATCATCGGTGACGGCCTCAGTCGTTGTCCGGCAGGATCATGTTCAGTGCCCAGGACACGATCGAGATGATCAGGCCGCCGAGCACCGCCGTACCGAAGCCCTCGACATGGAAGCTCAGGTCCACCTCGTCGGCGAGCCAGGAGGTGAGCAGCAGCATCAGCGCGTTGATCACCAGCGTGAACAGACCGAGGGTGAGGATCAGCACCGGGAGGGCCAGCAGCTTCACGAGCGGCTTGACCACGAAGTTCACGAGGCCGAAGATCAACGCGACGACGATCAGGGTGATCGTCTTGCGCCCCGTGTCCCCCCCGGTCAGGGTGATGTCCTTGAGCAGCCAGATCGCCACGGCCAGCGCACCGGCGTTGGCGAGTGTCTTGATAAGGAAATTGGTCATGTCGCAAGGGTTCCAGAGATCGCTGGAAAGCGGGGGGCAGGGGTGAAGGCATTCCGGCTGGAGGAGCTGGAGGCGCAGCGGGCGGCGAACGACGGCGCGTATCTGCGGTTCCTGCGGGAGCGGCACATGTCGGCCGGGCTGTACGCGCTGGACCGGGGCGAGCAGGACCCGCAGCAGCCGCACGCGCAGGACGAGGTGTACCTGGTGGTGAGCGGCCGCGGCTCGCTCACGGTGGGGGACGAGACGACGCAGGTCGCGCGGGGCAGCGTGGTGTACGTGCCTGCGGGGGCGCCGCACCGCTTCCACCACATCAGCGAGGACCTGCGGGTGATGGTGGTGTTCGCGCCGCCGGAGCGGTGACGCGGGCGCTCCTCGGGGGCGGCTGAGGTGCGGCCGGGGTGCAGCTGAGGTGCGGCCGCGGGACAGGGCGGACGACCGGGATCAGGGTTGCGTAGGGGTACGGTCAGGGACGAACCGGGGCTGAGCGCTCTCCCGCCCGCCCAACCGGCGCTTTAGCATCGAGGGCAGAACGGATGCCCGTGCCGCCGCGCGTGACGGACCTTCGCACACGCGGCGGCACACACCAGCACGACGGGAGCTCTCATGGCCGTAAAAGAAGTCTTCGCCACGATGCCGTGGTGGGTGAAATGGGTCGCCGTGCCACTGGTCGTGCTCGTCGTCTTCGGCAGCATGATCGCCAGCGTCGTCGGCTTCCTCATCGGTCTGCTCTTCAAGGTGCTCATCGTGGTCGCCGTGATAGGCGGGCTGATCTACGCCGTACGCCGGTTCACTTCGGCTTCCTCCTCTTCCCGCGGCGACTGGTGACGGGGGCGGCCGGCGCCGTACCCGCCCCCGCTTGCCCCGCCGGAGCGGTCTGGCCCGTCTGGCCCGGCCGGCCCGGCTGACCCGCCGGAGCCACGCCGGCCGGCTGACCGACAGCGCCCCGGTGCCGGTCAGCCGACACCACCAGGGCCGCCAGCAGTGTCGTCAGCGGCACCGAGGCGACCAGCCCGATGGAGCCGACCAGCGTCCGTACGATCTCCTGCGCGACCAGTTCGCTGCCCGCGACCGTGCCGACGCTGCTCTCCGCGATCGTGAACAGCAGCAGCAGCGGCAGCGCCGCACCCGCGTACGCGAGCACCAGCGTGTTCACCACCGACGCGATGTGGTCCCGCCCGATGCGCATGGCGGCGCTGTACAGCGTGCGCCGGCTGGCCGTCGGATCGGCCTGCTTCAGCTCCCACACGGCCGACGTCTGTGTGACCGTCACGTCGTCCAGCACACCGAGCGACCCGATCAGTACGCCCGCCAGCAGCAGCCCCTGGATCTCGATGTCCGGGTAGAGGCCGTGTACGAGGCCGGTCTGGTCGTCCGTGTTGCCCGTGAGCTCCGCCCAGCCGATGAACAGCGAGCCGAGCAGCCCGATCAGTAGCAGCGACGACAGCGTGCCCAGCGCCGCGACGGACGTGCGCGCCGACAGCCCGTGGCACAGGTACAGCGTCGCCAGCATGATCGCGCTGCCCCCGACGACCGCCACCACCAGCGGATTCGAGCCTTCGAGTATCGCGGGCAGGATGAACAGCGTAAGCACCCCGAAGCTCACCGCGAGACCGACCAGCGCCAGCACCCCGCGCAACCGTCCGACCAGCACCACCACCAGCGCGAAGATCCCGGCGAGCAGCAGCATCGGGAACGTACGGTCCACGTCGATCACGCTGTACTGCAGATCGCGCGGTGCCTTCTCGGCGTACGCGACGACCACGTCCTGGCCCGTGCTGTAGGTGCGGGTGGCGTCCGGAGTGACGATCTCCGTGAACGTGTGCCCCTTGTCCTTGCCGCTCGTCACCTCCACGGTCGCCTTCTGGCAGGGGCGCTTGCCGCCCTGGTTCTGACCGGGCTGGCCCTGCGGCTCCTGGCCGGGCGGGGGCTGCTGCGGCTGGGCGTTGACGTCCTCGCAGTCCACCTCCTTCACGGCGGTGACGCGCGCGTCGAACGTCGGACGGTCGAAGCCGACACCGCTCGGCCCGCCGCTGTGCTGCGCGTCGCCGGGCCACAGCACGAGCATGCCGACGGCGACGGCGGTGGCGAACGGGATGAGGACGGCCGCGATGACCTTGCGCAGATGGCGGGAGACGGGGGCGGCGGGGCCGCCGTGGGAGTGGCCGTGCCCGCCGTGGCCGCCGGGGCCGTGACCGGAGCCGTGGCCGCCGCCGGGACCGTGACCGCCCTGGCCGCCTTGGCCGCCCTGGCTTCCCTGGCCGCCTTGGCCGCCCCGGCCGTGCGTGCCGTACGGCGGTGGCTGGGGCGGTGGGTGGTCGGGGGGGACGGAGGTGGTGCGCGGAGGGTGTGCCGTTTCGTCATAGTGTTTTTTAGAAAGATACTGTGAGCAATCAGATATACACCTAAGCCTTCGTCGGGTGCGTCAGAGGTGTATAAGGGACAGCAATTAGGCTCTGCCCATGACAGCGGACACGGCGGGCCCGCGGGCGGGTGATCGCGGCGGCCCCCACGGCACCGGCCGGCCCGGCACAGACCGGCACGGCCCGGCCCGTAACGGCGCCGGGGCCCGGCGTAGCGGCGGCTCCCGGCGCACGGGGTGGGCGCCCGGGGACCAGATCCTGTGGCGGTACCGCGCCAACGGCCCGGTGCACACCGGCGTTCCGCACATCTGCCGCCCCGTGACCGTCGTCCAGGACACCCCCGAGCTGCTCGCCGTCTGGATGGCCCCGGGCACCGTCTGCGTCAAGCCGCAGCTCGCGGACGGGACGGACGTACACCGCGAGCCGCTGGCCACCCGCTACACGAAGCCGCGCACGACGGCGCTCTCCCGGTGGTTCGGGACGGGCGTGCTGAAGCTGGCGCGCCCCGGCGACGCGTGGTCGGTGTGGCTGTTCTGGGACCGCGGCTGGCGTTTCAAGAACTTCTACGTGAACCTGGAAGAGCCCCGGCACCGCTGGGCCGGCGGCATCGATTCCGAGGATCACTTCCTCGACATCGCGGTCTATCCCGACCGGCACTGGGAGTGGCGGGACGAGGACGAGTTCGCGGAGGCACAGCGCGCCGGGCTGCTGGACCGGGAGCAGGCGCGGCGGGTACGGGAAGCGGGGCACGCCGCAGTGGAGGAGATCCGGGACTGGGGATCGCCGTACGCTGACGGCTGGGAGCGCTGGCGCCCGGACCCGCGCTGGCCGGTGCCGGCGCTGCCGGAGGACTGGGACCGCCCGCCGGTGCCGGCGGAAGCGCCCGTACGGCACGCACAGAACGGAACGTCCGTGCGGAACGCAGGTAAAACACCATGAGGTACCTCCGACGATCACAGCCGGGCGACAACCTCCGTGCACCCCTTGATGCGCCCCCCGGTCGCAACCGTAGGATCAAGCTCCGGAATAGCGAAGCTGCTGCGCAACTCCCTTCCCCAGCAGGGGACTTGGCACATGGCCGGAGAGGAGCCTCCACATGAGCAGCACCGACGGACAGGGAGCCTACGACGGCTTCGACCGGTCGGAGATGGACCGCAGCGGCCAGGCCGAGGCGTTCGACATGATCGGGGACCGCTACGACGAGGCCTTTCCGCACAAGGAGGGCCAGCTCGCGGCGGGCGCCTGGCTGGCGGCGGAGCTGCCCTCGGGTTCACGTGTGCTCGACCTCGGCTGCGGTACGGGCCTGCCCACGGCGAAGCAGCTGTTCGACGCGGGACACCAGGTCGTCGGCACGGACCTGTCGCCGGGGATGCTGAAGCTGGCGCGGGAGAACGTGCCGGGTGCCGAGTTCCACCGGGTCGACATCGCCGACATGGAACGGCAGGCGCTGGGCCCTTTCGACGGTGTCGCCGCCTTCTTCTCGCTGCTGATGCTGCCGCGCGCGGAGCTCCCGTACGCGCTGCGCATGCTGCACGGGCAGTTGCGGGAGGGAGGCCTGATGGCGCTGGGGATGGTGGAAGCGGATGTGAACGATTTCTCGATACCGTTCCTGGGTAACACGATCCGGGTATCCGGCTATCTCAGGGAAGATCTGCGCCGGATCGTACGCGACACCGGGTTCGAAATCGTCGGGGAGGACGCGTATGCCTTCGCCCCGGCCAGCACGGAAGTACCCCCCGAGATACAGCTCTTCCTGCATTGCCGACGGCGTCCCTAGCCCCACTGGCCCGCGAGCAGCAAGCTCAGGGCGCGCCCGACGCGCAGCCCCGGACGGATGGAAACCCAACGCGTGACGGAGCACGAATCGCCTGCGGCGAGCAGAGCCGAGCCGCCGGACCCGCCGACAGGCCCGCCCGCCGGCCACTCCGCGGTCACCCCCGCGGCCGGCCGGGCGGACAGTGACGTGCCACTGACCGGTGGCGCGGCGGAGCGGCCTGCGCCGGGCCGCGAGGACACGGCGTACCGCGAGGAGACGGCGCACGCCGCCGTGCCCGACCCGCGCGAGCAGGGGGCCTCTCCCGTGCGCGGCAACGGGAGGCGCCGCGGGCCCGATGCCGTGAGTGACGCGAGTGGCGTGAGCGGCACGGGCGACGCGAGTGACGCGTCCGGACCGGCCGGTACGGGCGGTACGGGCGGCAGCACCGGCTCCGGCGCGGAGAGCACGCCGGCGGACGCCACCGGCGGCGGCGCGGCCTCCGGCGCCAAGGGCGCCGGCGCGAAGTCGCCGCGCGGCAAGCGCGCCGGGGCGAAGCGCCCCGCCGCGGCACGGGCCCAGGCCGCGGCGGAGGACCGTACGGCCGCCGGCGCGACCAGCAGGCGCCGCCCCGAGGACCCCGCCGACCCGGACCGGAACGCCGCAAGGGGCGCGGCACGGCGGCGTACGTCCGGCACGGTCGCGCCGGACCCCGCCCCGGAGACCGCGGCACCCGCACCCGCAGCAGCCCCGGCACCCGCGGCCGCGACCGCCGAGGACGGCGAGACCGCCGAACGGGAGCGCCGCGGCGGGGACCGGCTGCGCTTCGTCGGCGCCGCCACACGGCGCATCGCGCGCGGCGTCGACCTCGACGAGACCGTGCTCGGCCTGTGCCGGGCCAGCGTGCCCGCATACTCCGACGCCATCCTCGTCTACCTGCGCGACCCGCTGCCCGTCGGCGACGAGCGCCCCTCCAGCCCGTTCGTCCTGCGGCTGCGGCGCAGCGACCGGATCCCGGAGGCACAGCATCCGGAGAGCGGGCTGCCGTTCGTGCTCGGCCCGCCGGACGCCGCGGCGGAGGGCGCCGCCGAGCACACGCGCGTACAGCCGGGCGGGCCGCTGGCCGAGGTGCTGCGCGGCGTACGGCCCGTGTTCGCCGACGCCGACTCCGCCAGCGCCGCGCTCCCCGAACTGCTGGGCGCGGGCTGCACCATCCCGGACGGCTACCGCGCCGTCCTCGCCCCGCTGCGCGGGCGGCGCCGCGTGATCGGCGCGGCAGTGTTCCTGCGCCGCGCGGAGCGGCCCGCCTTCGAACCGGACGACCTGCTCGTCGCGGCCCAGCTCGCCACGCACACGGCGCTGGGCGTGGACAAGGCGGTGCTGTATGGGCGTGAGGCGTACATCGCGGACGAGCTCCAGCGCACCATGCTCCCGGACGCCCTGCCGCAGCCGACCGGCTGCACGCTGGCCAGCCGCTATCTGCCCGCGGCGGAGACGGCGCGGGTCGGCGGCGACTGGTACGACGCGATCCCGCTGCCCGGCAGCCGGGTCGCGCTGGTCGTCGGTGACGTGATGGGGCACTCGATGACCTCGGCCGCGATCATGGGCCAGCTGCGTACGACGGCCCAGACGCTCGCCGGGCTCGACCTGCCGCCGCAGGAGGTGCTGCACCACCTCGACGAGCAGGCCCAGCGGCTCGGCAGCGACCGCATGGCCACCTGCCTGTACGCGGTCTACGACCCCGTGGCGCACCGGCTGCTGGTCGCGAACGCCGGGCACCCGCCGCCCGTGATGCTGCACCGGGACGGGCGCGCCGAGGTGCTGCGGATACCGGCGGGCGCGCCGATCGGCGTCGGCGGCGTCGACTTCGAGGCCGTCGAGCTGGACGCGCCGGAGGGCGCCACCCTGCTGCTGTACACGGACGGGCTGGTCGAGTCGCGCGTACGCGACGTGTGGACCGGCATCGACTTCCTGCGCGAGAAGCTCGCCGACACGGCCCGGCTGACCCGGCCGGGCACGGCGCCGCCGCTGGAGCCGCTGTGCGACGAGGTGCTGGACATCCTCGGGCCCGGCGACCGCGACGACGACATCGCGCTGCTCGCCGCCCGCTTCGACGGGATAACGCCCAGCGACGTCGCGTACTGGTATCTGGACCCGCGTGCCCAGACCGCCGGGCAGGCGCGGCGGCTGGCCCGCCGGGCGCTGGCCCGCCGGGCGCTGGCGCGCTGGGACCTGGAGGAGCTGTCCGACGCGGTCGAGCTGCTGGTGAGCGAGGTCGTGACGAACGCGGTGCGGTACGCCGAGCGCCCGATCACACTGCGCCTGCTGCGTACGGACATGCTGCGCTGCGAGGTCGGCGACGACGTGCCGCAGCTGCCACGGCTGCGGCAGGCGCGCGCGACGGACGAGGGCGGGCGCGGGCTGTACCTCGTCAACCGGATAGCGCGGCGCTGGGGCGCGACCCGGCTGTCGACGGGCAAGGTGGTCTGGTTCGAACTCCCGCTGCCGTGACGGGCGTACGGGCGCCGTAGCGGCCCTTCAGCGGCCCTCACACGCGTACGGGGGCGG
The DNA here is from genome assembly GCF_003355155.1 of Streptomyces armeniacus. Classification (NCBI taxonomy): domain Bacteria; kingdom Bacillati; phylum Actinomycetota; class Actinomycetes; order Kitasatosporales; family Streptomycetaceae; genus Streptomyces; species Streptomyces armeniacus. The sequence continues at coordinate 6,775,576 of NZ_CP031320.1, read as the reverse complement.
CACCGGTGCATCACGCACCTGTGCCGCCCCCGCGCACGTACGGCGCTCGCGCCGGGCGTACGGGACGGGCCTCAGCCCTCCAGCGCCGCCTCGGCCTCCAGGGTGGTGCCGACGGCCTGGAGCACGGACGCGATCTTGAACGCCTCCTGGACCGTCTCCCGGTCGACGCCCGCCTTGCGCAGCACCTGCTCGTGCGAGTCGAGGCACTGGCCGCAGCCGTTGACCGCCGAGACGGCGAGGGACCACAGCTCGAAGTCCACCTTCTCGACTCCGGGGTTACCGATGATGTTCATCCGCAGGCCCGCGCGGAGCGTGCCGTACTCCGGGTCGGAGAGGAGGTGCCGGGTGCGGTAGAAGACGTTGTTCATCGCCATGACCGCGGCGGCGGACTTCGCAGCCGTGTACGCCTCGGCCGACAGCTCCTCCTTCGCCTGCGGCTCGAGCGCGCGCAGCACGATCGGGGAGCGGACGGCGATCGCGCACGCGAGCACCGTGCCCCAGAGCTGCTGGCGCGGCAGCTCGGAATTCCCGATCACGGAGCCGAGGTTGAGCTTGAGGTCCTTCGCGTAGGCCGGCAGGGCCGACTTGAGGTCGTCGAGCGCCACCTCACTCACCGGCCAGCAGCTTGACCGGGTCGAGGGTCTGCTCGCCCTGCGTCCAGTTGCACGGGCACAGCTCGTCGGTCTGCAGCGCGTCCAGCACCCGCAGCACCTCCTTGGGGTTACGGCCGACGGAGCCGGCGGTCACCATCGTGAACTGGATCTCGTTGTTCTGGTCGACGATGAAGACGGCGCGCTGCGCGTAGCCGTCCTCGCCCTCGACGCCGCAGTCCCGCATCAGCTCGTGGCGCGGGTCGGCCAGCATCGGGAACGGCAGGTCGCGCAGGTCGTCGTGGTCCTTGCGCCACGCGTGGTGGACGAACTCGCTGTCGCCGGAGGCCCCGAGGATCTGCGCGTCGCGGTCGGCGAACTCGTCGTTCAACCTGCCGAAGGCGGCGATCTCGGTGGGGCAGACGAAGGTGAAGTCCTTGGGCCAGAAGAAGACGACCTTCCACTTGCCCTCGTACGTCTTGTGGTTGATCTGCTCGAACTCGCGGCCGCTCTCCAGCGACACGCAGGCGGTCAGATCGAACTCGGGGAACTTGTCACCGACAGTGAGCACTTGCTCTCCTTGTGCATGGGAAATAGCCCCTTTTTCTGGTTTTTGGGGGGCGTTCCCGGGGGTTGGACGAGCACCACAGTGCCACAGCCGCCGTTGATCACCGTAAACGGGTCACCGTTATCCGGACACCCGCCGGAGTTATACAGATTTTAAGGTTAGACCCCATCCAGGTGCTTGCCGACGTGTCGGCGGAGCGTTCTCCTGGGAGGAGCGATATCCCGGACCTGTATCTCAACCTCGCAGCGGGAGGCGCTTCCAGATGACCGAGCACACGACGAACAACGCCGGCATCCCGGTGGAGAGCGACGAGCACTCGCTCACCGTCGGCTCTGACGGGCCGATCCTTCTCCAGGACCACTACCTCATCGAGAAGATGGCCCAGTTCAACCGGGAACGGGTGCCGGAACGGGTGGTCCACGCCAAGGGCGGCGGCGCGTACGGCACCTTCGAGGTGACGAACGACGTCAGCCAGTTCACCAAGGCGGACCTCTTCCAGCCCGGCAAGCGGACCGGGATGCTGGCCCGCTTCTCGACGGTCGCCGGGGAGCAGGGCAGTCCGGACACGTGGCGCGACCCGCGCGGCTTCGCGCTGAAGTTCTACACGGAGCACGGGAATTACGACCTGGTCGGGAACAACACCCCGATCTTCTTCGTGCGGGACCCGATCAAGTTCCAGGACTTCATCCGCAGCCAGAAGCGCCGTCCGGACAGCGGACTCCGCGACAACGACATGCAGTGGGACTTCTGGACCCTGTCCCCCGAGTCCGCGCACATGGTCACGTGGCTGATGGGCGACCGCGGCGTCCCCCGTACGTGGCGCCACATGAACGGCTACGGCTCGCACACGTACCTGTGGGTGAACGGCGGCGGCGAGAAGTTCTGGGTCAAGTACCACATCAAGACCGACCAGGGCATCGACTTCCTCACCCAGACCGAGGCCGACGACCTCGCCGGCGCCGACGGCGACTACCACCGCCGCGACCTGTACGAGGCGATCCGGCTCGGCGAGGCCCCGAGCTGGACGATGCACGTGCAGGTCATGCCGTTCGCGGACGCCCCGGACTACCGCTTCAACCCGTTCGACCTGACCAAGGTGTGGCCGCACGGCGACTACCCGCTGATCGAGGTCGGCCGGATGACGCTGGACCGGAACCCGGAGGACTTCTTCATCCACATCGAGCAGGCGGCGTTCGAGCCCGCGAACCTGGTGCCGGGCATCGGCCCGTCCCCGGACAAGATGCTGCTGGGCCGGCTCCACTCGTACCCGGACACCCACCGGTACCGGATCGGCCCCAACTACGCGCAGCTGCCGCCAAACCGGCCGCAGGTGCCGGTGCGTTCGTACGCCAAGGACGGCCCGATGCGGTACGAGCCGTCGCACACGGCACGCCCGTACGCGCCCAACTCGTACGGCGGTCCCGCCGCCGACACCGCCCGCTTCGGCGAGCCCGCGGGCTGGGCCACGGAGGGCGAGATGGTGCGCGAGGCGTACAAGCCGCGGCGTGACGACGACGACTGGGGCCAGGCGGGCACGATGGTCCGCCAGGTGCTGGACGACGCCGCGCGCGAGCGGCTCGTCGGCAACGTCTCCGGGCATCTGCTGGGCGGCGTGAGCCGGCCGGTGCTGGACCGCGCGCTGCAGTACTGGCGGAACATCGACAAGGACCTCGGCGACCGGATCGCCACCACGGTGGAGGAGGGCGCCGAGCGGCCGCGCTGACCCCCGCGCGCACCCCGAACTCCGTATCACCGCAGTTCAGTGGCCCTCGTCCAGGGACGGGGGCCACTGTCCACCGGGGGTATACGCAAGGTGTATACACGTGGTGTAGAGTCCCCGTCATGTCCATCAGCCACACTCTGCTCGGTCTCCTGGAGTCCGGCCCCCGCCACGGGTACGACCTGAAGCGGGCCTTCGACGAACGCTTCGGCCATGACCGCCCGCTGCACTACGGGCAGGTCTACTCGACCATGTCCCGGCTGCTGAAGAACGGTCTTGTGGAGGTCGACGGCGTCGAGGCCGGCGGCGGTCCGGAGCGCAAGCGGTACGCCATCACCGACGCCGGCGTCACCGACGTCGAGGACTGGCTCAGCCGCCCGGAGAAGCCCGAGCCGTACCTGCAGAGCACCCTCTACACCAAGGTCGTCCTCGCGCTGCTCACCGAGCGCGACGCGGGCGAACTGCTGGACACGCAGCGCGCGGAGCATCTGCGGCTGATGCGCGAGCTCACCCGTCGCAAGAAGGACGGCGACCTCGCGGACCAGCTCATCTGCGACCACGCGCTCTTCCATCTCGAGGCCGATCTGCGCTGGCTGGAGCTGGCGGCCGCGCGCCTCGACAAGCTCGCGAAGGAGGTGCGGCGATGACCTCGGCCACCACCACCGGCGCCCTGCTCAGCGCGCACGGACTGCACAAGACGTACGGCAGCACGCCCGCCCTGGCGGGCGCCGACTTCAGCATCAACGCCGGGGAGGTGGTCGCCGTGATGGGCCCGTCGGGCTCCGGAAAGTCCACCTTGCTGCACTGTCTGGCTGGCATCGTGCCGCCGGACTCCGGCACGGTGCGCTACAAGGACCGGGACCTGTCCGGCATGGCGGACGGCGGGCGGAGCGCGCTGCGCCGCTCCGACTTCGGCTTCGTGTTCCAGTTCGGCCAGCTGGTGCCCGAGCTGACGTGCACGGAGAACGTCGCGCTGCCGCTGCGCCTCGTCGGCGTCGGCCGCAAGGAGGCGAACGCGCGGGCCACCAGCTGGCTGGAACGGCTGGAGGTGGACGACGTACGCCACCACAGGCCCGGCCAGGTGTCCGGCGGCCAGGGCCAGCGCGTGGCCATCGCCCGCGCGCTGGTCGGCAACCCGGGGGTGATCTTCGCCGACGAGCCCACCGGTGCGCTGGACTCGCTGAACGGCGAGCGCGTGATGGAGCTGCTCACGGACGCCGCCCGGGACACGCACGCGGCGGTCGTGCTGGTCACCCACGAGTCACGGGTGGCGGCGTACTCCGACCGCGAGGTCGTCGTACGGGACGGCAAGGCCCGGGACATGGCGGGCGTCGGATGACCGGCACGAAAGCTCCGCCGCGCACCCGTGCCGGCGACGCGCCGCCGGACGGCGCGGACGGGCCGTACGGCAGCGGGGACGGCGACGGGCACGGCGGCGACGGGGGGCACGACGGCCGCGCCGGAGGCGGCGGTGACAGCGGCTGGGTCGCCGACCTGGCGATGGGCGCGCGCTTCGCGTTCGGAGGGGGACGCGAAGGCTGGACCCGTACGCTGCTCACCGCCGTCGGCGTCGGGCTGGGGGTGGCGGTGCTGCTGCTGGCGGCGTCCGTGCCGCACATGCTCGGCGCGCGGGACGCGCGCACCGACGCGCGGGACAACATGATCAGCACGACCGACATCGAGAAGTCCGACCGGTCGGCGCTCCAGCTGAGCGCCGACACCGAGTACCACGGCGACAGCATCAGGGGCCGCGTGCTCGACCCCGAGGGCTCGCGCCCGCCCGTACCGCCGGGCCTGGACAAGGTGCCGGCGCCGGGCGAGATGGTCGTCTCCCCCGCCCTGAAGAAGGTCCTCGAATCGGACGACGGCGCGCTGCTGCGGGAGCGGCTGCCGTACCGGATCACCGGGACCATCGCGGACGAGGGCCTCGCCGGGCCGAGCGAGCTGACCTACTACGCGGGCAGCGACGACCTCAGGCTCGACCCCGAGAACGAGGGCTTCACGAACCGCATCGACAAGTTCGACGAACCCGCCGAGGCGCCGCCGCTGCCACCCGAGCTGGTCGTGCTCATCATCGTCATCTGCGTGGTGCTGCTGCTGCCCGTGGGCGCGTTCATCGCCGCCGCCGTACGGTTCGGGGGCGAGCGGCGCGACCGGCGGCTCGCGGCGCTGCGGCTGGTCGGCGCCGACACCCGGATGACGCGGCGGGTCGCGGCGGGTGAGGCGGCGAGCGGGGCGCTGCTGGGCCTGCTCGTGGGCACGGCGGTGTTCCTGCCGCTGCGTCAGCTCATCGCGACGGTCGAGAGCCAGGACCTGACGGTGTTCGCGTCCGACGTGACGCCGAGCATCGGGCTCGCCGCACTCATCGCGCTCGGGGTGCCGGGGTGCGCCATCGCGGTCACGCTACTCGCGCTGCGCGGGGTGGTCATCGAACCGCTGGGCGTCGTACGGAAGTCGAGCCCGCCGAAGCGGCGCCTGTGGTGGCGGCTGCTGCCGACGGTGCTCGGCCTGGCGCTGCTCGTCCCGACGCTGAACGGCTTCGACAGCTCGTCGACGATCGGCACGTACCAGGTGGCGGCCGGCATCGTCCTGATCCTCGTCGGTGTCACCGCGCTGCTGCCGTGGCTCGTCGAGGCGGTCGTACGGCGGCTGCGCGGCGGCGCGGTGCCGTTCCAGCTGGCGGTACGGCGGCTCCAGCTGGACAGCGGCACGGCGGCGCGGGCGGTCAGCGGCATCACCGTGGCGGTGGCGGGGGCGATCGCGCTGCAGATGCTGTTCACCGCGGTGCAGGAGGACCAGACGCAGCGGACGGGCCGTTCGGAAGAGGCCGACGTCATGGTGATGGCGGACCTCGACTCCGAGCGGTACGCGAGCCTGCCGGGGAAGCTGGCGCGCACCGAGGGCGTGGCCGACAGCCTCCGGATGACGACCGGTTACACGGTGCTGGCCGGCGAGGGCGAGGACTCGCCCGGCGAGCAGCTCACGGTCGCCGACTGCGCCACGCTCAAGAGGATCGCGAAGCTGCCCTCCTGCCGGAACGGCGACTCGTTCCTGCTGGACACCTCCGAGAGCCAGTCCGGGCGTTCGCAGGTACGGGCCGGCTCGGTGCTCGACCTCACTGGCGGCACGTACGCCGGGAAGAAGCACAAGCCCGAGCTGTGGACGGTACCGAAGGGCACTCCGCAGGTGGAGGCGCGGCCCAGCCCGCTGGGCGACTTCCTGCCGGGGATCATCGCCACGCCCGGTGCCGTCGACATGTCGCGCGTTCCGGACGCCTCGTCGGAGACGTATCTGACGCTCGACCCGGAGAACCGGGACGCGTTGGAACACGTACGGAACACGACGGCGGCCGCCGACCCGGCGCTGTACGTGATGACGCTGAAGTCCGAGGCCACGTCCGGGCAGTTCGACGCGATCCAGCGCGGGCTGTACGTGGGTGCCGTCGGCATCCTGCTGCTGATCGGCGCCAGCATGGTCGTCTCCACGCTGGAGCAGCTCCGCGAACGGAAGCGGCTGCTCTCGGTGCTGATCGCGTTCGGCACGCGGCGCTCGACGCTCGCCTGGTCGGTGCTGTGGCAGACCGCCCTGCCGGTGGTGCTGGGGATGGCGCTGGCAGCCGCCACCGGCCTGGGGCTGGGCGTGGTGCTGCTGCGGATGACCGAGCAGCCGCTGGCCGTGGACTGGCTCGGGCTGGGCGTCATGACCGGGCTCGGCGGCGTGCTGATCCTGTTCGTGACGCTGCTCAGCATGCCGCTGCTGTGGCGGCTGATGCGGCCGGACGGCCTGCGTACGGAGTGAGGTCCGCGCCCCGGGTGAGGTTGCGCGGGGAGTGAGCGGAAGCGGGCGGTCCGGGCCTCTGGCCGGGACCGCCCGCTTCCGCTAAAGTGATATCACTTTGCTAGAAGGCAGAGAACGACCGCCAAACACGGGGAGCCCCGTATGACCACCAGCCAAGCCGTAGTCGATCCACAGGACCTGCCGGAGATGCCCTCACCACAGGTGCGCGAGACTCCGGCGCACAGCCTCCCCGGCGCGCTCGCCCTGGTGTTCAGCCTGGTCGGTGTGGTGCTCGGCGCCGGCGTCATCGTGCTCGGCGGCGTCATCGCCGCCAGCAACACGATGGGCGTCGCGCTCATGCCCGTCGGCGTCATCGTGCTGATCTGCTCGATCTTCGGGCTGATCGGGCTGAACATGGTGGCGCCGGGCGAGGCCCGCGTCGTGCAGCTGTTCGGGCGGTACACGGGCACCATCCGCCAGGACGGCCTGCGCTGGGTCAACCCGCTGTCCACCCGCACCAAGATCTCCACCCGGGTGCGCAACCACGAGACGGCAGTGCTCAAGGTCAACGACGCGGACGGCAACCCGATCGAGCTGGCGGCCGTCGTCGTCTGGCAGGTCGCCGACACCGCGCAGGCGAGCTTCGAGGTGGACGACTACGTGGAGTTCGTCTCCACGCAGACCGAGGCGGCCGTACGGCACATCGCGATCGAGTACCCGTACGACTCCCACAACGAGGCCGTGAGCTCCCTGCGCGGCAACGCCGAGGAGATCACCGAGAAGCTCGCCATCGAGCTGACCGCGCGGGTCGAGGCGGCCGGCGTGCGGATCGTCGAGTCCCGCTTCACCCACCTCGCGTACGCGCCCGAGATCGCCTCGGCGATGCTCCAGCGGCAGCAGGCGGGCGCGATCGTCGCGGCACGCAAGACCATCGTGGACGGTGCCTGCGGCATGGTGGAGGACGCGCTGCTCCGCATCACCGAGCAGGACTTCGTGCAGCTGGACGAGGAGCGCCGGGCGACGATGGTCAGCAATCTGTTGGTCGTGCTCTGCGGCGACCGCTCGCCCCAGCCCGTCATGAACACCGGGACGCTCTACCAGTGACCTATCCCGCCGACGACGGCACCGGGCCGAACGCCCGGGCCCAGGACACCGGTTCCGGGAACGCATCCGGTACGGGCGGCGGGCTGACGAGCGCCTCCGGCGGAGCACCCCCGGTACGGCGGACGACCAGCCAGCAGCGCAAGCAGGTGCTGCTGCGGCTCGATCCCGCGATTTACGAGGCGCTGGCCCGCTGGGCCGCAGCCGAACTCCGTTCCACCAACGCGCAGATCGACTATCTGCTGCGCAGGGCCCTCAAGGAGGCGCACCGCCTCCCGAGAGAGGCCGGCCCGCCCCCGCGGCGCGGCCGCCCGCCGCGCCACGACGGGTGAACGGCGGCGGGTGAACGGCGGCGGGTGAACGGCGGCGGGTGACCGGCGACAGGTGACCGGGACCCACCCGGACGTACGGAGGTGGTGGCGCGGTGCGGCTCAGCCGCCCCCGCCGCCGCCTCCGCCACCGTCGCCACCGCCGGAAGAACCGCCTCCGTCGCCGCCCGGTCCGGCGCTGCCGCCCAGATCCTGGCGCGCGGCCGAGGCAAGTCCCCCGCCGCTGCCGCGCCGCCCGCTCTCCGGCGGATCGTCAGCCGTGCCGGGCGGTGGAGTGGGCGCCACGGCGGCCACCGTCGCCCCGTGCGGCCCGGGGACGTCGCGTCGCGCCTGCTCGTCGGAGTACGACTTCAGATAGCCGACGACCGTGTTCGTGACCGCCACCAGCGGTACGGACACCACCGCGCCCGGGATGCCCGCGATGAGGCTGCCCCCCGTGACGGCGAGGACGACGGCGAGCGGGTGCACCCGTACGAGCCGGCCCAGGATGAACGGCTGCAGCACGTGGCTCTCGATCTGCTGCACGACCAGCACCACCACGAGCACCATCAGCGAGGTGAACACGCCGTTCGTGACCAGCGCGACCACCACGGCCAGCGAACCGGACAGGACCGCGCCGACGATCGGGATGAACGCGAACAGGAAGATGAAGACGGCCAGCGGCACCGCCATCGGCACATCCAGGAAGTAGATGCCGATGCCGATGAACACGGCGTCGATGAACGCGACTATGACCGTCCCGCGCACGTAGCCGGTCAGCGTGACCCAGGCCCGCGGACCCGCGCCCGCCACGCCCTCGCGGGCGGGGGCCGGCACGAACTTCAGGGTCCACTGCCAGATCCGCGGCCCGTCGTAGAGCAGGAACAGCGTCACGAAGACGGCCAGCAGCGCGCCGGTCAGGAACTCGAAGATAACGGTGACGCCCTCGAGTCCGGCGGAGGTGATCTCCTGGCTGTTGTCGCCGAGCCAGTCGCTGAGGTTCTTCGAGATGTCGTTGATCTGGTCCTCGTTGACATGGAACGGGCCGTCGATCGCCCACGTCCTGAGGTCCTCGATGCCCTGCTGGACCCGTTCGGTGAGCGTCGGCAGGTTCTCCATGACCTGCCACACCACGAACCAGCCCACCAGGCCCATGACCACGAAGCCGGTGATGAACGTGACGGCCGTCGCCAGTCCCCGCCCGAGCCCGAGCTTGCGGAACCGGGCGACGGTGGGCTGCATCAGCGCGGTGATCAGCAGCCCGGCGGCGAACGCCATGATGAGCAGCCCTATGGCACTGACCACCTTCATCAGCACCCAGATGACCCCGGCCAGCACCAGCAGCCGCCAGCCCGCCTCGGCCGCGACACGCAGCCCCCACGGCACCACCGCGGGCGGCTCGGGCCGCGGGGCGACGGCGGGCGCGTACGCCGGGGGCGCGGGCACCTGTACGGGCTCCGGCTCGGCGCCTGCCGCGGAGTCCTCGGGTACGTCCGCCTCCCGGCTCCCGCCGTCGGGCGCCGATGCCCGCGCCCGGCGTTCAGCCATCCGCCCCGCCCACTGCTGCACGCCGTTCAGGAACCTGTCCACCCTGCGAGTCATCCCTGCCCTCCGCCCCCCTTGACCTGACCACTGTCCGTTGCCGTGTGGGGGACGACGTTACCGGCGTGGATGGTTGCTTCTGACCCGCCGCCGTGTCGCGACACACCGTTCGCACGACGAAGGCACAGCACGAACACAGCTGCCCCTGGTCCGTTTCGGTCCCAGGGGCAGCTGCGGTGGAGCGGATGAACCGCTAGGGAATTCTCAGTACCAGTTGTTGGCCTGCCAGAACTCCCAAGCGCCACAGGGGCTGTCGTAGCGCTCGTTCATGTAGTTGAGGCCCCACTTGATCTGCGTGGCAGGGTTGGTCCGCCAGTCGGAGCCGGCGGAGGCCATCTTGGAGCCGGGCAGGGCCTGGACGAGGCCGTACGCGCCGGAGGAGGGGTTGGTGGCCGTGTAGTCCCAGCCGGACTCGTGGTCCACGATGTTCGAGAAGCACTGGAACTGGCCGGAGCCCACGATCTGCTGGGCCATGGCCTTGACCTCTGCGACCGAGTACGAGCCCTGCTGCGGGAAGTCGCCGCTGTCGGCGCGCTCCTCCGAGCGGCTCGCGGCCTCTTCCGCTTCGGCGCGCTCCTTGGCAGCCTTCTCCGCCGCCGCCTTCTTCTCGGCGGCCTCCTTCTTGGACGACGCGTGCTCGGCTGCCTGCTTGCGGGCTGCCTCCTGCGCGGACTGCTTCGCCGCCGAGTCCGCGGCGATGGACTGCGAGTCCGCCTGCTGCGACAGGGAAGCTGTCTGAACCTGGGTGTTGCCACCCGCGGGTATGTCCGCGAGGACGGTCGCGTCAGCGGCGGTCGCCTCGACGTCGTTCGTCGAGTCTCCCTGCTCGCTGCCCGAAGCCACTCCGACGACAGCGCCGACGGTGGTGACTGCGGTGGCGGACGCCACGGCGAATCCCCGGACCGAGATCCGGCTCACACGGTTTCCTTCCAACCTGCCCGCTGGTGTGACCTCGCGGGCGCAATCGTGCCCCTGGCGCTGACCTCCCTCGTACATGGCCACAGGAGGTACTGGCCCGGCTGGCTGCCCTGGTCCGGACGCGTCCGAACTGAGGTAGCCCGCGTGGTACTTCGGGCGGCATACGGCGAACAGCTGTTGACTTGTGTGGTGCTGCACCCCTGGAGGTGCGTGTGTGCCGTATGCGGGGCCTGACAGAAACCACACCCTGCCGGACACGGGCGGGTTGAGGCAATTCCGTGCTGAGTGGGAAAGCTCACAGGGCGTTTGGGACTTGCGATTGCCGGAAACACGAGCGCGGCCGGGGCCCGCGTGAGTAAGCTGCTGCGCTTACCCGCACGAACCCCGGCCGTGAACGACCCGGTCAGGCGGTTAAATCCGGCCTTCCTCCAGCATTTCGGTCACGAGCGCGGCGATCGGCGAACGCTCCGAACGGGTCAGCGTGATGTGCGAGAAGAGGGGATGGCCCTTCAACTTCTCCACGACGGCGACCACTCCGTCGTACCGCCCCACGCGCAGATTGTCCCGCTGTGCCACGTCGTGGGTGAGAACGACCCGTGAGTCCTGGCCGATCCGGGAGAGAACGGTCAGCAGAACGTTCCGTTCCAGCGACTGGGCCTCGTCCACGATGACGAACGCGTCGTGCAGCGAACGTCCCCTGATGTGCGTCAGCGGCAGCACCTCGAGCATGCCGCGGCCCACGACCTCCTCGATGACGTCGCGGCCCGCGACCGCCCCCAGGGTGTCGAACACCGCCTGCGCCCAGGGGTTCATCTTCTCGTCGTGCGTGCCCGGCAGATAGCCCAGGTCCTGACCGCCCACCGCGTACAGCGGCCGGAACACCATCACCTTCCGGTGCTGCCGCCGCTCCAGCACGGCCTCCAGGCCCGCGCAGAGCGCGAGCGCGCTCTTGCCGGTGCCTGCCCGCCCGCCCATGGACATGATGCCGACGTCGGGGTCGAGCAGCAGGTCCAGTGCGATGCGCTGCTCCGCGCTGCGGCCCTTGATGCCGAACGCCTCCCGGTCGCCGCGTACGAGCTTCACGCGCCCCTCGGGGGTGACCCGGCCCAGCGCCTTGCCCTTCTCGGACTGGAGCACGAGACCGGTGTGCACGGGGAGTTCGGCGGCCTCCCGGACGAACACGCTCTCGGCGCTGAAGAGTTCGTCGACGTCCTCGCCCGGGAGCGTGAGCTCCGCCATGCCGGTCCAGCCGGAGTCCGTGATGGCGAGCTCCGCGCGGTACTCCTCGGCGAGCAGCCCGACCGACGACGCCTTGATCCGCAGCGGCAGGTCCTTGGACACGACCGTCACGTCGTAACCCTCCGCCTGGAGGTTCCTGGCCACGGCCAGGATGCGCGTGTCGTTGTCCTCGAGCCGGAAGCCCGCGGGGAGCACCGTCGTGTCGGTGTTGTTGAGCTCCACGCGGAGCGTGCCGCCCAGGTCTCCGATGGGGACCGGGGCGTCGAGTCTGCCGTACTGGACGCGGTACTCGTCCAGGCGGCGGAGGGCCTGCCGTGCGAAGTAGCCGAGCTCGGGGTGATGCCGTTTCGCCTCCAGCTCGGTGATGACGACCACGGGGAGCACGATCTCGTGCTCGTCAAAACGGGCCATGGCGGACGGATCGGCGAGCAGCACACTGGTGTCGATGACATATGTGCGCCGGCCGAGCGGACTGCGCTTCTTGCTGGTCACCACGGGTTGACGTACCCCCTCGGATGAGGTCGGGGTGCGACGGCGTCGCGGGGGATGAAACCGGGCCCGGGCCGCGCTGAACGGGCCGGACTCCGGCCCTCCGCGTCCTGCTCCGCGGCATTGCCGCGGACGTCCGTGGTGTGCAACGGGCCTCCCGGGGCCGACACCCTGAGGGCGGGCACGGCCATGAGGGATATTCCCCCCATCGGGGGCCGCCATGCAACGGCATATGACGGCGGTGAGCTGAACGATCAGTGACGATCAGTTGCCGTAGCGCCGGTGGCGTGCCGAGTAATCACGCAGCGCACGGAGGAAATCGACCTTCCGGAAGGCGGGCCAGAAGACTTCGCAGAAGTAGTACTCCGAATGGGCGCTCTGCCAGAGCATGAAGCCCGACAGGCGCTGCTCGCCGCTGGTGCGGATGACGAGGTCCGGGTCGGGCTGGCCGCGGGTGTAGAGGTGCTCGGAGATGTCCTCGACGGTCAGCGTCTCCGCCAGGTCCTCCAGCGTCGCGCCACGGGTGGCACGGTCGGCGAGCAGCGAGCGGACGGCGTCCGTGATCTCCTGCCGGCCGCCGTAGCCGACGGCGACGTTCACGAGTATCCCCTGGTTCTCCCGGGCATCCTGCTCGGCCTCCTTCAGCACCTTCTGCGTACTGGCCGGCAGCAGGTCCAGCTGGCCCACGTGGTGCACCCGCCAGCGGCCGTCCGCGGCGAGGTCGCGCACCGTGTCCTCGATGATGCCGACGAGCGGCAGCACCTCCTCCTCGGCGCGGTTCAGGTTGTCCGTGGACAGCATCCAGAGGGTGACGACCTCCACATCGGTCTCGGCGCACCAGCTCAGCAGTTCCTGGATCTTCACGGCACCCGCCTGGTGCCCCTGCTCCGTCGTCCCCCCGGAGGCACGGGCCCAGCGCCGGTTGCCGTCCAGGATCACCCCGATGTGCTTGGGCACCCGCTCGTGGTCGAGGCGGTCCTCCACACGGCGCGCGTAGAGCCTGTACACCAGGTCGCGAAGCTTCATGGGAATGGCCAGCCCTCCGTGCCGAGTCCGGGAACCCCAGAACCTTACTGCCGGTGGACGTGTCCAACGAAGCCGAAGGTCGTACACGGACTCGAAAACAGCAGAAAAGCACGTGCTCTTGATAGGAAAGTCCCATGAACGACGACGCTCCACTCTTCCAAGCCTCGGCCACGCGGTACGACACCATGGAGTACCGCCGCACCGGCCGCAGCGGTCTGCGGCTGCCAGCGATCTCGCTCGGCCTGTGGCACAACTTCGGCGACGACCGTTCGATCGGCTCCCAACGGGCCATCCTGCGGCGCGCCTTCGACCTCGGAGTGACCCACTTCGACCTCGCCAACAACTACGGCCCGCCCGCCGGCTCGGCCGAGACCAACTTCGGCCGCATCTTCGCCGAGGACTTCCGTCCATACCGCGACGAACTGGTCATCTCGACCAAAGCGGGCTACCTCATGCACCCCGGCCCGTACGGCGAGTGGGGCTCCCGCAAGTACCTGCTGTCCTCGCTCGACGCCTCGCTTCAGCGGATGGGGCTCGACCACGTCGACATCTTCTACTCCCACCGCTACGACCCGGACACCCCGCTCGAGGAGACGATGGGCGCGCTCGCGTCCGCCGTACAGCAGGGGAAGGCGCTGTACGTGGGGGTGTCCTCGTACAACTCCGAGCGCACGCGCGAAGCGGCGCGGCTGCTCCGCGAGATGGGGGTGCGGCCGCTGATCCACCAGCCGTCGTACTCGATGATCAACCGCTGGACGGAAGACGACGCGCTGCTCGACACGCTGGAGGGGGAGGGCATGGGCTGCATCTCCTTCGCACCGCTCCAGCAGGGCATGCTCACCGACAAGTACCTCGGCGGCATCCCGGAGGGCTCGCGGGCTTCGCAGGGCAAGTCGTTCAACCCGGAGTGGCTGACGGACGAGGTACGGCGGCGGCTCCACGGCCTGAACGACATCGCGCAGCGGCGCGGCCAGTCGCTGGCGCAGCTGGCGCTCTCGTGGGTGCTGCGCGACGAGCGGATGACGTCGGCGCTGATCGGCGCGAGCAGCGTCGGGCAGCTGGAGGCGAACGTGGCGGCGCTGGGCGCGCCGAAGCTGACGGACACGGAGCTGGCGGAGATCGACACGCTCGCCACGTCGGAGCCGGGCGTGAACATCTGGTCGCGCAGCAGCGACAGCTGAGGTCGTGACGGCGAGCCACGCGGTCCTGCGTACGTGAACGGGCCGGTCCGCGCCCATAGAAGCGGGCCGGTCCGTGGGGGACTGCGATCCTCCGGGGGACGACCCCCGTACCCCCGCGCATCCCCCGCCCGTAAAAGCGGGCCGGTCCGTGGGGGGATACGGACCGGCCCGAGGGGGGGTTTCCACCATAGCCCCTATACGTGGCGTCTTCGCGCATCCGCGGCCGTGTTCACACAACCGGTCCGGAACGCCCGCCGCGCGGCTACGCGGCGAGCCCCCCGAGCAGCACCCCGGCCAGCGCGCCGAGCACCATGAAGGGCCCGAACGGCACCTCCGTGCCGCGTTCCGCGCGGCCGGACAGCAGCAGCACCGCCCCGTACGCGGCGAGCAGCAGGAACCCCAGGAAGGCGCCCGCGAGCAGGACGCCCCACCCGTACCAGCCGAGCGCGACGCCGAGCGTGAGCGCCAGCTTGACGTCACCGAAGCCCATACCACTCGGATTGATGAAGAACAGCAGGAAGTAGACGCTCGCCAGTACGACGCCGCCCAGCAGTGCCCGGCGCCAGCTGCCCGCCGCGTGCGGCTGGAGCGCGGCGACGCCGAGCAGCGTGCCGGTGCCTGCGGCGAGCGGGAGGGTGAGGACGTCGGGCAGCCGGTTCACGGCCCGGTCCACGGCGGCGAGCAGCAGCGCGAACGGGGCGGCCAGCAGCCATACGCCCAGCTCGGGCCGTACCCCCACGACCGCCGCCAGCAGGCCGCAGACCAGCGCGCCCGCGAGGACGAACACCGGCTCGCCCGGCCCGTACGTGCGGCAGCACACGTCGCACCACGCCCGCCCGAGCCAGCCGCTGACCGCGCCGTCCAGCGCGTGCCCGGCCGGGCACCTGTCCCGCCACGGCTCCTCGGGCTCGACGGCGAGCCGGTAGACGGCGCGGGGTAAGAGCAGACCCACGCCCGCGCCGTACCAGGCGGCGAGAGCCGTCCACAGCGTCAGCACACCGTGAGCCTACGCGGGCGCGTGCCGAGCCGTGTACTGCGCGAACGGCTCGGTGCCTGCCTCCGCGCGCAGCTCGTCCACGCGTTCCGGATCGCGGCAGGGCCAAGGCGCGGCGCTGCACGTCCAGTTGGCGGTCGGCGTGCCACGCGGGCTGTTCGGCGGGGGCGGCCCGGCCCGGCCCGTCCTCAGCCCGCCTCGCGTCCCAGCCAGGCCGCCAGCCGCCCGTACGCGTCCGCGCCCTCCGGGGCCTCCCGCACCGGGGCGAACGGGGTGGGGCCACCGCGGCGTTCGGCCGGAACGGCGCGGTGGGCGACGGCCAGCGCGTACTCCGCGAGCTCCGGGTCCAGCGTCCGTACGTGCTCACCGCCGAGCGCCTCTGCGAGGTCCCAGGTGTGCGTGACCGTGTCGAGCACGAGGCCGGAGAGCGCTGCGCGCCCCGGCACCTCGCCCCACGGCAGCGTGTACGCCGCGTCCAGCAGGGCGTCGTCCGCCCATGCCGCCGTGAGGCCGGCGCGTGCCGAGGCGTACGCCTCGGCCCAGGCAGCGCTGTCGTCCGGGATGCCGGTGGGCACTGCGGGCGCGTCCATGGCCGTGCCGGCGCCGCCCTCCCCCAGCCGCGCGAAGCGCCGCGTGGCGTCGACGATGTGGCCGAGCAGCGCGCGGACGTCCCACTCGTCGCAGGGGGTCGGGTCGTCGAACCGGCCGGGGCCGACGGCGGCGATCAGCGTGGCCGCCTGGTCGGCGGCCCGTGCGTGGTACGGGCGGGGATCGGCGCTCTGCTGCCGGGGGGAGGCGGTCATGGGTACGGCTCCTCTGCTTGCTTGCCGGTGTCTGCGCGGTGCAGCCTGCCCGCATAACTTGACAGCTCTCGTCATATATCTCCGGCATCCTGGATCCGTGAAGTCCGACCGGCTCCTCTCGATCCTGCTGCTCCTCCAGACCCGCGGCCGCGTCCCGGCCGCCGAGCTGGCCGAGCGGCTGGAGGTGTCCGCGCGCACCATCTACCGGGACATCGACTCGCTCTCCGCCGCCGGAGTGCCGGTATACGCCGAGCGCGGGCGGCACGGCGGCATCGCCCTGCTGCCCGGCTTCCGTACGGACGTCACGGGCCTCACCGCGGACGAGTCCCGCGCCCTGTTCGTACTGGCGGCGCAGAGCGCGCACTCCGCGCTCGGCCTGGAGAAGGCGCTGAGCTCCGCGCTGCGCAAGGTCATGGCGGCGCTCCCGGCACCGCACCGGCCGGCCGCCGAACTGACCAGCCGCCGCATCCTCGTCGACCCCGACCGCTGGCTGGCGGGCACGCGCAGGGGCGACGCCGTACCGCGGCCCGTGGACCTGGACGTGCTGCACACGGCCGTCTTCGCCGACCGGAGGCTGCGCATCCGCTACCGCCACAGCGGGGAGAGCGAGCAGCGTACGTACACGGTCGACCCGTACGGGCTGGTCGCGAAGGCCGGGACCTGGTACCTGGTCGCGGACCGGCGCGGGCGCCCGCAGCTGTTCCGTGCGGACCGGGTGGCGGCGGCCACGGTCACGGACGCGCCCGTACGGCGCCGGGACGGCGTCGAGCTGGCGGACGCGTGGGACGTGCTGCGCCGGGAGGTGGAACGGCGGCCGGAGGGCGTACGCGTACGGGCGCGGGTGCGGCGCGGGCGGCTCGACATGTTCACCCGTATCTCGGGCGCCAGCCTGGCGCGCGTACTGCCCGACGCGGGCGCGGACGCGGACGCGCACGGGGCCGGAGACGGGGCCGGGGCCGGGGCCTGGGCCCCTGACCCATATCCCGCCCTCTACCCCTTCGGCGCTTTGGGCGTCGGGGGCGACCGTAGCGTGCAAAGATAGGAGTCCAGAGACAGCTCCCCCCCAGGGGACAGGCACCCGGGCGACGGAAGGGCGAACGGCCGCACCCCGCGAGGGGGCGGCCGTTCGCTGCATCCGGGACCCGCGCCTAGGGGGTCTCATCCGGGGCGCCGCCGGGCCGCAGCTCGGCGAGGCGCGCGAGGGCATCGCGTACGTCGTCCGCGTCCCGCTCGCGGTCGCTGAGCTCCGTACGCCCGACGTCCTCGGCCCGCGCCAGCAACCGCTCGGCCTCGGCGTCCTCCCCGAGCCGCTGCGCGAGGTCCCCGCGGAGCACGAGCAGCCGCAGGAGCTGCGCGGGCGTGGGCCGTTCGCCGGTCAGCCCCAGCACCCGGTCGATGATCTTCGCGGCCCCCGGCAGATCCTCCTTGGAGTCCACGAACAGATCCGCCATGTGCAGCGCCCGCGCGAACTTCTCCTTGGGCACGGGCCGCATGCGCTGATCCTCACTGATCGGCTGCCCGACCCGGATGCTGTTCCCACCGGGATCGGTCATCAGAAACTGCCGCACCCCGTACGACATGTCCTTGACCGGCCCGATCCGCGGCAGCCCCCGACTGGGTATCCGCCCGTACGCGGCCTTGAGCCCCCGCCGGAAGTCGGCGAAGAGGGCGTCCACGCCGTCGGTGAGGACGTAGCAGCCGGAGTACGACTGCGCGGGGTCGTAGCCCTTCATGGCGAAGAACTGCAGCTGGACGGGGCCGCGTTCGACGACGGCGTACGCGTACGGGCTCTTCTGGAGGAAGGTCGTCTCGAAGCCGAGCGCGGTGTAGAAGTCGACCACGGGCTGGATCTGGTGGCAGGGCAGCAGGGGAATGGTCTGGGTGGAGGTCATGCCGGGCAGTCTAGTCAAAATTGAATAGTGTGCAGCCCTCGCGGGCGGCGGGGCACCGCTCAATACCTGTGGATCGGCCCCGGAAGGGCTGCCTCTCGGACCGTGGAGGGCGTACCTTCCCGGGTGTGAAACGTCCGCTGCTGTTCCTGGACGTCGACGGACCTCTCCTGCCGTTCGGCGATGGCCCGCAACGCGAACCGTCGAGCACCGCGGCGGATTCGCACCTGATGCGGCTCGACCCCCGAATCGGGCCTTGCCTCGCGGCACTGCCGTGCGAGCTGGTCTGGGCCACCACCTGGGAGGAGGAGGCGAACACCGACATAGCACCTCGGCTCGGCCTGCCGCCCCTGCCGGTCGTGCGCTGGCCGGCGACCTCCGACGCGCACGAACGCGAGGACCAGTGGTACGGGCTCCACTGGAAGACCCGAACCCTGGCGGCATGGGCGGATGGACGCCCGTTTATCTGGGTCGACGACGAGATCACCGACGCAGATCGAAACTGGGTGTCCACCCACCACCCCGCCCCGGCCTTCCTTCACCACATCGCGTCGTCCCACGGCCTCACCAACGAGGACTTCGCAGTCCTCGACCGATGGCTGCGGGCCACTTGAGGCTCCCCCGCGGCGAGCTGCAGCAAGCTCAAGCGCCAGTGACGCCCGGGCGCCGCCGCGCCGCGTAACGCCCGTGCCGGGAGCGGGCGTTGGCCGGTGCGGCGGCGCTGTACGGGGCGCTGGCGGAGGGTGTGCCGTGAGCGCGGGGGAGTTGCTGGCGGCGGCGGGGGAGTGCGCCGTGTGCAAGGAGTACGCCCACAGTGGGGTCTCCCCAGGGCGAAGCCCGAGGGGAAGTGTGCTGGTCGCGGTGGTCGAAGTCGGCTCGGGAACGGGCGCGTTGGTGCACGGGTGCCTGCCGTGTGCCCGTACGCGGGCGGCGTCGCCGTTCGCGCCCCGTGGCTCGCGGAGGACTTGGCCGTCATCGACGCGGAACGCAGTGAAGCCCGTTCGCGAGATCCCGGTGGTGGACGGTGAGCCCTGTCAGACGCTCGGCGTGAGTGATGTCGGCGAAGACTCCTTCCATCAGGCGAACGGCCGCTCGAAGTCGGTGGCGCGGGCGGACATCATGCTTCGCATGAAGGCGGAGATGAAGCGAGCGCTGCTCATGGCGGGTGCCGGCCTCGCGGCTGTCGCGTACGGGCTCCTCCTGTGGCGAGGGCCCTGGTGGTTCGACGGCGGGCACCTGCGGGAGCGGGAACTGGAGCCGGCGGACGGTGTCGTCATCACCAGCTTCCGTACGACCCTCGTCGCCTTGGGCGCAGGGGTCGTCGCCGGACTCAGCCTGTACTACACGCACAAGAGCCACCGGCAGACCGAGAAGCTCTTCGAGCTCAGCAGGGAGGAACAGGTCACCGGGCGCTATGTCGAGGCCATGAAACTGCTCGGCTCCGACGACACGCACCAACGGCTCGGCGGCATCTACAGCCTCGAACGCATCATGCGCGACAGCGCGAAGGACCACGCCACGGTGGTGGAGGTGCTCGCCGCGTTTCTCCGCAACCAGTCCGTCGAGGGCAGGGATCCGCAACTGGTGGTGCTCAGCGAAAGAGAGCAGAGGTCGCGTTCGCCCGAGGACATCCAGGCCGCCCTCACCGTCCTCTGCCGCAGACCTCACCGCGACGGGGAGCCCCGCATCGATCTGC
Organism: Streptomyces armeniacus; assembly: GCF_003355155.1. Lineage (NCBI taxonomy): Bacteria > Bacillati > Actinomycetota > Actinomycetes > Kitasatosporales > Streptomycetaceae > Streptomyces > Streptomyces armeniacus. Next base: position 6,755,675 of record NZ_CP031320.1, on the reverse strand, counting down.
GGCTCGCCCTGCTCGGCCGCGCCAAGATGCAGGTGGGCAGGCTCAACGGCGTGGACTTCGAACGGGCCGATCTCACGGGAGTTGACTTCACACACGCGGACCTGACGTACGCGGATTTCGAGCACTCGATACTTCAGGAAGTCAACCTGACCGGGGCCGACCTGACGGGAGCGGACCTACGGGGGGCGAGTCTCGTCGGCGTCCAAGGGCTGACCGTCGCGCAGGTCGTACGGGCACACCTCGACCGGGAGACCGTGCTGCCCGAGGAGATCGCCGACGACTTCCGCGTACAGGAACGCATCGAGGAATGCACGTACGACGAGTAGGCGCGATGGGAGAGTCCCGTACGCACTTGGACGGCTGCGGTCCCGCCTGCGGCAGCTGGTGTCAGAAGCACGTACGGCCGCCGATGCGGAGGGGGCGTCCTGGCGGGAGCGGGGACTCCAGCGGTACGGGGTCCGGGACCTCCGGCCAGTCGATGCGGTCCGGTTCGCCGTCCGAGCCGATCCGTACGCGGCTGCCGAGGTCGTATTCGGCGACCGGCTGGCCGGGCCGGTGCACGTACAGGAAGGCGCCCTCCTCCTCGTCGTCGCCGTCCTCGAAATCGAAGTTGTCGCCGGTCAGGGCCTCGTCGGCGAAGGCCCGCGCGGCGGCGAAGGAGTCGAACAGGAAGTAGCCGCTGTCCGGGTTGTTGTTGTCGACCCACGAGCAGAGGCGCAGCAGGACGAACCCGTGCCGCCCGTGGCTCAGCTCAGGGCGGGGCTTCGTGAACCTCGCCTCGTCCCAGGACTCGCCGTCGGGCAGCGTCCGTTCGCCGTCGGGCAGCGCGTCCAGGTGCATCAGGGCGGCGCGTGCGCAGCTGTCCCACGGGTCCCGGCGCAGCGCCTCCTCGTACGCGTGGACGGCGCCTTCGCGGTCGCCGGACCAGGTGAGGGCGTGCCCGAGGTACAGGGGCACGAGGGCGTCGCCGGGGTCGACGTGCAGGGCTGCCCGTGCGGCCTCGACGGCCTGTTCCGCGAGGGGGCGGCTGACGCCTTCCGCGTCTTCCTCGCACATGCCGTTGAGGAGGGTGCCGTCGTCGTCATCGAAGTCGCAGCACGCTTCGGCGTCCACGCAGTGCCACAGCGCGAAAGTCGCCGCCGCGGCGCGCAGGACGGCGAGGGTCGCGGCGGTCTCGGCGTCGTCGGGGGCGCTCCGGCGCTCGGCCTCGTCGCAGTGGCGGCGGGCCTCCGCCAGGGGTTCGAGGCACCCGTCCTCCCCGCCGATGCACCTGAGCCGGAATTCGCAGTCCTGGAGCGCGCGGCTCGCGCGGACGAGGAGCACGCCGGCGCTGTCGTCGGTCATGCCGCCGCAACCTACCGCGCCGCCCGAGTGCGGCCTGGTCCGGGGTGGTCGGCGGCCACCCGGCGGCCGAGCCGCAGGAGCCGGTCGCCCGGCGCTGAGCATCGTACGGAGGCGGGCACACGCACCACCCAGGGGCGCGCGCCCGCCTCCGTACGGTGGCGGAAGCGGGCACCGTACGGAGGCGTTCCGGGGCAGACGCGTCAGACGCCCGCCGCGTCCCTGTCGTGTGGCGGTCCGGCCGCGGACGCCGGCTGCGCGGGCGGGGCCGCCGGTCCGCCCTCGCTGAGGCCGAACCGCCCGTGGAACCGGCGCAGGAACGGCGGCGCGTACCAGGCGGAGCGGCCCAGCAGGCGCATCGCGGCGGGCAGGAGGACGCCGCGTACGGCGACCGCGTCGATGAGGATGGCCAGCCCGGTGCCCAGGCCGAACATCTTCATGAAGCTGATCTCGGCCGCGCCGAAGGCGAAGAAGCTCACCGCCAGCAGGCAGGCGGCGGCGCTGACGACGCGTCCCGTGTGCCCGAGGCCGTTGACCACGGCGGGCTCCGTGTCCTCGCCCTGGTCGTGGAGTTCCTTGATCCGGCTGGTGACGAACACCTCGTAGTCCATCGAGAGGCCGAACGCGATGCAGAACATCAGCACGGTCATCGAGGTGTCCATCGGACGCGGCGTGAAGCCGAACAGGCCGGCGAGGTGGCCGTCCTGGAACATCCACGTCATGACGCCGAGGGCCGCGCCCAGGCTGATCCCGTTGAGGAGCAGGGCGCGCAGAGGATGCACGACGCTGCCGGTGAACAGGAACAGAGGAGGAAGGTGCTGATCGCGATCCAGGCCGCGGCGGCCGGGAGGCTGCCGCTGATGGCTTCCTTGGAGTCGACCAGTTCGGCGTCGGTGCCGCCGACCAGGACGTGCGATCCGGCGGGCGGTTCGGACGCCCGTACGTCCTTGACGAGGCTCTCGGCCTCCGCCGACTTCGGCGTCAGCGAGGTCACCACGTTGATCCGCTGAGCGTCGGGGCGGCCGAGGGCGGCGCTCGCCGGGCCGGCGGGCTCGGACACGCCGTCGGCGTGCGTTCCCGTGGACGACTCGACGCGGAGGACGCCCTGGAGCCGGGACAGCTTGTCCGCGTACGGGGTCAACTCGCCTTCGCCGACGGCCCCGTCGAGGACGACGTGGACGGCCGCGTCGTCGTTGCCGTCGAAGTTCTTCTGCAGCGCCGCGGAGACCTGGCGGCTCTCGGCGTCCTCGGGCAGGACCTTTTCGTCGGCAGTGGTGAAGCCGATGCCCAGGAGCGGGCTCGCGGCCAGCAGCAGTACGGCGAGCACCGGCAGGGCCGTGAGCGCGGGCCGCCGCATGACGGTGGCGGCCAGCCGCCCCCAGAAGGGCGCGCGGCCGGCGGGGCGCCGTCCCGGCTTCACCCACGGCAGCCGCCCGCTGTTGACCCGGTGCCCCAGGACGGCGAGCAGAGCGGGCATCACGAACAGGGTGGCAACGGCGGCGATGGCGACGACGCCGACTCCCGCGTACGCGAACGAGCGGAGGAAGAACTGCGGGAACACCAGGAGGGAGGCCAGCGCGACGGCCACCGTGGCGGCGGAGAACGCCACCGTACGGCCCGCGGTGCGCACCGTGTGCCGTACGGCGTCGGGTACGTCCGCCCCTGCCGCGAGCTGCTCCCGGAAGCGGCTGACCATCAGCAGGGCGTAGTCGATGCCCAGCCCGAGGCCCAGGGCGGTGGTCAGGTTGGTCGCGAAGATGGAGACGTCGGTGGCGCCGCCGAGGAGGGCGAGTTCGGCGAAGGTGCCCGCGATCGCGAAGACGCCGATGACCAGCGGCAGCAGGGCCGCGACGACGCTGCCGAAGACGAACAGGAGCAGCACGAGCGTCAGGGGGACGGCGATCGTCTCGGCCAGGACAAGGTCCTTGGGCGTCTGCGCCGACAGGTCGTTGATGACGGCGGTGCCGCCGCCGGCCCTGACGTCGAGCCCGCCCTCGTACGAGCCGGTGAAGTCGTCGATGATGCCCTTGACGTTCTTGCCCTGCCCGGACTCGCCGCCCTTCACATGGGCGAGCACCATGGCGTCGCGGCCGTCCTTCGAGCGGAGTTCGGGGCTGCCCGTGTCCCAGTACGAGTACACGTTCTCCAGGTGCTCCTCCTGCTTGAGATCGGTCACCAGGGCCCGGCCCGCCTCCTTCGCCTCGGGGGTGTCGGCGCGGCCTCCGGGGGCGCGTACGAGCAGCACCAGGTTCGTCTCGCCGCCGAACTTGTCGTCGATGGCCTCCGCGGCCCTGGTGGAGTCGGCGGCGGGGTCGGCGTAGCCGCCGTCGACCAGCTTGCCGAACGCGCCGGCCCCGACGGCACCCATCAGGGCCAGCGCCAGGACGGCGACCACGAGTACCAGCCGGGACCGGCGAATGGCCAGTTCGGCTATGCGCTCAAACACGCACTTCTCCTTTGCGTTCCTGCGGTGAAAGAGCGTGCAGCAGTCGGGATGACATGGAGGGGCAGGGAAACGTGCGCCCTTGCTGACGCCGGGAAGAGACGACGCGGACGGACCGCTCAGGGCGGTCCGGACCGCCCTGCGGGGCCGGGAGCGCGGTATCGCACTCCCTGTCGCCGCCGCCGACGCTAGCGGGGAGCAAGAGGATTTGGCAGTGTTAGATTTTCCTCACAGTGTGCACACTTCCGGTGCCGTACGGGCGCGGCCGTCGTACGGTCGCCACATGCCCCCACCGGAATCCGCGACGGAGTCCCCGACGGCCATACCCACGCTGCGGCAGCGGCGCCGGGCCGTGGCCACGCAGGAGATTCTGAGCGCCGCCGAAAGCCACATCACCGAACACGGGCCGGCCGCGCTGTCGCTGCGCGCGGTCGCCCGCAGCCTCGGCATGACCGTGCAGGCGCTCTACCACTACTTCCCGAGCCGGAACGACCTGGTCACGGCGCTCGTCACGAAGACGTACGACGACCTGGCCGACGCCGTACAGGCGGCCGTGGACGCGGCTCCGTACGGTGCGACTTCGGGCGACGCGCCTCCGTACGGTGAGCCTCCGTACGGCACCGCCGTGCCCCGGCTGGTCGTCGCAACGGAGGGCTACCGCCGCTGGGGCATCACCCATCCCGAACGGTTCCAACTCCTCTACGGCACGCCGCTGCGGGACTACCAGGCACCCGTGGACGGCCCGACCACACAGGCCAACCGCCGGATGAGCGCGATCTTCGAGCGGGAGCTGTTCGGCGACTTCACCACGGCGCAACTGGCCTCGGCAGACATCCGTGGACTGTCGCCGTCATTCCGGGCGCATCTGGAGTCCCTGCCGCGGGACGCGCTGCGAGATCTGCCGCCGCCCGCGACGGCGCTCCTGCTGAGCGCGTGGGGGCAGATGCACGGGCTCGTCGTGCTGGAGGTATTCGGCCACACGGCGTTCCTCGGCGAGCATCAGGCCGAGGTGTTCCGTACGGTGATGCTCGACATGTACGAGGGCATCCGCGCCCGTATCCCCGCCCCGGCCCCGGAAGCCGACACCGCCACGCCGCCGGACTGACCCCCGCCGGGGAGGCCCCCGCAGGGGGCGTGCGGGGCCGTGGGAACACGGATGCGGGCAGCGGGCGCCGCCGCGCCCGCTGCCCGCATCCCGTCGTATTCGGCGCCGGTCCGTCTCGGGTCAGTCGTCCCAGGTGACGAGGAGCTTGTCCGCGCCGTAGTGCATCGCCCGTTCCCGCAGGGGTACTTCGGACGGGTCGACCGCGAGTCGTAGCGTCGGGAAGCGGTCGAAGAGCTTGGACAGGCCGATGCGGAGGGTGGCCCGTGCGAGGTGCTGGCCCAGGCACTGGTGGATGCCGAAGCCGAACGCCACGTGCTTCCGCGCGGAGCGGGTGACGTCGAGTTCGTCGGCGTCCGTGAAGAAGTCGGGGTCGCGGTTGGCCGCCGGCAGCGAAAGCACCACCGTCTGGCCCTTCTTGATGGTGATGCCGCCGATCTCGACGTCTTCGAGGGCCGCCCGGCTGGCGCCGAACTGCGATACCGTCAGATAGCGCAGCAGCTCCTCGACGGAACCCTCGACGATCTCCGGGTTCGCGCGGAACTTCTCCAGCTGCTCCGGGTGTTCGAGCAGGGCGAACGTGGACAGGCCCATCATGTTCGGGGTCGTGTCCAGCGCGCCGCCGATGATGATCCACGCCATGTTGGCGATCTCGTCGACCGTCAGCTCGCCCGTGGCCACGAGGTGGCTGAAGATGTCGTCCGACGGCTGCTCGATGCGCTGCTCCACCAGCTGCACGAGGAGCTTCTGGACCTCCTCCATGTGGTAGACGAACTCCTCCATCGTGTACTGGAGGGCGAAGATCGCGGCGAAGTGCGTGGACATGTTCGCGACCATGTCCGGCGGCACGCCCATCATGGAGCACACCGAACGGGCCGGGATGACCTCGGCGAACTCACTGATGAGGTCGAGCGGCCGGTCCTTGGTCTCCAGCTCGTCCAGCACCTCGTCGATCAGCTTGGCGAGCGTCGGCTCGTACTCGCGGATCTTGCGCACGGTGAAGTGGCCGGCCAGCAGCGTCCGGTACTTGGTGTGCTCCGGCTTGTCCATCCGTACGAAGGAGCCCGGCGCGGACGGCTCCGGCTCGTACTTCTCGATCGGGAACGGCGGCTCGATGAGGTGCGCGCAGAGCTCGTTGCGGTGGCTGAAACGGTTGTCGGCGAGGATCTGGCGTACGTAGTCGTGCCGGGTGACGAGCCAGCCGTTCGGGTCCTGTGGCGCGATCTTGAACCGGATCGGGCTGATGGGCTCTTCCTCACGGAGCCTGCCGTACTCCTCGGCCGGGTCGAACGGACAGGTCCGCTTGCTCGGGACCACCGGTGCTTCCACCATGGGGGGTGATTCCTTTCTCATGAGTTCCACATCTCGCGAAACTGGCGGGGGGCACTAGGCCCGGCTCACCGTCAGCGGCAGACGGCGGGGGGCCGAAGATGTTGCCGGCGTGGACGACGGCCGTTCGCTGCCGTGCACGCGGAAGTCGGAGTAGCGGTCGAGCAGCAGATCGAGCACTGAGGGGCCTCCCGCCGCGGGCGGCGCGCCGACGCCGGTGGCGGATGCCGTATCCGAAGGCCACTTCCTGGCGTCGTGGAGGCTCGGGCCTAGTGTCTTCGTGCCGGAAGAAGTGCGTGTGCCCGCCGGGCCGGCCCCCGAGTCCCGGCGGCGCCAGCGATGCCGGACTGCCCCTGCGCCTGCCCCTGCTCCCGTACGGCCGGCGGGTCCTGGTCCTGCTGCACTGCCACTGGTCGTTCCTCCAGCTGATCGTTCACCCTCCAAGCCGAGCACGAAGCCGCGAGGGCGGGCCAGTGTGGGCCGTGAATTCTAGGGATTCAGTCACTCATCCCGCCCCCGGACAGGCACCCCGGCGGTACGGCAGGGTGAACTGCCGTACCGCCCGTGGCCCTTCACCCCTCGGAAACACGGATGCGGGCAGCGGGCGCCGCCGCGCCCGCTGCCCGCATCCCGTCGTGTCCGGCGGCTTCGCCGCCTTGCGGCCGTGGCTCAGTCGCCCCAGGTGACCAGGAGCTCGTCCACGCCGTAGTGCGCCGCCCGTTCCCGCAGGGGGACTTCGGACGGGTCGACCGCGAGTCGCAGGGTCGGGAAGCGGTCGAAGAGCTTCGACAGGCCGATGCGGAGGGTGGCGCGCGCGAGGTGCTGGCCGAGGCACTGGTGGATGCCGAAGCCGAACGCCACGTGCTGGCGCGCGGAGCGGGTGACGTCGAGTTCGTCGGCGTCCGTGAAGAAGTCGGGGTCGCGGTTGGCGGCAGGCAGCGAAAGGACCACTGTCTGGCCCTTCTTGATGGTGATGCCGCCGATCTCGACGTCTTCCAGGGCCGCGCGGCTGGCGCCGAACTGCGAGACCGTCAGATAGCGCAGCAGCTCCTCGACGGGGCCCTCGACGTTCTCGGAGTTCGCGCGGAACTTCTCCAGCTGCTCCGGGTGTTCCAGTAGGGCGAACGTGGACAGGCCCAGCATGTTCGGCGTGGTGTCCAGCGCGCCGCCGATGATGATCTCGGCGACCTTGGCGAGCTCGTCGACCGTCACCTCGCCCGTGGCCATGAGGTGGCTGAAGATGTCGTCCGACGGCTGCTCGACGCGCTGCTCCACGAGCTGCACGAGGAGCTTCTGGACCTCGCCCGAGTGGTGGAGGAACTCCTCCAGCGTGTACTGGAGGGAGAAGAGCGCGGCGAAGTGGGTGGCCATGTCCGCGACCATGTCCGGCGGCACGCCCATCATGGAGCACACCGAACGGGCCGGGATGATCTCGCAGAACTCACTGATGAGGTCGAGCGGCCGGTCCTTGGTCTCCATCTCGTCCAGGACCTCGTCGAACAGCTTCACCAGCGTCGGCTCGTACTCGCGGATCTTGCGCACGGTGAAGTAACTGGCCAGCAGCTTCCGGTACTTCGAGTGTTCCGGGTTGTCCATCCGCGAGAAGTAGCCCGGCGGGGACGGCTGCGGCTCGTACTTCTCGATGGGAAACGGCGGCGAAATGAGGTGCGCGCACAGCTCGTTCCGGTGGCTGAAGCGGTCGTCGGCGAGGATCTGGCGGACGTATTCGTGCCGGGTGACGAGCCAGCCGTCGGGGTCCTGCGGGGCTATCTTGAACCGTATCGGGCTTATCGGCTCTTCCTCGCGGAGCCTGCCGTACTCCTCGGCCGGATCGAACGGACAGGTCCGCTTGCTGGGTACCACCGGTGCTTCCACCATGGCGGCTATTCCTCTCTCATCTCATGAAACTCACATCTCGCGAAACTGACAGGGGGGTGGCGGCCTGCGCGCACGGTGGCGGCAGGCCCAGATTTCGACGCCCGGAATCACTGCTCCCGGGTCACTGCTCCCGGAATCAACTGCTCCCGGTTTGCTACGCCCGGCTCACCTTCAGTGGCAGACGGCGGGCGCCGAAGATGTTGCTGCCGTGGAACGACACGGGTTCGCTGCGGTCCACGCGGACGTCGGTGTACCGGTCGAGCAGGAGGTCCAGCACAATGCGGGCCTCGAGCCGCGCGATCGGTGCGCCGATGCAGTAGTGGATGCCGTGCCCGAAGGCGACCTGCTTGGCGTTGTGGCGGTCCGGGTCGTACGTGTCGGGGTCGTCGAAGACCTCGTCGTCCCGGTTCGCCGACAGCAGCCACAGGTGGAGCTGGGAGCCCGACGCGACCTGCACGCCGGAGATCTCCACGTCGCGCATGGCGACCCGTTCGACCTTCGTGAACGGGGAGCGCATACGGAGGGTCTCCTCGATGCACGGGGTGATCAGCTTGCGGTCCTCCCGCAGCTCCTTGAACAGCTCCGGGCGCTCGTCCAGGCACATCAGCAGGTTGCCGAGCAGCACGGACGTGGTGATGTGGCCCGCGAGGAGCAGCAGCGCGGAGAAGTTGATGACCTCCATGTCGTTCAGCTGCTCCCCGTCCACCTCCGCCGCGCAGAGCTGGCTGATCAGGTCGTCCTGCGGCTCGGCGCGGCGCGCGTCCACGAAGCCCTGGAGGTACGCGCCGAGCGCCTCCGCCGTGCTGCTCAGCCCGGCGACGCTCTCGGGGTCCTCGGGGTCGACGGCGAGCAGGTTGTTCGCCCACTGCTGGAACTGGTCCCGGTCGGAGCCCGGGACGCCGAGCATCATGGAGATCACCGTGACGGGCAGCGGGTTGGCGAGCGCGTCGTTCATCTCGAACGAGTCGGCGCCGGCCACCGCGTCCAGCAGTTCCTCGGTGATCTCGGTTATTCGCGGCTCCAGCGCAGCGACCATCTTCGCCGTGAACGCCTTGCTGACCAGGCGCCGCAGCTTGCCGTGGTCCGGCGGGTCGAGCATGAGCAGCTGGCCGCCGGACGGCTTCTGCTTACCGCCGGAGCCCTTGCTCACCAGGTCGGAGGAGAACACCGCCGGGTCGGTCACGACTCGCATGATGTCCTCGTGCCGGAAGAGGTGCACGTGCCCGTTGGGCGCGTGCCACACCGGGGCCTCCCGGCGCATGCGGGCGAGCCAGCCGAGCAGCGTGGCGCCGCCGTCCGGCTCCACCGTCGGCGCCTTGGGGACCTCCGGGCCAGGGACGGCGGCCGGCCCCGGCCCCTGCCCCGGCTCCCGTGCGGCTGGCGGGTCCTGGTGCTGGTCCTGCTGCACTACCACTGGCTTTCCTCCCGTGATCGTTCGGCGTCCAAGCCGAGCACGAAGCCGCGAGGGCGGGCCAGTGTGGGCCGTGAATTCTAGGGATTCGGTCACTCATCCGTGCCTCCGGCACGCGTCCGGGCAACCCTAGGGGTTCTCTTAGAGCAGGTGAGCGGCCCTCCGGGGGTACGGCCGCGCCCGCGCATAATCGGCGTGGCATCGGTGGGACCGCGCATCGGTGGGACCGCGTGCTCGCTCGGGACCGGGTGGCCTGGACCGGGGTGGCGTGCGCTGGCCGCCACCGGGGGACCGCCGCTGACGATCCGTACACCGTCCGTACTTCGGCCCGTACGCCACTTCGGCCCGTACGCCGAACGAGGACAGTCAAGCGACAGTGAGCGAGGACAAGTGAGCGAGGACAAGCTCCGTGACTACCTGAAGCGGGTGACCACGGATCTGCACCACACTCGCACCCGGCTCCGCGAGTTCGAAGCGAAGGCGTCCGAGCCCATCGCCATTGTCGCCATGAGCTGCCGCTACCCCGGCGGCGTCAGCTCGCCCGAGGAGCTGTGGCAGCTCGTCGAGAGCGGTACGGACGGCGTCACCCGGTTCCCCGACGACCGCGGCTGGGGCGTCGACACCCTCTACGACCCGGACCCCGACACCCCCGGCACCGTCTACACCCGCGAGGGCGGCTTCCTGCACGACGCCGCCGACTTCGACGCGGACTTCTTCGGCATGTCCCCGCGCGAGGCGCTGGCCACCGACCCGCAGCAGCGGCTGCTGCTGGAGACCGCCTGGGAGGTCTTCGAACGGGCCGGACTGCGCCCCGCCGACCTCAAGGGCAGCAACACGGGCGCCTTCATGGGCGTCATGTACAACGACTACGGCTCCCGCTTCCCCGAACCCCCCGAAGGGCTCGACGGGTTCATCGCGAACGGCAGCGCCGCCAGCATCGCCACCGGCCGCATCTCGTACACGTTCGGGCTGGAAGGCCCGGCCGTCACCGTCGACACGGCCTGCTCGTCGTCGCTCGTCTCGCTGCACCTCGCGGCCCAGGCGCTGCGCGGCGGCGAGTGCGACCTGGCGCTGGCGGGCGGCGTCGCCGTCATGTCGACACCCGTGACGTTCATGGAGTTCAGCAGGCAGCGCGGGCTCTCCGCCGACGGCCGCTGCAAGTCGTTCGCCGACGCCGCCGACGGCACCGGCTGGGGCGAGGGCGTCGGCATCCTGCTGCTGGAGCGGCTGTCGGACGCCCAGGCCAACGGGCACGACGTACTCGCCGTCCTCCGCGGCTCCGCCGTCAACCAGGACGGCGCCAGCAGCGGCCTCACCGCGCCCAACGGCCCCTCGCAGCAGCGCGTCATCCGCGCGGCGCTCGCCAGTGGCGGACTCCAGCCGGGCGACGTGGACGCGGTGGAGGCGCACGGCACCGGCACGACGCTGGGCGACCCGATCGAGGCACAGGCGCTCCTCGCGACGTACGGGCAGGAGCGGGACGCCGAACGGCCGCTCTGGCTCGGCTCGTTCAAGTCCAACGTCGGGCACACGCAGGCCGCGGCAGGCGTGGGCGGCGTCATCAAGATGGTGCAGGCCATCCGGCACGGCGTACTGCCGCGCACGCTGCACGTGGACGCCCCGGCGTCCGCCGTCGACTGGTCCGAGGGCCACGTAGTGCTGCTCACCGAGGCCCGCGAATGGCCCGACGCGGGACGGCCGCGCCGCGCGGCCGTGTCGGCGTTCGGCGTCAGCGGGACGAACGCGCACGCGATCGTGGAGCAGGCGCCGGACGCGGAGGCGGACGAGGACGCGGGCAAGGGCAAGGACGCGGGCAAGGGCGACGAGAGCGGCGAGAGGGCCGTTGAGGCGCCGGAGGGTGCAGCGTCTGCGGCGTCGCTGCCCGCCGTGCCGTGGGCGCTGTCCGCCCGCACCCCGGAGGCGCTGCGCGGGCAGGCGGAACGACTCTTCGCGTACGCCGGCCGGCACCCCGACGCCGACCTCAACGCCGTCGCCCGCTCGCTGCTCACGACGCGCTCGACGTTCGACCACCGTGCGGTGGTCGTGGGCGCCGACCGCGACGAACTCCTCGATGGCCTCCGTGCCTTGGCGGCGGACGAGTCGGCGGCGGGTGTGGTGACGGGTGCGGTGCGTCGGGGTGGGCGTACGGCGTTTGTTTTTGCGGGTCAGGGTGCGCAGCGGTTGGGGATGGGGCGTGAGCTGTATGAGGCGTTCCCGGTGTTTGCGGAGGCCTTCGATGAGGTGTGTGCGCACTTTGATGGGGAGCTTGAGCGGCCGCTGCGGGATGTTGTTTTCGGGGATGACACTGCGGCGCTGAGTGAGACCGGGTTTACGCAGCCTGCGTTGTTCGCGTTCGAGGTGGCTCTTTTCCGGCTGGTCGAATCCTGGGGTGTGCGTCCGGACTTCCTGGTGGGTCATTCCATTGGTGAGTTGGCGGCGGCGTATGTGGCGGGTGTGTGGTCGCTTGCGGATGCGTGTCGTTTGGTTGCTGCGCGTGGGCGGTTGATGCAGGCGCTTCCGTCCGGTGGCGGAATGGTGGCTGTGGAGGCGTCCGAGGGTGAGGTGCTGCCGCTGTTGGAGGGCCGTGCCGACCGGGTGTCGATTGCCGCTCTGAACGGGCCCTCTTCGACGGTGGTTTCCGGTGCCGAGGACGCGGTGGAGGAGATCGCGGGGCACTTCCGTTCGGAGGGTCGCCGTACGAGTCGTCTCTCTGTCAGCCACGCCTTCCACTCCCCGCTGATGGAGCCGATGCTGGCGGAGTTCCGTCGGGTGGCGGATTCGGTGTCCTATGGGGTTCCTTCCGCTGCTGTGGTGTCGAATCTGACGGGTGGGCTGGCCTCTGCGGAAGAGTTGTGCTCGCCGGATTATTGGGTGCGGCATGTGCGGGAGGCGGTGCGCTTCGCCGACGGCGTGACCACGCTGGCGGAGCGCGGCGTGCAGCGGTTTGTGGAGATCGGCCCGGACGGCACGCTGACCGCGATGGCGCAGGCGTCCGTCCCGGCCGAGGCGGCCCTCGTGCCGCTGCTCCGGAAGGACCGCCCCGAGGCGCAGGCGCTGCTGACGGGTGTCAGCCGCCTCCACGTCAACGGCCTGTCGCCGGACTGGACTTCCCTCCTGCCGCAGGCGCCCCGCGTGGACCTGCCCACGTACGCGTTCCAGCGCGAGCGCTATTGGCTCGACGGCCCCGCGCGCGCGGAGGCCGCCGGACCGGACAGCGCGCTGTACGCCGTCGACTGGCACGAGGTCGAGGTGCCCGCAGCGGGTGCCGCCTCCGTCGCCGTACTCGGCCGTACGCACGCCGACCTCGCCGCCCTGAGCGGCGCCGTCGCGCAGGGCGAGGCGCCGCCAGAGGTCGTCGTCCTGCCGTGGCCGCCCGCCGCCACGGACGGTGGTGCCGACGCGGCGTCCCCCGAGGCCGTACACGCCGCCGTCAACGACGCGCTGGCCCTCGTACAGCAGTGGCTCGCGGACGAATCGCTCTCCGGTGGCCGACTGGTGCTGCTCACCTCCGGTGCCGTTGCCACCTCCGGTGACGACGAGCTGAGTGACCCGGCGGCGGCTGCCGTGTGCGGGCTGCTGCGCTCCGCGCAGTCGGAGAACCCCGGCCGCATCGTGCTCGTCGACGCGGAGAGCGGCACACAGCGCGACGCGGACACAGACGCCGCCGTACGGGCCGCCCTCTCCGGTGAGCCCCAGGTCGCCCTGCGCGCAGGCGGCCGTACGATCGCCCCCCGCCTCGTCCGGCACACGCCGCCCGCCGGACAGCGTTCCGCCGCTGCCTTCGACGCCGACCGTACGGTGCTCGTCACCGGCGCGTCCGGTGCTGTCGGCACCGCCGTCGCCCGCCATCTCGTCGCCGCCTGCGGCGCGCGGCGCCTGCTGCTCATCAGCCGGCGCGGCCCGGAGGCGCCCGGCATGGACGCGCTGCGGGCCGAACTGGCCGACGCCGGGGCCGAGGTGACCGTCGCGGCCTGCGACGCCGCCGACCGCGGCGCACTGGCCGCGCTGCTCGCCGAGATCCCGGCGGACCGGCCGCTGGGCGCCGTCGTGCACGCTGCCGGCGTGCTGGACGACGGTGTCGTGTCGGCGCTCACGCCGGAGCGGATTCGTACGGTGCTGCGTCCCAAGGTGGACGCCGCCGCGCACCTGGACGAGCTGACGCGCGAACTGGGCCTGGATCTGTCGGCGTTCGTCCTCTTCTCCTCTGCCGCCGGCACGTTCGGCGGTCCCGGCCAGGGCAACTACGCCGCCGCCAACGCCTACCTGGAGGCGGTCGCGCACCGCCGCCGCGCCGCCGGGCTGCACGGGCTCGCACTCGGCTGGGGCATGTGGGCGGAGAGCAGCGACATGACGGCCGGGCTGGCCGCGTCGGACCGGCAGCGCATGCAGCGCACCGGTATCGGCAGCCTCCCGACGGATGACGCCCTGGAGCTGTTCGAGCGGGCGCTCGGCACCGACCGTTCGACGGTGCTGCCCGTACGGATGGACCTGGGCGTGCTGCGTGCCCGCGCGGCCGAGACCGAGCCGCCCGCGCTGCTCCGCGAGCTGGCGGGCCGTCCCGCCGCCCGCCGCGCCGCCAAGGCGGACTCCTCCGACACCGGCAGCGGGAAGCTGGCGGCGACACTCGCCGGGCTGCCCGAGGGGGAGCGTTTCCCGACGCTGCTCGGCATGCTGCGCGCGGAGGTCGCCACCGTACTGGGCCACTCGTCCGCGTCCCGTGTGGACGCCGAACGCGCCTTCACGGAGCTCGGCTTCGACTCCCTTACGGCGCTCGAATTGCGCAACGCCCTCGGGCGCCGCACCGGGCTGCAGCTCGCCTCCACCCTGATCTTCGACCACCCCACTCCGGCCGCCGTCGCCCGCCACCTGATGGACGAACTCCTCGGCGCCGCACCGCAGTCCGCCGCAGGCGGCACGCAGCGGCAGGCGACAGCGGACGAGCCGGTCGCCATCGTCGGCATGAGCTGCCGCTTCCCCGGCGGCGTCGACACCCCGGAAGCCTTCTGGGAGTTCCTGGCGGCGGGCCGCGACGGCATCACGGACTTCCCCGAGGACCGCGGCTGGGACACCGAGGCGCTGTACGACCCGGACCCCGACCACGAGGGCACCAGCTACACCCGCAGCGGCGGCTTCCTGCGCGGCGTCGCCGACTTCGACGCGCCGTTCTTCGGGATCTCGCCGCGCGAGGCCCTGGCGATGGACCCGCAGCAGCGGCTGCTGCTGGAGACGTCCTGGGAGGCCGTCGAACGGGCGGGCATCGACCCGCGCACGCTGCGCGGCAGCCGTACGGGCGTCTACGCGGGCACCAACGGGCAGGACTACACCACCGTCCTGCGCGAGGCCGCCGAGGACAGCGACGGCTACCTCGGCACGGGCAACGCCGCCAGCGTCGTCTCCGGCCGCATCGCGTACACGCTGGGCCTGGAGGGCCCGGCGGTGACCGTCGACACGGCGTGCTCCTCGTCGCTGGTCGCCCTGCACTCCGCCGTACGGGCGCTCCAGTCCGGGGAGTGCGACGCGGCGCTGGCGGGTGGCGTGACGGTGATGACGACCCCGGCCGCCTTCCTGGAGTTCAGCCGGCAGCGCGGGCTGGCGGCGGACGGACGGTGCCGCGCGTTCTCGGACGACGCGGACGGTACGGGCTGGGGCGAGGGCGTCGGCATGCTGCTCGTGGAGCGGCTGTCGGACGCGCGCGCCAACGGGCACCCCGTGCTGGCCGTCGTACGCGGTTCCGCGATCAACCAGGACGGCGCGTCGAACGGTCTGACGGCGCCCAACGGTCCGTCCCAGCAGCGCGTGATCCGCGCGGCGCTCAACGACGCGGGGCTCGCGCCCGGCGACGTGGACGCGGTGGAGGCGCACGGCACCGGCACCACCCTCGGGGACCCGATCGAGGCGCAGGCGCTCCTGGCCACGTACGGGCGCGAGCGGGACGCCGAACGGCCCCTGTGGCTCGGCTCGGTGAAGTCCAACATCGGCCACACGCAGGCCGCCGCCGGTGTCGCCGGAATCATCAAGATGGTCCTCGCCCTGCGCACCGGCGTCCTCCCGCGCACCCTGCACGTCTCCGAACCGTCCACACACGTGGACTGGTCGGCGGGCGGCGTACGGCTGCTCACCGACAACGCCGACTGGCCGGACGCCGGACGGCCGCGCCGCGCCGCTGTGTCGTCGTTCGGGTTCAGCGGCACCAACGCACACGTGGTGCTGGAACAGGGCCCGGAACAGCACCGTACGGAGGCCGATGCGGAGCCGCGTACGGACGCCGCCGGGCTCGCCGTCTGGCCGCTGACCGCACGCGGCCCCGAGGCGCTGCGCGCACAGGCGGCGCGGCTGCACGCGCACGCCACCGCGCACGGTGAACTGTCCGTACAGGCGCTCGGCCACGCGCTCGCACGCACCCGTACGGCGTTCGACGAGCGGGCTGTCGTCTTCGGCGAGACACGTGACGAACTGCTGGCCGCCGTGGCCGCCTTGGCGGACACTGACACGGCGCCGGCCGAGGGCGCCGCACAGCCCCCGGTGACGGGCACCGCGCGCGCGGCGCGCACCGCGTTCCTGTTCACCGGGCAGGGCGCGCAGCGCGCCGGCATGGGACGTGCCCTCTACGAGGCGTTCCCCGTCTTCGCCGCCCGTCTGGACGAGGTGTGCGCCCACTTCGACGCGGAGCTGGAACGGCCCCTGCGCGAGGTGATGTTCGCGGACGACGATCCGCTGCTGCACCGCACGGCGTACACGCAGCCCGCGCTGTTCGCGTACGAGGTCGCCCTGCACGCGCTCGCCGAATCCGCCGGGCTGCGCGCCGACCTCCTTCTGGGGCACTCCATCGGCGAGCTGGCCGCCGCCCACGTGGCCGGCGTCTGGTCGCTCGCCGACGCCTGCCGGCTGGTCGCCGCGCGCGGCCGGCTGATGGACGCGCTGCCCGGGGGAGGCGCCATGGTCGCCGTCCAGGCAGCCGAGGACGAGGTGCTGCCGCTGCTGGCGGGCCGCGAGCACGAGGTGTGCGTCGCGGCCGTCAACGGCCCCCGTTCCGTGGTGCTTTCCGGCGACGAGGACGCGGCGCTGGACGTGGCCGCGCGCCTGGCCGAGCAGGGCCGCCGCACGAAGCGGCTGACGGTCAGCCACGCGTTCCACTCGCCGCGCATGGACGGCATGCTCGACGCGTTCCGTACGGTGGCCGAAAGCCTCGACTACCGCGAGCCGCGCACCGCCGTCGTGTCCAACCTGACCGGCGCCCTCGCCACCGCCGGCGAGCTCTGCTCGCCCGACTACTGGGTGCGGCACGTGCGGCAGGCCGTACGGTTCGCGGACGGTGTGCGCGAACTGCGGGCACAGGGCGCGGCACGGCTGGTGGAGGTCGGCCCCGACGGCACCCTCAGCGCCATGGCGGAGGAGTGCAGCGTCCCGGCGGACAGCGCCCCTACGGGTGCCGACGCGGACAGCACGGACACCACCGTCGTGGCCCTCGTACGGGGGCGCGCCGCCGAACACGCCGCCGTGCTGCAGGGCTTCGCGCGCGCGTACGTGGACGGCGCCGACATCGACTGGACGGCGCTGACGGCTCCCGACGGTGCGCACGAGACCACAAGCGAGGCCGCGGCGGACTCCGACTCCGACTCCGACACCGCGTCCGGTGACGCGCCCCTCCCGGCACCGCTCCCCACCTACCCCTTCCAGCGGCAGCGGTACTGGCCGACGCGCCGCGCCGCCGTCGGCGACCTCGGCGCCGCCGGACTGGAGGCCGCCGGGCACCCGCTGCTCGGCGCCGCGGTGGACGTCGCCGACGCCGACGGCCACCTGTTCGCGGGGCGGCTCTCCGTACGGGACCAGCCCTGGCTGGCCGACCACGCGCTGGGCGACACCGTCGTGTTCCCCGGCACCGGCTTCCTGGAGCTGGCCGTACGCGCGGGCGACCGCGCCGGCTGCGACCGCGTCACCGAACTGACGCTGCTCGCCCCGCTGCTGCTCAGCGACAGCGGACAGGTCAGCGTGCAGGTGTGGGTCGGCGCCGAGACCGGCACCGGCGACGGCGAACGCCCCGTCAGCATCCACGCCCGCGACACCGCCACACCGGACGCTCCTTGGACCCTGCACGCCACAGGGCTGCTCGGCACCTCCGCGCACGCGGAGCCCGGCCCGTCCGCGGCGACCGCGGAATGGCCACCCGAGGGTGCCGCCGAACTGCCCGTGGACGGCGTGTACGAACGCCTCCAGGACGCCGGTTTCGCGTACGGCCCGCACTTCCAGGGCCTCCGCGCCGCCTGGCAGGACCCGGCCGAGCCCGCCCGCGTACACGCCGAAGTGGCGCTGCCCGACGACGCGCACGCCGACGCGGGGCAGTTCGGGCTGCACCCCGCGCTGCTCGACGCCGCGCTGCACGCCACGTCGTTCCTGCCGCTGGAGGACGGCGCGGGCGGGCGGCTGCCGTTCGCCTGGCGCGGAGTACGGCTGCACGCGTCCGGCGCGGGCGCCGTGCGCGTACGGCTCGAGACCACCGGTCCCGACTCCGTGTCGCTCGCCGTCGTCGACAGCGCGGGCGGCCCGGTCGCCACCGTCGACGAACTCGTCCTGCGGGAGACCTCCCCGGACCAGATCGAGGCCGCCCGTACGGCGCGGGCCGCCGCCACCGACCCGCTGTACCGGCTGGACTGGCCGCTCGTCACGGGCGAAGCGGCGGGCGGCAGCGCGGAGTTCGCCGTCCTCGGCGACAGCCGTACGAGTCCCGCCACCGGTACGGACACCTCCCTGGCGGACACCCTCCGCGAGGCCGGGGTGCCCTGCACCGCACACCCCGACCTGGCGTCGCTCCTCGCCGCCGACGGCGACGGCAGCCTGCCCGGCACCGTGCTCGCTCCCGTGACGGGCGGCGACCCCCGTACGGCTACGGCGCACGCCCTGGCGCTGCTCCAGGACTGGCTGGCCGACGAACGGCTCGCCACCGTACGGCTCGCGTTCCTCACCCGGAACGCGGTGGACGCGCCGCACACCCTCGGGCACGACCCGGCGCACGCCGCCGTCTGGGGGCTGCTGCGCTCCGCGCAGTCCGAGCACCCGGACCGCTTCCTGCTGCTCGACACCGACGACCAGGACGCCTCACACCGGCAGCTCCCGGCGGCGCTCGCGGCCGGTGAGCCCCAACTCGCCCTCCGTACGGGCGCCCTGCACGCCCCGCGTGTCGCCCGCGTCGAACCGGACGACACGCTGCGCCCGCCGGCCGGTGCCGACGGCTGGCTGCTCGACATCCCCGAGAAGGGCACCCTCGACAGCCTCGCCCTGCTCCCCAGCGACCGGGGTACACGGGCGCTCGCTCCGGGCGAGGTACGGATCGCCGTACGCGCCGCGGGTGTCAACTTCCGCGACGTGCTGAACGCCCTCGGCATGTACCCCGGTGATGCCAGCGACTTCGGCCTTGAGGGTGCGGGCGTCATCACCGAGACCGGTACGGATGTCACGGACGTGGCGGTCGGCGACCGCGTACTGGGCATGTTCCCGGGCGCGTTCGGGCCGACGGCTGTCGCGGACGCGCGCACTGTCGTACGCATCCCCGAAGGGTGGTCGTTCGCGCAGGCCGCCTCGGTGCCCATCGTGTTCCTGACGGCGTATTACGCGCTGGTGGATCTGGGTGGTGTGCGTCGGGAGGAGTCGGTGCTGGTGCATGCGGCTGCCGGTGGTGTGGGCATGGCTGCCGTGCAGTTGGCCCGTCATCCCCCTGGGCGGGGAGGGTGGTGGGCATGGCGCTCCCGGTATATAGACCGTACGTTCCAGTATGGAGGCGTGCGTGTGCGTGTGCGTATGCCGTCTGCTTCGGCCGTGCGTGCCCCGCTCAGTCCAGGACCGCGAGCGCCTGCTCGGCCGCGTCCCGTACGCGCGCCGGGTCCGGCGACGCCTTCCCGACGACCCGCATCCCCTGCATCAGGACGACCAGCATCCGCGCCAGCGCCCGCGGATCGCGCCCTTCCGGCAGCTCGCCCTGTGCCTCGGCCCGGGTGAGCGCCGAGTGCAGCAGCGTCTCCAGATGCGCCCAGCTGGCCTCGACGCGGCGGGCCGCCTCGCGGTCGTGCGCGGCCAGTTCGGCGGCGGTGTTGGTGACGAAGCAGCCGCGGGCGCGCCGTTCTGCCGTGCAGGCCTCGTCGGCGAACCGCCGCACCAGCTCCCGTACGGCGGGCAGCGCCGGTCCGGACCGGGACAGCTCCCGCACGATCCGCGGGTCCTGCTGCTCGCCGTACCGGTCGAGCGCCTTCAGGTACAGATCGTGCTTGTTCCCGAAGGTGGCGTAGATGCTGGCGCGGCCGATGCCGAGGTGTTCGACGAGATCGCTCATCGACGTTGCCTCGTAGCCGCGCTGCCAGAACAGCTGGAGCGCGGCCTGGAGTGCGGCGTCGGGGTCGAATTCCTTGGTGCGGGGCATGGGGTGCACGCTAGCCGAGTCTGGAACGGTCGGTCAAGAAAGCCCTCAGGGTGTCGACTGGTGCTCACTGCTCGCCGCGGGGTCGGGGCGTGATCGTGACGGTGACCGACGGCGGCAGCGCGTCCGCGCCGCGTACGAGTCCGGGCCTGATGCACTCGACTTCGCTGAGCTGGGGCAGCTCGGCGAGCGCCGAGAGGCCGACGTGCTGGCAGTCGCGTACGGTCAGCGACTCCAGGTTGGGGAACAGGCGCGGGAGGTCCGCCAGTTTGAGGGGATCGTCCTCCGCGTGCAGGAAGACCAGGCCAACGTGCGGAAGCCTGGCGCCAGCTCCGGCAGCGCCGGAGATCTGGTCGGGGCGCAGGCTGAGGGCCGAGATGCCAGGGTGATTCGCGACCGCGGCCCAGTCGGCGGCCCTCAGTTCACCCCGTACGGCTTGCAGTTGCAGGAAGCGCAGTGCCGGATATGCATCGATGCCCACCAGGCCGTCCGTCTCCGCGGGCAGCAGAAGCTCGTTCAGCGGCGCCGAGGGGGGAAGCACGGACGACAGGCCGGGCCAGGTGCGCACCTCGTCAAGGGCGATTGTCTCCAGGTGGGTGCAGGCGCCCAGAGCGTCCGGTGCCAGCTCCTTGAGCCCGAATGCCCAGAACCGGCGCAGCGGGAGCTGCGCCAGCGGCGCGAGGTCGCGAACCTGGCCGCAGGACCACAGCTCCAGGTCGGCCAGCCGCGGGAACGCCTGGAGGAAGGCCAAGTCGCTGATGCCGGGGTTCTCAACGAGGCGCAATCTGACCAGATGGTCCGGCGAGAGGGCCGCGCACATCTGTTCCGGGGTGAACGCGCCTCCCAGCATCACACTGCTGAGGTTGCCCAGCGACTCGACCGCCGCCAGCTCCTCGTCCGTGCTCAACGCCACTACCACCTCGGGGTCCTCCGCCAGGTGCCGGATCACCTCGTGCGCGTACGTCTCGGTGTCGAAATGGCCCCAGTAGGCTCCGAGTTCACGCCGCACGCCCGCGTCCGGGTGGTCCAGGAAGCGGACCACGGTGGGCAGTGCCGCGTCCGTGCCGATCAAGCAGGCGGTCTGCACGACAGCCACGGCCTCGTCATCCTCCAAGCCCTCCGGCCCCGGCAGCAGCTCCAGCACCACCGGCCCGGCCTCCGCCAGCGCCTTCGCCTCCTCCGTGCTGCGCGGCGGGATCAGGGCCGCCGCCCGGCGCTCCACCTCCTCTCGCACCTCCGGGGCAAGCTTCGTGGCGTGCTCCAGACACGCCATGGCGAGCAAGTGGAGCCGCCGCGAGTGGTACTCCGTGTCGCCGCGCGCCAGCACACCCCGCAGCAGTCGCGCCCGCTCGTCCGGCCGGGCGTGGGCGACGGCCATCCGCAGGACGTCCTCCCACTGGTCCAGGTGCGCGTGCCGGATCAGCAGGTCGAAGTCGCGTTCCTCGACGGCCTCCCGCGCGCCCAGGTAGTCCTGGAAGGTGCGGTGGATGAAGTCCACGCCGTTCGGGGCGGGTTCGCGGAGCAGGCCCGACCGTACGAGCAGGTGGCGGAAGATCTCCTCCACCGAACCCTGCGCGCTGACCTGGGGCATGGACGGCAGTACGCGGGCCAGCAGTTCGACGGCGTCGGACTGGTCCATCTCGGCGCGGCCGTTGCGGATCAGCCAGTACGCCAGCTTCTGCAGCAGCTCCGTCTGCGACTCCTCGTCCAGGTCGATGCCGCCTGGCCGGTGCATGTCCCGTTCGCGGTCGCGCCGTTCCAGGAGCATGCTCAGCGCCGCGTCGTAGAGCGCCTTGCGGCCGCGCGGCAGGAAGCCGCGGCGCTCGCGGTGGAGGGCACAGATCAGGCCGCACATCAGGGGGTTGGTGGCGAGCCGGCCGAGATCCTGCTTGCCGCGTACGGACGTCAGCAGGGCCTCGCCAAGCGCCGGGTCGGCGCCGGCGGCACGGTGCCAGCGGTGGACGAACGCGGCGACGTCGGGGCGGTGCATCGGGGCGAGGGACAGTTCGGTGAAGCCGTCCGCGTCGAGCCAGTCCTCCCGTACGGCGGAGGGGCGGGAGGTGACCAGCCACAGGTTGCCTGGGAACGCGGTGACGAGGTCACGCAGCCAGCGGCGCGTACGTTCGCGCTCCTCCTCGGGCACCTCGTCGATGCCGTCGACGAGCAGCAGCCCGCGCCCCGCGTCCAGCACCCGGTCCGCCCAGCCGGGCGGCTGCGAACCGGCCACCAGGCAGCTGGTGGCGGCCAGGAACCGGTCCGGGACGGGCAGCTCCGCGCCGCCGCGGGTGAGCGTACGCAGCGGCAGCACGAACGGGACCCGGCCCAGCAGGTGCGTCATGCCCGGCGGCGTGTCTTGCCGAGCCGTGTCCTGCCGAGCCGTGTCCTGTCGCGCGGTGGTCACCGCGAGCCACTGCACGAGCGTCGTCTTGCCCGAGCCCGCCACCCCGCGCAGCAGCACGCGGTCGCGGCCGGCCAGGGCGCGGTCGGCGGGCTGGGCGGTGGTGAGCTGTACGCCCGCCTGGGACGGGTCGTCCCTCTGGCGTGGCCGGGACTCCGTGGCCTCCAGGGTCAGGTACGCGGCGTCCAGCGGCCATTCGCGGCACTGCTGGAGGTCCAGGCCGTGGATGGTGAGCGTGCCGTGCTTGCGGACGACGAAGTCGGCGTACCGCCGCTCGAAACGGGCGTCCGCGGCGGACTGCGCCGGTACGCGTTCGATGAGCACGTCCAGCTTCCGTACGTTCTCCGCCAGTTGGCGGCTCTGCTCGACCAGGGAGCGGGCGACGAAAGCGGAGCGCTGCGTGAAGAAGTGCAGGATGTGCAGGCAGGCGGTGTCCAGCAGGGAGACGTACAGCTGCTCCGCGTCCCCCGACAGGTCCCGCGCCGCCCGCGGATCGCCGTCGCGCAGCAGCCGTGCGAACTCGCGGTGCCCGAGCCGTACGGCCTGTACGTCCTCCATCCCCACATCGCCGAGGACCAGCAGCGTTCGGGCCAGGGCGAGGGCGACGGCCTGCTCCTCGTCTTCGCCGACGGGGCGCTCGTACGGGTCGGCATCGCGTACGGCACGCCGCACCAGCTCCGCCGTCAGCTTCTGCAACTGCCGCTTGCCGAGGGTGCGCTGCTCGCCCTTGAACGACACGAGGGCGGAGACCCGTACGGGCTCCCGCACCAGGTCGGCGCCCGGGTCCGGCTGCACGAACAGCTTCTTCAGCAGCGGTGTGACGACGCTCGACGCGAGCCGTAGGCCGGCTGCCGCTCCCGGTTCCACATGCCCCCCATGGACGTTGACGTGTCGCTGGTGCGCGGTCGAGCTTACGGGCGTCGCTGCTCTGCCTGCAGCCACTCCTCCCTCGTCAGGGCGTACTCGACCTCGCCGTGCTCGGAACCCTCGATGGCCTCCGGCCAGGACTGGAAGAAGGTGCGCCGGCAGGTCAGCCCGGCCTTCTCCATGACGTTGCGGGAGGGGGTGTTGACCTTCATGGTGTCCGCCGTGACGCGCTGGACGCCGAGCTCGGTGAAGCCCTTGCGGAGCAGGGCGCGGGCGCCTTCGGTGGCGTAGCCGCGGCCCCAGGCGGACCGGTGGAGGCGGTAGCCGAGTTCCACCTCGGCGCAGCTGTCCTCGGCAAGCGGCCGGAACTCGAACCAGCCGACGAACGCCCCCGTCTCCCGCTCCTCGGCCGCCCAGTACCCGCGGTCGCCGCGGCCGGCGAGGCAGGGGTAGTCGTGCAGTACGCGGGGGAGGGTGCGGTCGCGGATCGCGGTCCGGGGGACGGGCTTGCCACCGTTGAGGTAGCGCATGACGCCGGGGTCGTTGTCGAGCGCGACGAGCCGGTCCAAGTCGGCCTCGGTGAACGGGCGGAGCCGGAGGCGGGGCGTGCTGAGGAACGGCGGCATGCCTCGATCATCGGCCGGGCTGGGGGAGGGGTGCCACCGGGTTTTCAGCGGACGCGCAGGCCGTCCTCGGGGGCGGGGAGGACGGTGACGTGGGACGGTACGAGTTCCGCGTCGACGGCCGGGCTGTCCGGCAGGACGAGCGTGTGCAGGTGCGGCAGGTTGGCCAGCCAGCCGATGTCGACGCGGCCGAAATCATCCCGTACCCACACATGGGTCACGCCCTCGAAGTCCGCGGGCTCGTACTCGTGTGACATCCACGGACCGATGACCTGCACGTGGGACCGGCCGCCCAGTCTGCGCAGCGCACGGAGGTGTTCGGGCCCGGGTACGGCGAAGTACAAGTCGTCGTCCGGGAGGTGGGCGATGATCTCGTCCGCGTACGCGTCCGTGTCGAAGCGGTGCCAGGCCCAGGAGAGCTGGCGGCGCACGGCGAGGGACGGGTGCTCGCGGAAGCGGGCCAGGATCGGAAGGGCGGCGTCCGTGGCGATGCGGCTGGCGGCGATCACGACGGCCTCCGCCTCGTGGGCCGCCAGCCCCTCCGGCCCCGGCAGCAGCCCCAGCAGCAGCGGTCCGGCGGACTCGGCGATCGCGATCGCCAAGCTGATGCTGCCCGGCGGCAGCATCACGCGGGTGTTGTGGTCGACCTTGCGCACCACGTCCGCGTCGATCTCCGTCGCGTGCTTCACACAAGCCGCGGCGAGGGCGACGCGCCGGAAGGGGAGGGGGTCGCCCGATTCGATGGACGTCTCCTCGGCGAGAACCCCTCGTACGATCCGCGCCCGCTCCGCCGGGCGCGCGTGCGCGACCGCCATCTGGATCACGTCCGCCCACTGGTCGTTGTCCGCGTTGTCGATCAGCAGCGGGAAGTCGCCCTCCTCCACCGCCGCCTTGCCCGCGAGGTAGTCCTGGAAGGTGCGGTGGACGAAGTCCACGCGGTCCGCGGCCGGTTCGCGGAGCAGCCCCGAGCGGTCCAGGAGGTGCCGGAAGACGCGTTCGGGCGTGGCCTCGATGTGCGTCATGTTCCGCAGCGCGTGCGCGAGGCGTTCGACCGCGTCCGTACGGTCCATCTCCGCGCGGTCGTTCCGCATCATCCAGTGCGCCAGCTTCTGCAGCAGCTGGACCTGCGTCTCCTTCGACAGCGGCAGCGCGGCGGCGGCCGTCACCGCGCGTTCCGCGTCCCGCCGTTCCAGCAGCATGCTCAGCGCCGCGTCGTACAGGTCCTTGCGGCTGTGCGGCAGGAAGCCGCGCCGCTCGCGGTGGAGGGCGCAGAGCAGCCCGCACATCAGGGGGTTGACGGCGAGCGAGCCGAGGTCGCCGTTCAGGCGGACAGCCGTGAGCAGGGCGTCGGCCAGTTCGGGGTCGGCTTCGGCGGCGGTGTGCCAGCGGCGTACGAAACCGGCCACGTCGGCGCGGGACATGGGCGCGAGGGTCAGTTCGGCGAACTCCTCCGCGGCGAGCCAGTCCTGCCGTACGGCCGAGGGGCGGCAGGTGACGAGCCACAGGTTGCCCGGGAACTCGCCCATCAGCTCCCGCAGCCAGCGCCGCGTCTCCTCGCGTTCGCGCTCGGGGATCTCGTCGATGCCGTCGACGAGGAGCAGCCCGCGGCCGCCGCGCAGCACCCGGTTCGCCCAGCCCGGCGGCTGGTCTCCGGCGACGCCGCTGCGCGTCGCGTGCAGGAAGCGGTCCGGCGTCGGCGGCAGGCCGTCGCGCATGACGCGGCGCAGCGGCAGCACGAACGGGACGCGCCCGACGAGGTGCGCGAGGTGCGGGTCGTACGACTGGCGGGCGGCGGTCAGCGCGAGCCACTGCACCATCGTGGTCTTGCCGGAACCGGCGCTGCCGCGCAGCAGGACGCGGTCGTGGCCGGCGAGCGCGCGTTCGGCGGGCTGCGGGGCGCCCGCGGCATGACTGGCCTCAAGGGAGATGTACGCGGCGTCGAGCGGCCATTCGCGGGCGTGGTTGAGGTCGAGGCCGTAGATCGTCAACTCGCCGTGCTTGCGGACGATGTGATCGGCGTACAGCTCCTCGAAGCGGGCGTCCTCCGCGGACTGCGAGGGGAGGCGTTCGATCAGCAGGTCCAGCACGGCGGTCTGGTCGGCGAGCTGGCGGCTCTGCTCGACGAGGGTGCGCGGGACGAACGTGGACCGCTGGGTGAAGTGGTTCAGGATGTGCAGGCAGGCGGTCTCGACGACGGCCTTGCACAGCTCGGTGCCGTCCGCGCTGAGGTGCCGGGCGGCGCGGGGCGAGTGCAGGCGCAGCTCGCGGGCGAAGGCGCGCGGGCCGAGCCGTACGGCCTGCACGTCGTCCATGCTGATGCCGCCCAGCGCCCGGAGCTGGGCCGCGACGGCGTGGGCCACGGCGTCCTCCTCGCTGACCGGGACGGGCCGTTCGTTCGGTCCGGCGGCCCGCACCGCGCGGCGTACCAGCTCGGCGGCGAGCCGTTCCAGGTCGAGGCTCGTGAGGGTGTGCCGCTCGCCGCAGAAGGAGACGAGGGAGGAGATCCGGACCGGCTCGTCCACCAGCGCGGCGCCGGGCGCCTGCGGCGCGAACAGCTTCTTGATCAGCGGCGCCACGGCGGTGGAGGCGAGCCGTACGCCGAGGGTGGTGCCGGTTGCCGGGTCCATGCCGGTGATCGTAGGTCAACGGGCGGTGAGCGGTGGGCGGTTGGGCCCACGGCGGCGGCGCGCCGAGGGCGCCCGACGGGGGTGCTCAGACCGAACGGAGGTCCAGGCGCCAGTCGTTGCAGTGCATGAAGTGCCCCGGCGGGTACTCGACCCGGCACTCGCCGAGCAGCGCGAAGCCGACCTTGCGGCATATCGCGTTGGACGCGGGGTTGTCGGTGGCCGGATACGCGTGCAGATGCCGGTGTCTGTGCTGCGCGCGGGCCTGGGCGACGGTCTTGGCGGCGGCGAGGGCGGCGATGCCGCGGCGCTGGAACTCCGGGAAGACGATCCACCCCATCTCGTAGACGGGCTCGTCGTGCCAGACGCGCTCCCAGTACCCGACCGTGCCCACCGGCTCGTCGCCGGGCAGCAGCACGATGGCGTACATGATCCCGGCGCCGGGGTCGGTGGCCGCGAGATACCGCTCGTGCCGGCTGCGCAGCTGCTCCTCGGTCTCGGGGCCGCCGAGGTGTTCGGTCATCTCGGCCGTGTTCGCACGGTGGAGCAGCCCGAAATCCCCGTCCGTCCACGGCCGGAGCGCCACTTCGGACGGCTCGCCCGCGCCGCCCGCGGCGGGATGGTTCGCCGGAACCGGCATCGCACACGCCCTCTCGTACGTCCTCGCACGTCTTCCAGGTGCTGCTCAGCATGTCAGGGGGCACTGACAACGGGCACCGGCACCGGCACTGACAACCGGCAGCGGCACTGACAACCGGCAGCGGCTGTGACAACCGGCACCGGCGCACCGTGCGCGCGGCGCCGTACGGGGCGGGGCGCGCCTCAGTCGCCGTGGTGGGCGCTGGTGATCAGCTCGTACGCGACGGTGAGCGCCGCCTGCCGCCGGTCCTCCGGGGCGTCGCCGGAGTCGTGCATCGCGACGATGGCGGCGTGCATGGTGAACAGGGAGGTCGTGGCCCGTACCCGGTCCACCAGGTCGGCGTCCTCCTCCACGAGGAGGGCGGAGAGGGTGAACATGCGCTTCTTCAGGCGTTCGCCCAGGCTGAGGTCGCGGAGCGAGGCCTGGTTCTCCTGGATGAAGCGGAAGAGCGGTTGGGCGCGGCTCAGGGCCTCGCTGTAGCGGCGGAGGATCTCCTTCTTCGTCTCGAGCGTGCGGGGCTGTTCCCGGCCCCACTCGATGAGCTCGACGACCGGTTGGTTGAAGTCGTCGACGATGCTGACGAGGATGTCCTCCTTGGTCTTGAAGTGGTAGTAGAGGGCGGCCTTGGTGACTTCGAGCCGCTCGGCGATCTCGCGGAGCGACGTCTTTTCGTAGCCGCGTTCGGCGAAGAGCTCCAGCGCCACATCCTGAATCCGCTGGTGGGTGTTTCCCCTGCTCATGACCGCTCTCCTCAAACTTACTTGACGCCCGGCTAGTAGAGCTTCTATCTTTCCACTGTACCTACTAGCCGGGCGGCAAGTAAGTTTCCGGGGGCGCCCAGCTGTTCCATGAAGTCGTGAAGTGACGTGACGCGAAGCCGGTGAAGAAGATCATGGCTGACTCAGCGCAGGACCAGGACCGAGAGCAGGGCCAGGAGGGGGCCGGCGGCCAGGCCCCGCAGGCCGCGCCGCCGCCGGGCCCCCGGCAGCGCAGTGTGCGCGTCACGATGGCCGCGCTGATGATCGCCGTCATGCTCGCCATGCTCGACAACATGATCATCGGCACGGCCATGCCGACGATCGTCGGCGAGCTGGGCGGGCTCGACCACCTGTCGTGGGTCGTCACCGCCTATGCGCTCACCACCGCCGCGTCCACCCCGCTGTGGGGCAAGCTGGGCGACATGTACGGGCGGAAGGGCACCTTCCTTGCCTCGATAGTCATCTTCCTGGCCGGCTCCGTGACCTCCGGCGCCGCCCAGAGCATGGAGCAGCTGATCGGCTTCCGCGCGCTGCAGGGGCTGGGCGCGGGCGGTCTGATGGTCGGCGCCATGTCGATCATGGCCGATCTGGTGTCCCCGAGGGAACGCGGCAAGTACATGGGCATGATGGCCGGCGTGATGTCGGTCGCCATGATCGGCGGGCCCCTCGTCGGCGGCACCCTCACCGACCACCTCGGCTGGCGCTGGGCCTTCTACATCAACGTCCCCCTCGGCGGCGTCGCCCTGGCCGCCGTCATCACGCTGCTGCACCTGCCGAAGAAGCCCGGCGGTGGCCGTATCGACTACGTCGGGGCGGCCCTGCTCACCACCGCGATCACAGCAGCGGTGCTCGTCACGAGCTGGGGCGGTACGGAGTACGACTGGGGTTCCGGCGTCATCCTCGGGCTGATCGCGCTGGCGGTGGCCACGCTCGCCGGGTTCCTCGTCGTGGAGCGCCGGGTGGCCGAACCGATCATGCCGCTCGGGATCTTCCGGAACCGGAACTTCTCGCTCATCACCCTCATCGGCTTCCTGCTCGGCTTCGTGATGTTCGGCGCGATGACCTTCCTGCCGCTCTTCCAGCAGGCCGTGCAGGGCGCCTCCGCCACCAACTCCGGGCTGCTGCTCCTGCCCGTGCTGCTGCCGATGATGCTCGTCTCGGTCGTCACCGGGCGCGCCACCACCGCCAACGGCAAGTACCGCATGTACCCGATCATCGGCGGCGCCCTCATACCCGTCGGCCTCTTCCTCATCGCGCAGATGGACGTGGGCACCAGCAGGCTGACGTCCGGCCTCTACATGGCCGTGCTCGGCGCGGGCATGGGCTTCCTGATGCAGCTCACCATGCTGATCGCGCAGAACAGCGTGGAGATGAAGGACGTGGGCGTCGCCTCCTCGTCCACGACCCTGTTCCGTACGATCGGCGGCTCGTTCGGCGTCGCGCTGATGGGCACGATCTTCGCCGACCGCGTGAAGGGGAGCATGACGGACCAGCTCGGCGCCGAGGGCGCCGGGGCGACCGGCGGCGCGGGCGCGCAGCTCGACGCGGCGTCGCTGGCGAAGCTGCCGGACGCGGTGCGGAACGCGTACGAGCACGCGGTGGCGGACGGGACGAACGCGGTGTTCCTGCTGGGGGCGGTCCTGACGGTGGTCGTCTTCGTCGCGGCCTGGTTCATCGAGGAGGTCCCGCTGCGCGGGGGCGAGGCACCGGCGGAGGCCCCCGCCGGCACCGGTTCCGCCCCCGACCTCGCCGCCGACTCCGGCACGGTGGCGGACACCGGCTCCGTCACCGACTCCGGCATGGACGCCTGCGTCGGTGCCGGAACGGAATCCGGGGCGGGCGCACCTCCCGCAGGCACCCGGGAGAGTGTCAGCATCGAGAAATGACGACACCCGGCCTGGCGCAGCTCCGCGCCCTGCGCCAGGCCAAGGACGCGATGGACCGCGACTGGGCCGACCCCGCGCTCGACCTGGACGCGGTCGCCGCGTATGCGGGCTACTCGCGCTTCCACTTCGTCCGCGCCTTCAAGGCGGCGTACGGCGAGACGCCGGGGCAGTACCTCAGCCGGCGCCGCATCGAACGCGCCGAGGAGCTGCTTCGCTCCGCGAACCTCTCCGTCACCGAGATCTGCGGCCTCGTCGGCTTCAGCAGCCTCGGCACCTTCTCCGCGCGCTTCAAGGCGGAGACCGGCGTGAGCCCCAGCGAGTACCGCACGAAGCACGTACGGAACGGGGCGGCGCTGATCCCCGGCTGCTACGCGATGCTCTGGACCGGCGGATTCCGGCCGCGTACAGAGGCCGCCGGGGCGACGCCGAAGCGACCGGCGGAGCGTCCGGCGAAGAGCGCAATTCTGGAGAAGCGGACTGAACCGCCCGGTGCCTAACGTGGTCGGCACACGGCCACCCGCACCCAGGAGCACCGCATGATCAAGAGCCTTGCCCTCACCACCGTCTGGTCCACCGACCAGGAACGCGACAAGAAGTTCTTCGTCGAGAAGCTCGGTTTCGAGGAGCGCACCGACATGGACATGGGCGGCATGCGGTGGATCACCGTGTCCCCCCGGGAGCAGCCCGACGTACAGCTCGCCCTGATGCGCCCGGACGGGCCCGGCATGGACCCGGATTCGGCCAAGGCGCTGGTCACGCTGGTGACGAAGGGCGTGCTCGGCGCGGGCGCGTTCCGTACGGACGACTGCCACGCGGAGTACGCCGAACTCAGGGCCAAAGGCGTCGAGTTCATCCACGAGCCGCAGGAACGCCCGTACGGCATCGAGGCGATCTTCCGCGACCCGAGCGGGAACTGGTACTCGCTCACGCAGGAGCGCGAGCACGACGAACTGGACATGTCGAAGCCGTGGAGCGGCGACTGCGTCACCGAGGACAAGCCTCAGGGCTGACGGCCGCGCGGATCGCGCCTGACGGCGGGCACCCCGCCGGGCGGGGTGCCCGGGTCCGTCGGCGCCGACTCCGGGAGCCACAGCACGGCGACCGCCCCGGTGTCCGTCTTCCGCGTACGGGCCGACGCGTCCGGTGCGGTCGGTGCGTGCGCCGCGTCCGGTGCGGTCGCCCCGGACTCCGAGCCCGTGCCCGCGCCCGGCTCGGTGCCCGCCGCGTCCGCCGCGTCCGCCGCGTCCTCCGCACCTGGCTCCGGCTGCCAGCTCGGCTCGCCCGGCCCGACGTTGCGGAACGTCAGCCGTGCCCCCAGCACCCGCGCCTGCCCGGCCGCGATCGTGAGCCCCAGCCCGTGCCCCGGCCGCGAACGGTCGTCGCTACCCGTACGGAACCGGCGCACCCCGTCCGTCAGCAGCTGCACCGGGAAGCCGGGCCCGTGGTCGCGTACGCGGATGCGCCGCCCGTCCACGGTCACCACGACCGGCGGCCGGCCGTGCCGTGCGGCGTTCGCGAGGAGGTTGCCCAGGATGCGTTCCAGCCGCCGCGGGTCGGTGACCACTTCCGCGTCCCGTGCGACGCGTACCTGCGCGTCCGGGGCCGCGACCGCCACCCGCCGCCGTACGAACTCGCCGAGCGCCACCTCCTGCAGCTCCGCCCGTTCCCGCGCCCCGTCCAGCCTGGCGACCTCCAGCACGTCCTCGACCAGCTGGCGCAGCGCCTGCGCGCGGTCCCGTACGAGCTCCGTCGGGCGCCCGTCCGGCAGCAGTTCGGCGGCCGTGAGCAGGCCGGTCACCGGGGTGCGCAGCTCGTGCGCGATGTCCGCGGTGACCCGGCGCTCGGCCTCCAGACGGGCCTGGAGCGCGTCGGCCATGCCGTCGATGGCGTCGGCGAGTTCGTCGGTCTCGTCCCGTACGCGTACCCGGCCGCCGATCGCGTCCCGCACCCGTACGCCGGTGCCGCCGCCCGCCACCTCGCTCGCCGCGTCGGCGGTCTTGCGCAGCCGCCGCGACAGCTGGCCGCCGACGAGGACGCCGAGCGTGCAGCCGCCGAGCACGACGGACAGGGAACCGATCAGCAGCGAACGGTCCAGGTCGGCAAGCACCGCGTAACGGTCCGAGAAGCGCGTACGGAGCGACAGGATCCGGTCGTCCGGCAGCGGGGTGGCGGCCCAGACGACGGGCGCGCCGTGCCGCTGCTCCTCCAGGTACGTGGCCCGCCGCCCGTCCTCGGCCGCCTTCCGCAGCGCGGACGGCAGCGACGGATCGTCGATCCGCGCGCCGAACGGCACCTGCCCGGTGGAGTCGTAGATCCGCCGCGCGTACTGCAGCCGCTCGTCCTGTACGTCGCGGCTGCTGTCCTGCATGGTGCCGCGCGCGGCGTTGTGCACGACGAGGCTGAGTGCCACCGCGACGAGCGCGCTGACCAGCGCGATGGCGGCGCTCAGCTTCCAGCGGAGGCCCGTGCGGAGGGAGATGCGCGTCATGGCGGGGTGCTTTCGGGGGGCGGGCGGGCGTTGCCCTGGGGGTACGGGGGGGGCTCCCCGGGGGACGGCAGACGGGGGCGGGCGGGTGCCCTGGGGTAACGGGGCGGCGCCCCGGGGATGGCAGGCTAGCCCTTCAGCTTGTAGCCGAAGCCCCGGACCGTCTCGATCCGGTCCTGGCCGATCTTCCCGCGCAGCCGCTGCACATGGACGTCCACGACGCGCGTGTCACCGCCCCAGCCGTAGTCCCACACCCGTTCCAGCAGCCGGTCGCGGGAGAGCACCGTGCCGGGTGTCGCGGAGAACTCCAGGAGCAGCCGCATCTCGGTCGGAGTCAGGGACACCGGACGGCCCGAGGTGCGTACCTCCATGCCCTCCGTATCCACTTCCAGTTCGCCGAACCGCAGGATCTCCGCCTCGCCGCCCGGCGGCCGTTCCGGCCCGCCCTCCGCGTACCGGCGGTGCGCGCCGCCCGCGCCGTTCGCGCCCGCCGCGCCGTGCGGCCCGGCCAGCCCCAGGCCGCTGGCGTGCCCGAAGCGGCGCAGCACCGCGCGGATGCGGGCGACGAGCACCGCGCCGTCGAAGGGCTTGGTCACGTAGTCGTCGGCGCCGGCCTCCAGGCCGAGCACCACGTCTATGGAGTCCGCGCGCGCCGACAGCATGATCACCGGGACCGTGGACGCGTCCCGGATACGGCGGCACAGGCTCACCCCGTCCAGCCCCGGCACCATCACGTCCAGCAGCGCGATGTCCGGCTGGTCCGCGCGGAACGCCTCCAGCCCGGCCAGCCCGTCGCCGACGGCCGTCACCGCGTAACCGTCGCGCTCCAGCGCGAGCTGGGTCGCCTCCCGGATGACGTCGTCGTCCTCGACGAAGAGCACATGCGTCGTCTCGCCCATGCCTGCCCGCCTCACTCCTTCCGTTCCGTGGCCGCCGGTGCCGGGGGCGCGGGGGTGCTGTCGGAGCCCCCGCTGCCGCCGCCGTCCACACCGTCGTCGTCCTCGCTGCGTTCGCGGCCCACCTCGTGGAAGACGCCGTCCTGCCACGCGTACGTGATGACGTCGCGGCCCGAGGGGCAGCACAGCGGTTCGTCGCCGACGTAGACGTCCCGCGTGACCTCCAGCATGCCGTCCCGGAACGTGGCCCAGACCGGCGGACGTTCCGCCGCGAAGACGTTGACCAGCGCGCCGTTCGTGCTGCGCCGGTACACGTATGCGCCGACGCCGACGCTGTCCGAGCACGAGGTCACGTTGACGACGAGGTCGGCCTGCCGGCCGCGGGTGGCGCGCGCGTAGTCCATGCCCACCGGGTACTGGTCGCCGACGCACGGCTTCAGGCCGCGCTTCACATGGCTGCTGACCTTGGGGTCGCGCTTGATCACGGAGATCACCTCGGTCTCGCTGACCTCGCGGACCTCGCCGCTCTCCGAGTACGCGGCCGTGCCCCGCCCGACCACCTCGGGCTTCGGCTCCGCTTTGGGTTCCGCTTCCGCCTCGGGGCCGGAGTCGCGCGGCCCGTCGGGCCGGGCCGTCGTGCCGTCGGAGGACGCGGACCGAGGCGCCGCGGAGTCCGTCGGCGCGCCCTCGACGCGTACGCCGCCCGCGGTCGTACCGCACGCGGTGAGCGCCACCACCAGCGCGGACAGTGCGGTCAGCACGGCGGCGCCCAGCGCGGCACGTATGCCGCGCCGGGCGCTCCGGCCTTCCCGTTCCGTGCCGGTCCCGGCCGCCGCCCTCAGGCGGCGCACTCCGCCGACCTCCGTTCCAACTCCTCGCGCATCCGCGCCAGCGAGCGGTGCAGTGTGCTCTTGACCGTGCCGGGCGACATGCCCAGCGCCCGCGCCGTCTCCACCGTGCTCATCTGCTCCCAGTGCCGCAGAATGACCACGCTCTGCTGCTTCGGTGCCAGCGTGCCCAGCACCTCCATCAGCAGCGCGCGGTCCGCCCGCTGGTCCGTCCCGTCCTCGACACTCGCCACGTCGGGCAGGTGCTCCGTCGGCACCTCCTGGAGCCGCCGGGTGCGCCACCACTCCGTACGCGTGTTGATCATCACGCGCCGGAGGTAAGCGTCGGCAAGGGACTTGTCCGCTATTCCGTCCCAGCGACCATACGTGCGTACGAGGGCGGTCTGCAGCAGATCCTGCGCCTCCATGGGGTCCGTCACCAGGCGCCGGGCGCTGCGCAGAAGGGCGTCCTGCCGGGTCCGTACGTACTCCTCGAAGTCCAGGACCTCTGCCGCGGCCATGTCTGCCTCCCGGTTCTGTGACGTAGGGCGCTTTCGCGATACGTCACAGAACCTAGGCAGCGGGTGTTGCGGGAGCGCATGCAGTGAACCAACGGGAACCCTGCGGCTGCCCATCGGTTGTGTAACAGCGACGCCTCGGGCAGGCGTCGGCGGGCCCGCGGCCCGCCGCCGCGTGGCGGCGGGCCGGTGCCGGGCGGCTCAGCCGCGGCTCTGCGGCAGCCGGTACTCGCCGCCCGCCAGCGGCTCGACGAGTCCGTCCGCCACCAGCCCGTCCAGGGCCCGCGCCCGCTGCACCGGTTCGTGCCACACCCGGTCCAGGACCGCCTGCGGCACCGGCGCGTCGGACTCCCGCAGGACGGCCAGCAGCCGGCCGCGCACCTGGCGGTCCGTACCGGCGTAGGTCTGCGTACGGCGCGGCGGGCCCTCGTGCTCCGGCGCGCCCGCGCGCTGCCAGGCGCACCGGTCGGCGATCGGGCAGCGCCCGCACACGGGCGTGCGCGCGGTGCACACGAGCGCGCCGAGCTCCATCGTGGCGGCGGCCCAGCGCGCGGCGGTGGCGTCGTCCGCCGGGACCAGCATGCGGGCGAGCTTGCGCTCGGCGGCGGTGGTGGCGTTCGGCGGGTACTGCCGTCCGTTCACGGCGCGTGCGAACACCCGGCGGACGTTGGTGTCCAGCACCGCGTGCCGCTGCCCGTACGCGAACGAGGCCACCGCGGCGGCCGTGTACTCGCCGACGCCGGGCAGCGCGAGCAGCTGCGCGTGCTCCTTCGGTACGTCGCCGCCGTGCCGTTCCGCTATGGCCGACGCCGCCCCGTGCAGCCGCAGCGCGCGCCGCGGGTAGCCGAGGCGGCCCCAGGCGCGTACGGCCTCCCCCGACGGCTCGGCGGCCAGGTCGGCGGGCCGGGGCCAGCGCTTGAGCCACTGCTCGTACACCGGGAGCACCCGGGCGACGGGGGTCTGCTGCAGCATGAACTCGCTCACCATGACCCCCCACGCACCGGCCTCGGGGCGGCGCCAGGGAAGGTCACGGGCGTGTGCGTCGAACCAGTCGACGACAGGGGCGTGGAGGTCGGTGTAGTCGTGGTCCTGGGCGGCGTTCGCGGCGTCTTCAGTGGTCGCAGTCATGGCACGGACGATCCTGACACGGCGCGCGCCGCGGCCGAAACGACCACGCGGCGCGGACGCGCGACGTCCCCCAAGGGGAGCGCAGCGTGGGCCGGATAGCCGCTACGCGGCCTCGCGGCGCGGCCCCGGGACCTGACTTTCGTCAGGGGCGGCGGCCCAGGTCCGGCCGGTAGCGTCGGAGGGATGCGGGTGTGGAGCGGTGCGACGGGGAGCACGCGGCGCCGGGCCGGGCCGGCGCTCGTACGGGACGGTGCGCTGTGGGCGCTGCTCGCGGCGGCCGTCGTCACCGGCGACGCGTACCTCCGCGAGCCGCCGCAGCGATGGTGGCTGACGGCGGCGGGGCTGCTCCTGCTGGGTGCCGCGACGGGGCTCGCGCGGCGCCGTCCGGTCGCGGCGTGGCTGCTGGCCGCGGCGCTCGCGCTGGCCGCGTCACCGCAGCTGCTCACGTTCTCGTACGGGCCCGCGCTCGCCGCGTTCGGCTACCTCCTCGGCCGGCGCTGCGCGCAGAGCCGCCCCGCGCTGGTCGCGTTCGCGGGCGTGGTGGCGGTGGGGACGGCGAGCGCGTACGTGCGTACGGCGGACGACGGGCAGGGCGCAGACCCCGTACTGGTGTGGCTGGTCATGACCGGCACGCTCGTCTTCGGCGCCGTCTTCCCCTGGACCGTCGGCCGCTACCGGCGGCAGGACCGCGAGCTGTTCGCCGCCGGCTGGGACCGCGCCGAACGGCTCGAACGCGAGCAGCGCATCGTCGCCGAACAGGCCCGGCTGCGCGAACGCGCCCGTATCGCCGAGGACATGCACGACGCGCTCGGCCACGACCTGAGCCTCATCGCCCTGCGGGCGGGCGCGCTCCAGGTGGCACCCGGCCTGGAGGACGAGCACCGGCAGGCGCTGGCGGGGCTGCGCGGGGAGGCGGCGCGGGCGACGGAGCGGCTGCGCGACATCATCGGGGTGCTGCGGGAGCCCGCGCCGGACCGGCCCGCGCCTGACCGGCCCGCGTCCGACGAGCCCGCGCTCGGCGAGCGCGCCTCCGGCGGGACGGCGTCCGGCGGGACGCGGGCGGCGGAGGCGGCTGAGGCCGCTGAGGCGGCGGCGCCGCTGGCGCCCGTCGGGGAGACGCTCGCGTCGCTCGTCACGCGCGCCGCGGCCTCCGGGCTGCCGGTGCGGCTGGTGACGGACGGCGCCGCGGAGAGCGCCCCGGGCGCACTGCCGCCGCCCGCCGACCGGGCCGCGTACCGGGTGGTGCGTGAGGCCCTGACCAACGCGGCGAAGCACGCGCCGGGCGCCGAGGTGACCGTGGCCGTCGACTGTACGGAGGACGGGACGGCGGTCTCCGTACGGAACGGGCCGCCGGCCGCGGGCGCCACCACCGCGCCCGCGGTGCCGGTGCACACGGACGACGGCACCGGGCTGGTCGCCCTGCGCGAACGCGTGCGGCTCGCCTGCGGCGGCCTCACCGCCGGGCCGAGCGACGACGGCGGTTTCACGGTGACGGCCCGCTTCCCGGCAGACCCGCAGAAGGCGGACCTGCGTGCGGACGTCCGCCCGCACGCCCCCGCCGCCGGCCCGTACGAACCCGGCGCCGGCACACACGCCCCCGCCGTCGGCCCGTACGAACCCGGCGCCGCCGCCCGCCAGTTCGCCGCCGCCCAGCGGGCCGCCCGCCGCCGGACCGCCCGCGCCACGGCCCTCGCGTGCGGGGCCGCCGCGCTCGTGGTCGCCGCCGTCTTCGGCTGGTACGCGTACACCACCGCCGAGTCCGTCCTGCCGCGCGCCACCTACGATCGGCTGCGTGTCGGCGACCCGGAGGACGGCGTACGCGACGTGCTGCCCGGGCGGCAGGAATCGGCGCCGTCGGAGGACCGTTCGCCGCCACCGCCGCCCGGTGCGCGCTGCGCGTACTACCGGACCGACGGACGGCTCTTCACCAGCGTCGACATCTACCGGCTGTGCTTCCGTAACGGCACGCTGGCCGGGAAGACCGTGATCCAGGGAGCGGGAGACGAACGTTGAACATCCGCGTGCTGCTGGCCGACGACGAGGCGACGGTACGGGCGGGCGTGCGCGCCATCCTCGGCGCCGATCCCGGCATCGAGGTCGTCGCCGAGGCCGCCGACGGCCGCCAGGCCGTCGAACTCGCCCACGCACACCGCCCCGACGTCGCCCTCCTCGACATCCGCATGCCCAACCTGGACGGCCTCGCCGCCGCCGAGGAGATACTGCGCACCCGCGCGGGAGAGACCGCCGTCGCCATCCTCACCACCTTCGCCGAGGACGCGTACATCGCCCGCGCCCTGAGCGGCGGCGCCACCGGCTTCCTGCTCAAGACCGGTGACCCGCACGAACTCCTGTCCGGCGTACGGGCCGTGGCCGACGGCGGCGCCTTCCTCTCCCCGAAGGTGGCCCGGCACGTGCTCACCGAACTCGGTGGCGGCGCGGGCGGCCGCCTCTCGCGCGGCGCGCAGGCCCGCGCCCGTACGGACGGCCTCACGGCGCGCGAACGCGAGGTGCTCGCGCTGGTGGCACGCGGGCTGTCCAACGCGGACATCGCGCGCCGCCTGCACCTCGTCGAGGGAACGGTCAAGGGCCATGTGAGCGCGGTCCTCGACCGGTTGGGGGCCGAGAACCGCGTACAGGCGGCGATCGTCGCCTACGAGGCGGGGTTGGTGTGATCCCGCCCGGGTGCGTTGGCGGATGCGGTCGAGGTCGCCGTCGGAGTCGCGGTCGCGGATGCGGTCGCGCGGCGGCGTAGGAGCAGCCGGGCACCGTGCAGCACGAGCGGCTCGCTCGCGCACAGCGCGGCAACGGTCGCCCCGAGCAGACCGCCCGCCAGCACGTCGAACGGATAGTGCACCCCGACGAACACCCGCGAGAACGCCGTCAGCAACCCCACCGGCACTGCCAGCCACGCCAACCCCCGCCACAGCAGCGCCACTCCGGTCGCCGCCGCCAGCGCGAGCGTGGCGTGGTTGCTCGGGAACGACCAGTCGCCGGACGCGGGACAGGCCGCGAGGGGCGGCGCCGCGTCGGGCACGGCGCGGCACGGACGCTCCTCCGCGACCAGCAGCTTGACGACCTCGCTGAGTCCGTACGCCACGACGAGCGCGCACGCCGCGAGCAGCGCGGCGGCGCGTCCGTACGGGCCGTTGGCGCTCCGGGCCGAACGCAGGCAGGCCAGCGCCAGCAGGGCGACCAGCAGGACGAGCCCGCCCTCCGAGCGAACGACGGGGTGCGGACCTGACTTTCGTCAGGTCGGCAAGGTCCCGGCGGGAGCCGGGAGATCGCCCCGCTCATTGCCCACTCATCGCTTCGCTCATCACTCTCATCACAAAAGTTGCGGGATTGAAGCGGCGGGTACGGCTCTGTGCCGGGGGGCAAGTCTCGTAAGGTTTCCGCGTGGGATCTCTGCGCAATCCGATCGGGCCGCTTCCCTCCTCCATCTACTGGCGGCGGAGGGCAGTTGCGCTGTCCATCCTCGCCCTGCTTGTCCTGCTCGTCGTCTGGGCGCTGAACATGGGCGGTGACAGCGACGACCGCAGCGAGGCGGGAGGCAAGGGCGGACCGGACGGTCAGGGACCGACCGACTCCATCACGCCCGGCCCCACCACGTCCAAGCCGCCCGTCAGCGACCGCCCCGGCGGCAGGGACGAGGTGGACGGCGGTGCCGGTTCGGGCGGTGGCGGTGGCGACGAGGGCGCGGACGGCGGCGCCGACGGGGGAGGCGAGTCCGGCGGTACGGCGGGCGGCGGTGCTCTCTCCGGTTCCAGCGGCAGCGTCACGGGCGGTGGCGCCCTGCCCGCCGGTACGGGTCTGTCCGTCTGCGGCTCCGGCTCGGTGACGGTGACGCTGAGCAGCGTCAAGAACGAGTACGCGCCGGACGACAAGCCCGAGTTCAAGCTGACCGTGAAGAACTCCGGCAGCGACGACTGCCGGATCAACCTCGGCCGTACGGCGACCGTCGTCACCGTCTCCGACTCCGACGACGAGCGGATCTGGTCTTCCGCCGATTGCCCGCCCAGCCGTGCGACGGCCTACGTGCAGGTGCCCGCGAAGGGTTCGACCGTCCAGACCCTGACGTGGGACCGCAAGCACAGCAAGCCCGAGTGCGCGAAGGCGCCCGCCGGTTCGGCCAAGGCGGACACGTACCTGGTGGAGGCGGAGATCAAGGGGCTGAAGGCGGCCCGTACGTCCTTCGTCCTCGCGAAGGACTGAACACCCCCTAGCGGCGGCGCAGCCGCGCCAGCACGCCGCGCCGGACGCCGGACGCGGCTGTGCTGCCGGGCACCGGGGCCAGTTCGACGGCGAGTTCGTTGTCGACGGTGTAGTACGGGCGTACGCGTACGCCGTCGAGAGTGCGGGCCGGGTACACGAAGACGTTCTTGCGGTCCAGTACGTCGTCCAGCAGCCGCCCGACCCGTACCCAGCGCGACGGAGGGTTCCCGGGTGCCGCCGCCTCCGGCCGTACGAAGGCGTCCCACACGTCGAGGCCCGCGTCCCCGTCCCCGCCGGGGCCGGGACCGCGTTCGGCCAGCAGGTCTCGGTGGTCCACGGTGAACGTGAAGTCGTGCGCGCCGTCTGCCCGCAGCGCGGCCTCCCGGACCGTGCCCGCGCCCCGGCGGCGCAGCAGCGCGGCCGCGCCGTCGCCCAGCCGTGCGCCGTACAGCCGGCCGCACACCGTCAACGCGTGGTCGCCGACGCGGATTTCGCCCGCCTCCGCGTGCGCCGTACGGAGCCACGTGCGCACGGCGAGACGCCGGTCCACGGTGACGTAGGGGAGCCGTACGGCCAACGGCCGCTCACCGTCCGCCGTTCCGTCCGCCGGTTCGCGTCCGACCAGCGCGCGCAGGTCCAGCAGCCCGGGGCGGAGGCGGCGGCGCGGCTCGCCGTCCGGGAGGCCGTCGACGAGGTACGGGTCCCAGCGGCCCTCGGCGAGAACCGGTTCCGCTCCGAGGGTGGCGTGCCAGCGGCCGTCGTCCCGGCGTGCCAGGTCCAGTACGTGGCCGGTCTCGTCGGCGCGTGCGTCGGGGGTGCGCAGCACGAAGAGCAACCGCGGGCGGGCGGTGGGGGCCAGTGCGGGCGCGGACAGGCGCAGCACGAGCCTGCCTGCGCCGTCCACCGTGCAGTCGGCGGACGCGTCCCCGAGAGCGGCCTCGGCGGCGGCACCCTCCGCGGCCGCGGCCTCCGTTGCGGTCTCCTCGACGCCTTCCACAGTCACCTCGCGGCCTTCCACAGGGTTCGCAGGACGGTGTCGACAGCCTCGACAGCGGTGTCCCGCGCGGCGTACGAGCCCCTCACCAGCGCCCGCCCCGCGGGCTGCGGGCCCGCCGGCACCGCGGCGGCGGGCCGGCCCGCGGACTTCGCCTCCGTAAGCGTGCCGAAAAGCCGCTCCGCGCGCGCGACGACGCGTTCCGGGGAGTAGCGCCGCGAACTCTCCAGCGCCGTACGGCTCATACGGCGGCGCTTCTCGTCGTCCTCGATCAGCTCCAGCAGGGCGGCGGCGAACGCGTCCGGCCGCCCGACCGGCACCAGCCTGCCGTCCGCGCCGTCCTCGATGATCTCGCCCGGCCCGTGTGGGCAGTCCGTGCTGACGACGGGCAGCCCGCAGCGCATCGCCTCCACGAGGGTCATGCCGAACGGTTCGACGTCCGAAGTCGACGCGGCGATCGAGCCCTTGACCCACTCGGCCTCCATCGGGCTGGCGAGGCCCATCAGGAAGACGTTGTTGTAGAGGCCGAGTTCGTCGATGAGGTCCCGCAGCCCGCCGTGCTCCTCGCCCCGCCCGTAGATGCGCAGCTGCCAGTCGGGATGCCGCGCCGCCACCGTGGCGAACGCCCTGATCAGCACGTCGTACCTCTTCACCCGCACCAGCCGGCCCGCCGCGACGACCACGCGCCCGCCGTCCGCGGGCGGGAGGGAGGGGGGCGGGTGTTCCGCCCTTCGGTGGGGGCGGGTGCGGCGTCCTGCTCCGTGCCCAGGCGGATGCTCAACTGGCCGCCCAGCTCACGGAAACCGAGCGCCGCGGCCACCCGCCGGGACGGCTCCGGGCGTGCACGCCACTGCGGCAGCAGGCCGGCGTCGAGCGCGTGGGCGGTGGCCGCCGAGGCCACCTGCCGGGCCAGGCCGCGCCCGCGTCGCCGCGGGTCGGTCAGCACGCACAGGTGCGCCGTCGAGGCAGGCCACGTCCGGTAACCGGCCGCGGCTACGACGGCCCCGCCTTCGCGCAGCACGAAGGCGGGGGAGTCGATCTCGTCGAGGGCGCTCTCGTCCGCGTCCTCCGGTCCCGCCGCCTCCGTCAGCGCCCGCAGCACGGCGGCGCCCGGCTGCGTACGCGCGACCGAGCCCCCGCCCTCCGCCGGACGGAAGCCGTGGCCCGCGAGATACGCCAGGGTGGCGGGGCCGAGCACGTCGGTCACCGGCACCGGCACCCGCGCCCGCAGTTCGTCCGGCCGTACGAGAGCCTCCGCCCGCGCGTCGCCCAGGGCCCGGCGGAGCGTACGAGCCTGGGCCTCGTCCGGGGCCGTGACGAGCGCCGCGTCGCCCAGTCGCACCACTCCCGCCCAGCCGGGCGGGCACAGCCGCGAGTCTGGCGAGGCGGCGAACACGGCGCCGCCGTCCGGCGGGAACGACACCGGTACGGCGGCCAGTTGCTCCCACAGGCCGCGCGCGCGGGTCATCAGCGGGTCATCGTTCATGGCCCGATAGTGCCACCCGAAGATCGCGGGTCGAGCGGGTCGAGCGGGTCGAGCAGGTCGAGCGGTCGAGCGGTCGGGCACAAGCGCGCCCGGGCACAAGGGCGCGCGGGCGCCGCCCCCGCGTACCCAGGCGGGGTCAGCGCCCCGTCGCCCCGTCGATCAGCTCGCGGAGGATGTCCGCGTGACCCGCGTGGCGGCCGGTCTCCTCGATCATGTGGGTGAGCGCCCAG
Source organism: Streptomyces armeniacus (assembly GCF_003355155.1). Lineage (NCBI taxonomy): Bacteria > Bacillati > Actinomycetota > Actinomycetes > Kitasatosporales > Streptomycetaceae > Streptomyces > Streptomyces armeniacus. The sequence goes on along the minus strand of NZ_CP031320.1, from coordinate 6,713,194 downwards.
CGGACGCTGGGCGCGGCCCGCCCAGGCCGCGCCCGCGGGAGGGGTGCGCTGAGGTCGGCGCACCCGTCGAGAACGCTGTTCGCACGCTCGACGGATTCCCGGTAGCGGGCGACGACTTCGGCCGCGCTGTCCTCCGGCCCGGCCTGGAACGTCGCCTTCCAGTCGGTGACCTGTTCGCCGAGGAACGTCGCGCGTTCGACGTACGTGAGGTGGTTGAGCAGCCCGAGCAGGTTCGTGCCCGACGGCACCCCGGGCGTACGGACCTGGGGTTCGGGTACGCCCTCGGCCTTCGCGGCGACCGAGGCCCGCAGGTAGTCGAGGAACCCGCGCAGGGTCTCGGCCTCGGTGCCGCCGGTACGGGGCGGCGGGGTGTCGCCGCGGCGGCGGGATGCGGTGGGCATGGCGGTCCTGCCTTTCACTGGGGGCGTCCGCGCCGGGCTCAGGCGGCCCGGCGTACGCACAGGACGTGGTCGGTGACCTCGGCGGTGCTCCCGTCGGGTCCGTTCGCCATCCGGCGGGAGGCCTCGGCCCGCTCGACCGTCCACACCGCCGGGTCCAGGTCGATGCCCGCCGCGACCTCCTGCGGGCTCGGGTACCGGACGTCGGGGTCCTGGTTCCACGACCACGGCGCGGTGGAGCCGTGGTCGACGACCAGCAGCCGCCCGTCCGGGCGCAGCCGCTCCGCGGCCACGCGCAGGACGGCGGTCCTGTCCAGGTCGTAGGGGGTGTGGAGGTAGTGGGCGGACACCAGGTCGTACCGGCCGGGCGGGAACGACTCGTGCAGGTCGTGCCGTACGGCGGTGATCCGGTCGCCGAGACCGGCCGCGCGGGCGCGCTCGGTGAGCCGGTCGGCCGCCACGGCGGAGATGTCGACGGCGGTGACCCGCCACCCGCGGCGTGCCAGCCACAGCGAGTCGCCGCCGTTGCCGCATCCGAGGTCCAGCACGTCGCCGGGCGGCAGGTCGGTGACCGCCTCGACGAGGAGGGCGTTGGGCCGCGGCTCGCCGGCTGCCGGGCGGGCGGCGTACACGCCGTCCCAGAACGTGACCGCGTCGGTCGTACTCATCAGGTCTCCTTCGGTCGGGGCCGGTCATGCGCCGGTCGGGATGCGGTCAGCCTCGCCGGACGGGCCGGATCTGGCGAGAAATCTTGCGGTTATGGCAAGTTGGCGGCATGGAAAACGGATCAGCCGGCGGACCGGACGGCGGCACGGCGGACGTACTCGGCGCTGTGGGCCCGCGGCTGCGGGCCCTGCGGCGCGAGCGCGGCATCACCCTCGCCGACCTCGCGGTGACGACCGGGGTGTCGGAGAGCACCCTGTCCCGGCTGGAGAGCGGGCAGCGCCGGGCGACCCTGGAGCTGCTGCTGCCGCTCGCCCGCGCCTACGACGTTCCGCTGGACGACCTCGTCGGCGCCCCGCGCACCGGTGACCCCCGTATCCACCTGAAGCCGATACGGCGCTTCGGGATGGTCTTCGTGCCGCTGTCCCGGCGGCCCGGCGGCACACAGGCGTTCAAAATGATCATCCCGGCCCGGCCGGAACCCCTCGAACCGACCCCGCAGACGCACGAGGGCCACGAGTGGCTGTACGTGCTCAACGGCCGGCTGCGGCTGGTCGTAGGGGAGCGCGACATGACGCTGCCGCCCGGAGAGGCCGCCGAGTTCGACACGTCCATGCCGCACTGGCTGGGCAGCGCCGACGGCGGGGCGGTCGAGCTGCTCATCCTGTTCGGCCTGCAAGGGGTGCGTGCGCATGTGCGCGACGGGGCGCGTCCGCCGGAGTCCGGCGAAGGGCGGGGAGGTACGGGAGGCACGGCGCGGTAAGGGCCACCGAGGCGCCCCGCCCCGCCCCGCGCCTCCCGCCCCGCAGCCCGTGCCCCTCAGCCGGACCGTCCGATCCGCTTCTCGAACCAGTGGTGGGCGTACGGCTCGTCGTTGAAGGCGGCGACCTCCTCGAACCCGTACGCGTGGTACAGCCCGATCGCCGCGCTGAGCGCCTTGTTGGTGTCCAGGCGCAGCACGTCGCAGCCGTGCCGGGCGGCGCGCGCCTCCAGCTCGGCGAGGAACCGGCGGCCGAGGCCCAGGCCGCGTGCGTGGGGCGCGACCCACATGCGCTTGATCTCCGCCGGTGCGCCGGCCGGCAGCTTCAGCCCGGCGCAGCCGACGGGCTCGCCGTGCAGCCGGGCGACGAGGAACAGGCCGTGCGGAGGCCGGAGTTCACCCGCGTCGGGCAGCAGGCTGCGGGCCGGGTCGAAGCCGGTGTCGAAGCGCTCCTGCAGCTCGGTGAAGTACGACCGCAGGCAGTGCTCGGCGTCCGGCTGGTCCGGGTCCACGGCGTCCAGCGTGACCGTCGCGGCGGTCAGCAGCCGGTCGACCTCGGCCATGGCGGTGGTCAGCCGGGCGCGCTGACCGGTGTTGAGCGGCTCCAGCAGGGAGCAGGCCAGTTCGTCGCTGCGCCGGTCGAGCAGGGCGCGCTCCGTACGGCCCGCGTCGGTGAGCCGTACGGTGCGCACGCGCCGGTCGCGGGGCAGCGGCTCCACGGTCACCAGGCCGTCGGCCTCCAGGGAGCGCAGCAGCCGGCTGACGTAACCGGAGTCGAGCCCGAGGCGTTCGCGCAGCCGCCGTACGTCCTGGCCGCGCCCGTCGATCTCCCACAGCAGCCGGGCCTCGCCGACGGGCCGCCCGCGGCCCAGGTAGTGGTCGTGGAGCACGCCCACGCGTTCGGTGACGGTGCGGTTGAACCGCCGCACCTGGTCGATCTGTGCCGGATCCATTCTCTGACTCTAGTCAGGGAATCGCGAGCGGGGCCAGTCCGCGGGGCGTACACACGCGCTCAGCGCCGCCGGCGGAATCCCGTTCGAAACGCGGAGAGCACGGCCGGTAAGGTGCCGTCCGTGCCGAAACTCAATCAGATCATCGCAGTGGAGAAGGGCGTCAAGTCCAAGGTGCAGCAGGACCTGACCGCGGTCCGGCGCCGGCTCGACAAGCCCGCTCTGCTCGCCGGCATTGCGCGGACCTACCAGCCCAAAGACGAGGAGGGCGAGGAGCTGCCGCCCGAGGCCACCCGCGTCCAGGTGAAGGCGGAGGACGTCCTGCGCGACACGGCGGAGTCCCTGACCCGGCTGTTCGACGTCACCGCCACCAAGGACTGGGCGAACCGCGAGTCCCGCGCGGACATCACCGTCGACGGCCGCACCCTGCTGACGGACGTGCCCGTCTCGTACCTGCTGTTCCTCGAGAAGCAGCTCACGGAGCTGGCCGCGTTCGTGCGGAAGCTGCCCGTGCTGGACGCCGCCGAGTCCTGGTCGCTCGACCCGTCGACCGACTCCTGGAAGACGGAGGCGGTGCGCACCGTCCGTACGAAGAAGGTGCCCCGCAACCACGTGAAAGCGGAGGCGACAGAGCAGCACCCGGCGCAGGTCGAGGTGTACTACGAGGACATCCCCGTCGGCCAGTGGACGACGGTGAAGTTCTCCGGCGCGCTCCCGGCCCGCCGCGTCAACGAACTCCTCGACCGGGTCGAGAAGTTGCAGCAGGCGGTCAAGTTCGCCCGCGAGGAGGCCAACGGCGTCGAGGTCGCCGACCAGCGGGTGGGCGACGTGGTCTTCGGCTACCTGTTCGGGTAGCGTCACAGGATCCCCGGTGGCCGTCGCGCCTCCGGGGTGCGCGAGGAGCGCAAGCTGACACTGAAGCTCATCGTGATGCACGCGGCTGCCTGGGGGAGTGACACCCCTCCGAGCACTCGGTCACGAGAGGGGACCACCGGGACCGCGGGACCAAGCCGGGAATGTAGCCCCCGGCTCCCACGGCCGGAAGTCGCCCGTGGCACGCGTTCAATCTCAGATTCTCGCTCCAGCATCAGCATTCGCCGCCGATCGCCGGACCGGCCGGGCGCGGACCCGGTCGTCGGGTGCCGGTTCGAATCCGGCCCGCACAGCTCGGTGTGCGGTAGCTCAACGGAAGAGCACGACGACTTCACTCTGATCCGCGCCCTCCAAGGTCACGGCGTGCGCAGCTGGGCGGCTCACCAGGGCCCGGGGGATGGCCACTCTCCCGGGCCCGCTCCATGTCCTGCTGCCGGTACGGATCCCTGCGACGCGGTGCCTGTACGGGCGGTTGTACGGGCGCTCGTACGCGCGCCGGTACGGGTGCCGGCCCCGGGGGCGTACGGGCCGGAGCGCGGGGGAGCCGTACGGGCGCGTGGCAGTTCTGCCGGGCGGCGGGGGAGTACGGGGCGGCGCGTTCACCGGGGCGAGTGACGCCGTACCGGAAAGGCGTGCCTGACGGGCAAACGCCCCGCGTGTGCGGGCGCCGCCGAGAGGGCTGCACCCGGTGCCAGAAAGCCGTGCTGAGCTGCGGGTTTCCGGCCGCCGACGAGGGCGGGCGCGGGGCCGCGCAAAAGAGTTTCAGTTTGCGATCGATAAGCCCGTCAGGGGGCGCGTCCAGCTGGCGCAGCCTGCCCTCAGACACCGCTTGACAAGGGGTGAATCCCGACCTCACAGTGGGCGCTACGTACAACGCAAATCCATTGCGTTCCCTGCGTATTCGGAGAGTTTGTTGTGCCGCCCGTCAGGCGCGCCGTGCGCGCGCCCAGGGGTGCAATGCCATGTCGTCCATAATCCCCGTCGGCCGTCCAAGCACCGGAGAAGCTACCGCCGGCGGGGAACCGCTCTGCATTCACGGGTAATTCCCGACACCACCGGATTCCGGCCTGCCCGGAACCCGGCTGCCGGGATGCCCGAGCGCGCCTGAATTCAGGGTCCTGCAATTCAGCGTGTACGCGTGAACCGATGTCCATCTGACTGGAAAGGGTGAGTACCAAGTGACGCACACAGCCGTCTCCACGCCAACGCAGGTGCCGAGCCATAAGCCCTTTCTCCAGGTTACCTGGGACGACGATCAGACCTCCGCCCGAGGGTTCGTCGTCATCGACCAGCTGGTCACGGGCATCGCCACCGGCGGCATGCGCATGCGCCCGGGCTGCACGCTCGGCGAGGTGAACGAACTCGCCCGCGAGATGACACTCAAGATGGCCGCCTTCGGCATTCATGTCGGCGGCGCCAAGGGCGGAATCGACTTCGACCCCGCCGACCCCCGCGCCGAAGAGGTGCGCGAGCGGTTCGTGCGCGCCGTACGGCCGTTGCTCGAGCGTTTCTGGGTGACCGCGGGTGATCTCGGCACGCGGCAGGAACAGCTCGACGCGACATTCGAACGGGTCGGCCTCGGCGACACCTCCTTCCACGCCGCCGTGCTCCGCGCCGGCGACGAGACCGAGGTGCGCGCCCGCATCCGGCAGGCATTCGACACGCACACGGACGGCCTGAAGCTCTCGGAACTCGTCGGCGGCTTCGGCGTCGCGGAAGCGGCACTCGCCGCCCTCGAGCACCGCGGCATTCCTGCTGCGAACGCCCGGGCGGCCGTGCAGGGATTCGGCGCGATGGGCGGCTCCACGGCGCTCTATCTGGCCCGTGCCGGCGTCCGGATCGTCGGAATCACCGACTCCCGCGGCCTCATCGTCAACACCTCGCGCGGTCTCGACGTCGAGAGCCTGCTCGCCGCCCGGGACGAGGCCGGCGTCATCGACCGCTCAGTGCTCCGCGAGGACGACGCGGAGGAGCCGGGGGACACCTGGCTCGGCCAGGAAGTGGACGTCCTGGTGCCCGCCGCCGTCTCGTACGCGATCACCCCGGACAACTGCGACCGCATCCGCGCCGGGCTCGTCGTGGAGGCGGCCAACGTGCCCACGACCGCAGAGGCGGAGCGGGCGCTGCTGGCCCGCGGCGTCACCGTCATCCCCGACTTCGTGGCGAACACCGGTGCCGCGGCCGGCGCCTGGTGGGTCATCCTCGGCGAGGTGGTCAGCCCCAGCGGCGCGTGCGGACGGCTGTCGGCCCAGATGCGGCCGCTGGTGCGCCGCCTGATGGCCGAGGCCGACGCGGGCGGCGTCTCGACGCGGGACGCGGCGGTCCGCTTCGCGCGGGACAACGCGCGGCGGCTGGCGGGGGAGTTCGGTTCGGTGGTGGCCTTCCGCGACCTGTACTCCGGCACGCAGCAGGAGCAGCAGGACCGCCGCGAGGACGGCGGGCCGGGCCGGGCGCCCGCGGTGCCCGTGGCCGTGGCGGACCCGGCGCCCGCGGACGGCCCGGCGGCGCAGCCGCAGCCCGCGTGCCCGTCGAGCGCCGCCGACCCGGACCTGGCCGAGGTGCTGGACGGCCCGGCCCCGGCCGGGCGGCAGACGGCCGACACCCTGCCCGCGTACAGTGCGGCCTACTGGCCGGGCCCCGCCGAGGGCGACGCCGGGCGCCGCCCCTGACCGGGCCGCACCCGCAGCCGCACCCGACCGACCTGCCCCTGTCCGGGCCCGGAGCCGAGCGCTCCGGGCCCGGACCGGTGTGCGGTGCGGACCGGTGTGCGGTGCGGACCGGCGAGATGTACGCGCGCATGTGGCGTACGGCACCCGTGTGCCGTGCGCAACGGCGGCCCCGCGCCCGCCCTTTCGACATCTCCTGAACTCGGCCGTTCCGGTGCGACGAGCCAACGCGCCGCCGCGTGCCGCCCCGTGTCTCGCCACCGCACCCGTGAGAGGTGCGCAAACCGTTACGTACGGGCCGAGTTGGCTGCCTGCCGTGTGCACACTCTTGACTTCACGTTCTTATCAACGAAACTATCCAACGCGTATGAGAGCGCTCTCTTCGTGCGATCACCGTTCACTCCTTGAATCCCCACTGAGCCGCACCACTCGCCTCTTCCTCGGGGCGGGACCCCACAACGTGCTGACGAATCAGGAGAGTTCCCATGCGCGTACCCCCCACCGGCGCCTCCGACGGCGGAGGCACACCCTCGCGCCGCCGTGTCCTGGCCACCGCGACCGCCGCGGCCGTGGCCGTTCCCGTGGGCGGCATGCTCGCCCACTCCCAGGCGACCGCCGCTCCCGGCAGGTCCGGCGTCAAGGCCGACGTGCCCGGCGGCGGTGACCTCGGCCCGAACGTGATCGTCTTCGATCCGTCCACCCCCGGCATCCAGGGGAAGCTGGACGAGATCTTCAAGGAGCAGGAGTCCGCGCAGTTCGGCGGCGGCCGCTACGCGCTGCTGTTCAAGCCGGGCACGTACGACGGCCTCAACGCCCAACTGGGCTTCTACACCTCCATCATGGGCCTCGGCCTGTCACCGGACGACACGCAGATCAACGGTGACGTCACGGTCGACGCGGGCTGGTTCGACGGCAACGCCACGCAGAACTTCTGGCGTTCGGCGGAGAACCTGGCGCTCACCCCCGTCAACGGCACCAACCGGTTCGCCGTCTCGCAGGCAGCGCCGTTCCGCCGGATGCACGTCAAGGGCAACCTCAACCTGGCCCCGGACGGCTACGGCTGGGCCAGCGGCGGCTACATCGCCGACAGCCGGATCGACGGCGAGGTCCAGCCGTACTCGCAGCAGCAGTGGTACATCCGCGACAGCGCCGTCGGCGGCTGGCTCAACGGCGTGTGGAACATGGTGTTCTCCGGTGTCGACGGCGCCCCCGCGCAGGGCTTCCCCGACCCGCCGTACACCACCCTGGACACCACGCCGCTGTCCCGCGAGAAGCCGTTCCTGTATCTGGACGGGGACGCGTACAAGGTGTTCCTGCCGGCGCTGCGCACCGACGCGAAGGGCACCACCTGGGGCAGCGGCACGCCGAAGGGCGAGTCGCGGTCACTCGACGAGTTCTACGTCGTCAAGGGCGACGCCACGGCGGCCACCATCAACGAGGCACTGGAACAGGGCCTGAACCTGCTGTTCACACCCGGCGTCTACCACGTCGACCAGCCCATCGAGATCAAGCGCGAGGGCACCGTGGTCCTCGGCATCGGCTACCCCACGATCATCCCGGACAACGGCGTGACCGCGATGAAGGTCGCCGACGTGGACGGCGTCCGGCTGGCCGGCATCCTCATCGACGCGGGCACGGAGAACTCCGAGACGCTGCTGGAGGTGGGCCCCGAGGGCGCCTCCGCGGACCACTCCGGCAACCCCATCTCGCTGCAGGACGTGTTCATCCGCATCGGCGGCGCAGGCCCCGGCAAGGCCACCACCAGCATGGTGGTCAACAGCCGCCACACGATCGTCGACCACACCTGGGTCTGGCGCGCCGACCACGGCGACGGCGTGGGCTGGGACACCAACCGGTGCGACTACGGCGTCGTCGTCAACGGCGACGACGTGCTCGCCACCGGGCTGTTCGTGGAGCACTTCAACAAGTACGACGTGCAGTGGAAGGGCGAGCGCGGCCGCACGATCTTCTTCCAGAGCGAGAAGGCATACGACGCGCCCAACCAGGAGGCCATCCAGAACGGCGACATCAGGGGCTACGCGGCCTACAAGGTCGACGACTCGGTCACCGAGCACGAGGGCTGGGGCCTGGGCAACTACTGCTACTACAACGTGGACCCGACGATCATCCAGGAGCACGGGTTCGCCGCACCGAACACGCCGAACGTGAAGTTCCACAACCTCCTCGTCGTCTCCCTCGGCGGCGAGGGCCAGTACGCCCACGTCATCAACGACATCGGCGACCCGACCTCGGGCACCGACACCATCCCGTCCACGGTCGTCTCGTACCCCTGACCTCCGGGACCGGACCCGATCAGGGCCCCAAGGCGGAACCCGCGCCCCCGGCAGGCTCGTTGAGCCCGTCGGGGGCGCCTGCGCGTCCGGGGCCGCCGACCCGGCAGGCTCTCCACCTCCAGTCGCGCCCGCCGGCCGAGCCGGGGGCCGCCGCGAACGACCGAAGCCGAGGAGTGCCTGACATGCCGCCCGTTCCCCGTGACTCCGCTCCCCGTAACCCCGTGCCGTACGACGTCCTGCCGTACGACGCCGTTCTCTGCGACATCGACGGCGTGCTCCGGCACTGGCCGCCCGCCGACGCCGTCGAGCAGGCGAACGGGCTGCCCGTCGGCGCCCTCGCCGCCGCCGCCTTCGCGCCCGCCCGGCTGCATCCCGCCATCACCGGGGAGGTCACCGACGAGCAGTGGCGGGTGGCGGTCGCCGCCGACCTCGCCGACCGCTACGGCTCGGCGGGCCGGGCCCGCGCGGTGGTCGCGGCCTGGTCGGAGTTCGTGCCGGCGGTCGACCAGGAGGTGGTCGCCCTGCTCGGCCGGTTGCGCGGCGTCGCCTCCGTCGCGCTCGTGTCCAACGCCACCACCCGGCTGGAGCAGGACCTGGCCCGGCAGGGGCTCGACGGGCTGACCGACGCCGTCGTCAACACCTCCCGCATCGGCGTCGCCAAACCCGACCCGCGGGTCTACCGCATCGCCGCCGAACGCCTCGGTGCTCCGGCCGCCCGCTGCCTGTTCGTCGACGACACCGAGGCCAACGTCGTCGCGGCCCGCGAGGCCGGCATGACCGGCCTTCATTACCAGCACCTCGACGACCTGCGCCACGCCCTCGCCCCGCTGCTCGACGCGCCCGGCTCCGCGCCCCGGCGGCCCTGAGCGCGCCTCCGGCCCGTACGCGGTGCGGGCTCAGCGGGGAGACGCGGCGACCCGTACGCGGTCGCTGTCGCCGTCCGAGAGGAACGACGCGACCGCGTGCCCCTCTTCGGCGACGGCGGCGCGGTCGGCACGGGAGAAGCGGGCCAGCGGGGTGACCGCCACCGTGCCCGACTCCTCCGTCCACGTCGCGGCGACCCGGCCGTCGACCAGGACGACGCGTTCGCCCGCGACCGACAGGCCGCGGTGGCCGTCGTCGATGATGCGGCGCCGGTCGTGGTAGCCGAGGATCGCGTTGTCGAACGCCGGCAGGAAGCGCACCGGCGCGGGCGTGTCCGGATCGGGGCGGGGCGCGTCCGGCAGGTCCAGGAGTTCACGGCCGCGCTCGTCACGGAAGACGACCAGCTCGCCGCGCAGTGCCGACACCGCCGCCGGCAGCCCCGCGAGCCCGCACCAGGCGCGCAGATCGGCGCTGGCGGCGGGCCCGTACGCGGCGAGATAGCGCCGTACGAGCGCCTGGCCCGCCGGGTCGGAACCGTCCCGCGGCGGGGGGTCGACCTCGCGGCCCAGCCAGGAGGCGACCGGGGCGTAGCGCGCGCCCGCCTTCGTACGCCACAGCCCGCGCGGCGGCAACTGCACCACGGGGACGAGGGCTCCGAGGGCCATCTCGCCCAGGGCCCGCTGCCCCGGCGCCGGCCAGCGCCCGGCGAGCGCCCGCGCGAGCTCGCCCATCGTGCGCGGCTCGCCGTCGGCCAGCACCGTGCGGGCCGCGGCGGCGAGTTCGCCGAGGTCCGTCCCGTCGAGCTCGCGGCGGTAAGTCCCCAGCACCCGCTGGCGCAGCATGGCGTCGTGCCGGGCGCGCCAGGCCAGCAGGTCGTCGGCGGTGACGAGATGGACGGTGCGGCGCATGAGGTGGGTCCGTACGGCGTGCCCCTCCGTCAGCAGGTCCGACAGCTGCTCCGGGCGGAACGCGCGTAGCCGCGACCAGAGACCGACGTACGGCTCCTGCGGCTCCTGTGCCTGCAGGCCGCACAGGTGCGCGACGGCGTCGAGGGCGGGCAGATCGGCGCGTTCCAGCAGCAGTTGGCGGGCGAGCGTCGCGCGGTTGAGCGCCCGGGCGCTGAGGACGCCGGTCCGCTCCGGGTCGTGCGGGGTCACGTGGAGCCGTTCCCTTCGGTTCCGTGCGGGAGGGGGCAGGGGCAGAGGGCAGGGGCGGCCGGGGCGAGCCGGTCCGGACCCCGCGGGGTCCGGACCGGCTCGCCCCGGCCGCGCTCAGGTGGACGTCTGGCCGTCGAGCGTCTCGCGGAGGATGTCCGCGTGCCCCGCGTGCTGGGCCGTCTCGGCGATCACATGCATCAGTACCCGGCGTACGCTCCGCACCGCTCCCGGCTCGTGCCAGGGTGCCTCGGGCAGCGGGTGCGCCGCGGACAGGTCGGGCAGGGACGCGATGATCTCCTCGCTGCGGGCCACCACTTGCTCGTACCGCGCGAGTACCTGGGAGAGGGTCTCGCCGGGCAGCATCCGGAAGTTGTTCTGGTGGTCGATCGCCCACTGCGGGTACTCCCGCGCGGTGCCCTTCGCGAGGTCGTCCCAGGTGACGCCGGGCGGAAGGTCGAAGTTCAGTGCCGACGGGCCCTCGGCCGCGAAGCGCAGCCAGCCTTCCTCGACGGCAGTGACGTGCTTGACCAGCCCGCCCACGCACAGTGCGCTGACGGTCGGCTGCTCGCCTGCCCGCTCGTCGCTGAGTCCGCGCGCCGTGGTGACCAGGGCGGCCCGCGCGGCGGCGAGCTCGGCGAGCAGGTCGGCGCGCTCGGCGCCGTCACCGGCGGGCAGGGAGGCGTGCGGGGCGGCGGGGTGGGTGGAAGGCTGGGCGGAGGGTGCGGTGGCGGGTGACACGGTGATCGGGTCCTTCCGGTCGTTCTCGCTGTCGTTCACGGGAAGACGATCGCAAGGGAAGCGGACAGAGGATGTCCGCTTCCCCCGCGGACATCGCCGGAGTGCCGACGGCGAGGACCGGCGTACGATCCGCGCCGGCCGGTCAGGGCTGCCGCAGCGCGGCGGCGATCTCCAGGTTGACCTGCACCTTGTCGCTGAGCACCACGCCGCCGCCGTCCAGCGGCATCCTGATGTCGACGCCGAAGTCGTTGCGGTCGACGGTCGTCGAGGCGGAGAACCCCGCGCGGTGGCCGCCCATCCCGTCCGGGCCGAAGCCGTTGACCTCCAGCGCGAACGTCACGGGACGAGTGGTGCCCTTGATCGTCAGGTCGCCGTCGAGCTGGTACGCGTCGCCGCCGGCGCGCAGGCCCGTGGACCGGAAGCTCCATTCCGGGTGGTTCTCCACGTCGAAGAAGTCGGCGGAGCGTACGTGCTCGTCGCGCTGCGGCTCACCGGTGTCGACCGACGCCGCGTCGACCGTGACGGCGACCTCGGAGTCGGCCACGTTCTCGCGCGTCTCGACGGTGCCCTGGAAGCGGCCGAACCGGCCGCGCACCTTGCTGACCATCAAGTGCCGCACGGTGAACGAGACTTCGGAGTGCATCGGGTCGATGTCCCAGGTCCCGACGGCGTATCCGGGGATGTCCTGGCTGGCGGGGGAGGTCATGTCTGTCTCCGATCGGTGGTGGCGGGCCGGAGGTGCGTGGTGGCCCGGCGGGTTCGCGTGCGGTGTGGCCGTCGGCCGCTGAACGGGTAGACCCGGCCCGGCACCGGAACTCATCGCGCGTGCCGGCCGGGCGCCGTACGGGGCGCGTGGTGCGGTCTCCTGTTGCCTCGCGTCTCACCGCCCGTCACTCTGCCGTCTCCACGATGAGGGCGCCTGATGGAGGCTCGGGGTAGACCCTGCGTAGCGCGTGCCTTACACAGTAGGTTCGGTCCACGCGCGCGGCCACGTGGCCGCGCGCGTCGTGGAACCAGGGGAGGGGGAGCACGTGCGTCCCGGAGACGAGCTTGCCGGCCGCTACGTCCTCAAGGAGGTCGTCGGCGAGGGGCGGAGCGGCGAGGTGTGGCTGGCTCACGACACAGTGGTGGGGCAGGACGTCGCCGTGAAACCGGAGCGGATCGAGGGCGACCGCGAGACCGCGGTGCGGCGGCTGCTGGGCGAACCGCGGGCGCTGGCCAAGTTCCGCGACCATCCGCATGTCGTGACCCTCTTCGACGTCGTGTCCGTGCCGGAGGGCGGCGACGGGGACGAGGGCGTGGACGGCGGTGCCGGCGGAGGGAAGGACACGTACTGGTTCGTCATGGAGTACGTGCCCGGGGGCGGTCTGGACCGGCAGCCTCCGATGCCTCCCGAGCGTGTGGCCCGTATCGGCGCCGAACTCGCCGACGCGCTCGCCGCCCTGCACGAGGACGGCGTCGTCCACTGCGACGTCAAGCCCGCCAACATCGGGCTGTCCCGGCGCGGTACGGCCAAGCTGCTGGACTTCGGCGCCGCCTACCGGGCCGGCGGCGCCGAGACCATCACGGCCAACGGCCCGTTCAGCTTCACCCCGGACTACGCCGCGCCGGAGCTGGCCAGGGGGAACTTCCCGCGGCCCGCCTCGGACGTGTTCTGCCTGGCCGCCACCCTGTACGCGCTGGTCACCGGCTCGCCGCCGCGCGGCGGCCGCCGGTACTCGGAGGACGACGAGGGGGACCCGGCGGAGGGACAGGCGGACCACGGGGACGGGCAGGACGACGGGCGGGACACCGAGCGGCTGACGTACTGGAAGGCCGAGCGCGGAGTCGTCGAGATGGACGCCGACGCCGTGGGGCCGCTGCACCCCCTGCTCACCGCCATGCTCCAGCGCGACCCGCGCCGGCGCCCCGACGCGGCCGAGGCGAAGCGGCTCCTCGCCGCCGTCGCCCGGCCGGAAGCGGGCGGTAGAGCGGGCGGCGGACCGGGCGGCGGACCGCGTGGCCGTACGGGCGGGTGGCTGCGCCAACGCCGCCCGCTGCTCGCCGCCGGGGCGGCCGTCGGGATCTGCGCGGCGATCGCCGCGGGCATCGCCGTGCTCCCCGGGGACGACGACGGTACGGACGGCGCCCGCCAGACCGGCGAGAGCCGCGCCGCCGACGACGCACCGGGCGGCGCGCAGGAGTTCCCCGTGGGCGATCCGCGCACCGCCGACCTGTGCTCCCTCACCGACCCCGCCGCGCTCGGCCGGTTCGGCGAAGCCCAAGTCGACGTGGACTACGGCAACTTCGACCGCTGCGACGTGCTCGTCCACCCCGACGAGCACAGCCGAATCGACGTGTCCGTGTACCTCCGCAAGGGCTCGCCGCCCGAGGCCGGAAAGCCCGCCCGGACCATCGGGAAGATCGGTGTCATGGAGGAGCCGCCGGAGAACGGCGAGTGCGGGCTGTTGCTGCTGCCCGAACGCGAGGCCGGCGACACTCTCCTCGGCGTCCGCGTCGAGGTCGGTGACGGCTCGGTGACCGGCGGTACGGCGACGCTGTGCGCCGTCGCCGACGAGGCCGCCCGACACGCCGCCGAGGCGCTGAACGAGGGCCCGGTGCCCCGCCGTTCGCCGGGCTACCCGGACGCCTCGCTCGCCTGGGCCGACGCCTGCGACCTGCTCGACGCCGAGGCGCTGGACGCGGCCGGCCTCCGCGACGACCCGGAGCCCGGCGTCGCGAACTGGAGCTGCGAGTGGTCCGGCAGCGGCGAGCTGGAGGCGGAGGCCGCCTTCTTCCGCGACCAGCCCAAGTCGGAGGCGGACGGTGAACTCGTACGGCCCAGCGGCTACAAGGCGTACGTCGTGCCGGAGGGGGACGGCGAGGAGACCTGCACGGTGTTCCTCGAGTACCGCGAGTACAGCAACCACGAGGCCGAGAAGGCCGCCGAGATGGTGCGCCTGTACGTCAGCGGGGACCGGCCGATGGACTCCCTCTGCGACGCGGCCGTCGGCCTGTCCGGTGCCGCCGCCGAACGGCTGCGCGCACGCTGACGCCCCGGGCGTGCGTCCCCGTACGAACGGGTCCACGGGGAGGGGTCCCGGACCGGTCCGGACAGTGTGGGCGGCAACGCGCCACGCGAAGGAGCCCGGTGATGAGTCGTCGCGACAGTCTGGCCCGCGGTGCTCCGCCGGCCGAGACGGGCACGCTCCACGCCAGGTCCGCCGCGGAGGAGGTCACGGCGGGGCCGGAGCCCGGCCGCGTGGTGCGGTTCGGGCGGGCCGCGCGGCCCGGGACGGACCTGCGGGTCGGCCCGGACGACCGGGGGGTGAGCCGCCGGCACGGGGAGCTGGCGTACCGGCACCGGCGCTGGTGGCTGCGGAACACCGGGCAGCAGCCGTTCCGCCTGCCGCGCGACGAACTGCTGCACCCCCGCGCCGAACCGGCACCGCTCGCCGCCGGCTACACCCCGCTGTTCGTCCGCGGCTTCGGCTACCGCGAGCACCTCGTCGAGCTGTACGTGTCGGACGGCGCGCGCGGCAACCGGCGCGCGGCGGAAAGGTGGCCGCTCGCCGCCGACGAACGGCTGCTGCTGGTCGTACTCGGCCAGCGCTACCTGCGCCACGAGTCCGCACCACGGCCCCTGCGCCGCCGGCAGGCGCTCGAACAGCTGCGGGTCCTGCGCCCGTACACCGACTGGGAGTCACCCGGCATCGAGCACAGGATCGCGGCGCTCACCGCGCGCCTGATCCACCGCGGCGGCTCGTACGGCCGCCCGTGCGAGTGCGCGCCGCCGCTGCACGGCCTGCTCGAAGGGCTGGTGGGCTCGGCGACACTGGTGCCGCCGGATCTCGCCCTGCTGGACGGCGACTTGCCGGAGGGGCGACGGGACACGGCGGCCGACGGACACGACGGCTGACGGACGCGACACCGAGAGGGCCGCGCCCGCCCGTACCGCTCCCTCCGCTGGCCGGCGCGCCGGAAGGGATTCGCCGTACGTCTGCGTCCGGTTCACGTGGCGCTGGTGTGCTTCCTGCGCCGCCCCCCTTCCCACCACCAGGAGGTACGCGTGTCACTCGTCGTGAACGGCGACGCGGAGAGCGGGCCGGGAGGCACCGCGGAGCCGGTCCGCTCCGTCCCCGGCTGGCGCATCCTGCAGGGCGCTCCCGCGGTCGTCGACTACGGCCTGGGCGGCGGCTATCCGGCCCCGGACGACCCCGGCCCCGCCGCACGCGGCCGCCGCTTCTTCGCCGGCGGCAACAGCCCCCGGACCGCGCTCGTACAGGACATCGCCCTGCCCCGCCGCGGCCCCACCGGGCGCCCCGCCGTCGACGCCGGCCGGGTGCGGTACGCCGTCACCGCCTGGCTCGGCGGCTACGCGGCGCAGGAGGACGGGGCCCGGCTGTCCGCCGAGTTCCGGGACGCGGACGGCACACCCCTGGCGCTGAGCGTGCTCGGCCCCGCCACGGCGGCCGAACGCGGCGGCCGTACGGCGCTGGTGGAGCACACCGCCACGGCCGCCGTCCCGCCCGGCGCCCGCGGCGTACGGCTGCTGCTGGTCTTCACCCGCGGCGGCGGCACCTCCAACGACGGCTACGCCGACGGCATTTCGCTCACTCTCCGGGGAGCCCGCTCATGACGCTCAACCGCCGTGATCTGCTGAAGTCCGCGGCCGCGGCCGGCGCCCTCGGCGCCGCCTGGCCGCTGACGGCGGGGCTCACCCCCGCGCAGGCCCGCGAGGCCGCCGAGGCGCTGGGGGCCTCGTACGACAGGGCGCCGTTCACCCTCGGCGTCGCCTCCGGCGATCCGCAGCCCCACTCCGTGGTGCTGTGGACCAGACTCGCGCCCGAACCGCTCGCCGCCGAGCAGGACCTGCCGGACGTCGTCGAGGTGCGCTGGGCCGTCGCCCTCGACCCCGGGCTGCGCGAGGTCGTCGCCCGCGGCACCGCGCCCGCCTCTGCGACCCTCGGCCACAGCGTGCACGTGCCGGTCGACGGGCTGGACGCAGGGCGCACGTACTGGTACGCCTTCACCGCTCTCGGCCGGACCAGCCGCACCGGGCGCACGCGGACGGCTCCCGCCGGGCGCGTGTCCCGCGTACGCTTCGCCACCGCCAACTGCCAGGCGTTCCACGACGGTTACTACGCCGCGTTCCGTGGCATCGCCCGCGAGAACGTCGACTTCGTCGTCCATCTCGGCGACTACATCTACGAGCACGGCCAGGTCGGCGGCGTCCCCGAGGACCACGTACGCGACCACGACGGCGGCGAGATCCTCACCCTCGCCGACTACCGCAAGCGCCACGCCCTCTACAAGGGCGACCCGTCGCTGCGCGAGGCGCACGCCGCGCACCCCTGGTTCCTCACCTGGGACGACCACGAGGTGGTCAACGACTACAGCGGCTCCGGCGGGGGAGCGCCCTTCGTACGGCGGCGGGCGGCGGCGTACCAGGCGTGGTACGAACACCTCCCGCACCGCGACTCGTTCGGCGCCTCCGCGCTGCCCGACCCGGAGATCCACCGGGTGCGGCGCTGGGGCAGCCTGCTCGAGCTGACCGTGCTCGACCTGCGCTCGTACCGCTCCGCGCAGAACCTGCCCGACGGCACGATCCTCGGCGCGGAGCAGAAGGACTGGCTGCGGCGGAACGTACGGCACGCCGCGGACGCCTGGCACGTCTGGGCCAACTCGATCATGCTCAGCCAGCTGCGCGGCTCGCCCGGCGGGCCGTACATGTTCACCGACCAGTGGGACGGCTTCCTCGCCGAGCGCAAGGAGGTCCTGGAGCACGTGCACGCGAGCGGTCTGGAGGACCTGGTGGTCGTCACCGGCGACTGGCACTCGGCGTTCGTGGACGACATCCGCACCGACTACGACGACGCCGGATCGCCGCTCGTCGGCACGGAGTTCACGGCCCACTCGGTCACCTCGGCGGCGTACGCCCCCGAGTGGAACGAGTCCAACGGCCCGCTGATGGGCGCGGCGAACCCGCACCTGAAGTATTTCGAGGGCAACCGCTACGGCTACGACGTGTACGAGCTCACGCCGGAACGCCTCACCGCCCGGATGCGGGTCATCGCCGACCGGCGCGACCCCCGCTCCCCGGTGACGACCCTGACGTCCTTCCACGTCGACCGGGGCCGCACCGGCAGCCACGAGGACCCGGCGACGAAGGGTTCACCGGCCCAGTACCGGCGCGACTGAGACGCGGGGGCGCCGCCCGTACGGAGCCGTGCGTGCCCGTACGGACCCGTGCGTGCCCGTACGGACCCGTGCGCGGCGGCGCCCCAACTCCCGTGGCGGCGCCGCGGGTTGTGCCCACCGGGTGAACCTTCCGTGCCGTACGGCGGGGCGCGAACCGTGGCGGGCGGGCGCGCGTCCTACCGGGGAACGACGACGGAAGGGAGCGCGGAGTGGCAGCCATCCGGCCCGGATACGGCCCTCAGCCGCCCGGGGCGCCCGACGGGGGGCCGCAGCCTCCTCCGGGAGCGCCCCAGCCACAGCCGGGACACCCGTACCGCCCGCCCGGAGACCCCAACGGGCCGCCGGGACACCCGTACCGCCCGCCGGGAGACCCCAACGGGCGCCCGGGGCTCGGCCCATGGCCCCCGCTGTGGCGGCTTCTCAGCCGCCTCCCGTCCGGTCTGCTGATGCTGCTGGCGCTCCCGCTGATCATCCTCTCGCCGCTCCTGCTGCTGTACGTCCTCGCCCGTACCGCCCGCCTCGTCGCGTTACGGATCTTCCGCCCCGATGCGCCCGCCCGCGTACTCGACCCGGCCGTGGCACGCGTCAAGAGGCTCCGGATGTGGGCGGCCGCGGCGGTGTCGCTGGGGGTGCTCGCGTGCTTCGGCTCCACGGACGACCTGACCGAACAGTTCCAGGACCGCTGGCTGGCGCTTCTCATCACCCCCTGGCTGCTCATCGCCACCTCACCGGTCGTCATCTTCGTTCTCATCCGCTGCTCGGAACCCCGGCGGCGCCCGGCGATGCGCGCCGCCCTGCGCGGTCCGCTGCGCAGACTCGGCTTGTTCGTCGGCACGCTGGCGCTCCTGCCCGGCCTCATCGCCGGCCTGGACCTGCTGAACGTCTCGCAGGCTCCCGGCTCCCTCGGCGGGTGGCTGGTCTTCGCCGGGATACTGGCCGGCATCTGGTCGGCGTTCCTCTTCCTGTTCGCGTCGGGGGAGGTCGCACGGAGCGGCTTCGGCGCCGCCGAGGTGCATCTCGCGCTGCCCGCCCTGCTGACGAGCGTGCTGGTCTGGGAGTACGCGGCGATCGGCGGACTGCCCACCGGGCCACCGGCGATCGCGTACGTGATGCTCGTCGGCGGCCCGGCCTCGGTGACGGCCATCGCGTGCTGGGAGATCCGCCGGCTGCGGACCCACTGCGGGGTGACGCTGGGGGGCGGCTGAACGGCGCGGTACGCGGGCCGCTCTGTCCGTACGGGCCGCCCCGCCGCGCTACGGCTTCCGCAGCAGATAGACGTAGTACCCGAGGTGGTCGCGGACGAAGGTGCGCAGCAGCGGCATCGCCGCGTCCATGCGGGCGGTGGCCTCGGGGCCGTAGCGCCGCAGGACCTCGTCGTGGCGGTCCTGGTAGAGGACGGCCATGAGTTCGCCGCTCACGGCGACGTTCTGGGAGTGGTTCTCCAGCCGTACGAGCTCGAACCCGGCCCGCGCGGTCAGCTCCAGCCCCTCCGCCGGAGTCATCGGCGGGGGAGAGGTCCACACCTCGCGGAACGTGGCGACCTGCTCGGGCGGCGGGTCGCCGCGGCGCGTGAACTCCGTCAGCAGCATCGTCGCGCCCGGCCGCAACACCCGGCACGCCTCCCGCAGTCCCGCGAGCCGGTCGGAGAGGTGGGGGAACGAGTCGATCGCCCAGGCCGCGTCGAACGACCCGTCCTCGTAGGCGAGTTCCATGGCGTTGCCGTAGGCGAACGACACCCGGTCGGTCAGCGCGGCCGCGCGCGCCCGCTCCTCGGAATGGGCGATCTGCGACTTGCTGACCGTCACCCCGGTGACCCGGGCGCCGGTCCTGCGGGCCAGCCGCACCGCGGGGCCGCCGGTGCCGCAGCCGATGTCGAGGAAGTGGTCGCCGGGGCCGACCGGCAGGGCGTCGATGTACGCGTCGGTCTGCCGGTCCATGGCACGGTTGGCCAGATCCGGGAGGGTGGAGGCGGGTTCGCGTTCGCCGTGCGGCGTCCACATGCCGATGTGGATGGCGGACTCGCCGAGCGTCAGTCCGTACAGCGGGCCGAACTCGTCGTACGCGGCCCCGACTTCCTCGGGGGTCGGAGCGTCGAGGCCACCGTCGTGCATGTCCGATGTCATGACCCGCCACCTCTTCGTGTGGGAGACGTTCGCTGCCGCCGTCACGATAGAGCGGACTCCGCTCCGGCACCGGAGCTCGAACCGGCCAACCCGCGGACGCCCGCGACACCCTTGTCGACCGCGTGGAGGGTCGGCTATGTTAGCGCTATCGGTAGCGCTAACACCAGCCGCCGCCAGCAGCTGACACCAGCGCCGCACCGGACCGGCTCCTCCGCGAAGAACGGCACCTCATGACGGACTACCGTGGCCTGACCTGGGACCATCCCCGTGGCACGGTCGCACTGCGGCGGGCGGCGGCGGAGTTCTCCGCCGACCGCTCGCACGGCGACACGCTCACCTGGGACAGTCAGCCCCTCGAAGGGTTCGAGTCCCATCCGGTCGACGACCTGTGCGCCCGTTACGACCTCGTGGTGCTCGACCACCCGCACCTCGGCGACGCGCTCGCCACCCGCGCGCTCCAGCCCCTGGGCCCGCTCGTCGGCCGCGACACGCTCGCCGAGTGGTCGGCCGCCGCGGTCGGCGCGTCGTACGCCTCGTACGAGGCCGCCGGGCAGCAGTGGGCCGCCCCGCTCGACGCCGCCACCCAGGTCGCCGCCGCGAACCGCGCGCGGCTGCCCGTCCTGCCGCGCACCTGGGACGAGGTGCTGACCGTCGCCGACCGGCACCCGGTGGCCCTCTCCCTCGCGGGCCCCCACGCCCTGCTCACCTTCTTCTCCCTCTGCGGCGCGCTGGGCGAGCCGCCCGCCACCACGCCCGGCCCGCCGCTGGTCGGGACCGGGACGGGGCTGGCCGCACTGGAGCTGATGGACCAGCTCGTACGGCGCGGCGACCCCGCGACGGCGGGGCTCAATCCGATCGCTCTGCTGGAGCGGCTGGCGGCCGAAGACGGCCCGGCGTACTGCCCGTTCGTCTACGGCTACGTGAACTACGCCGCCCGGCACGCCGGTTCACCCGTCCGCTTCGGCGACGTCCCGCGGCTGACCGGGAACGGCCCGCTGGGCTCCACCCTCGGCGGCACCGGCCTGGCCGTCTCCCGGCACACCGCCGTGTCCGGCGCGCTCGCCGACCACATACGCGACCTCATGTCGGAGCCGGTCCAGCGCACCCGCTTCCCCGCGTACGAGGGGCAGCCGGGCCGCCGCGAGGCGTGGCTCGACGCGGGGGTCAACGAGGAGAGCGGCGGCTTCTACGCCGGCACCCTCGCCACCACCGAGGCCGCCTGGGTCCGGCCGCGCTACCCGGGCTACACCGCGTTCCAGAGCAACGCGTCGGCGGTGCTGCGCGACGGGCTCCTCGGCGGGCGGCCGCACCGCGCCTGCCTGTCCGACGTGCTCGCCATGCACCGGGAAGCGGTGCGGGCCCTTCCGCCGTACGACGGCACGCGCGGCCCACCAGAGCCCCCCCCCGGCGCCGCCCCCCCCGCCCACCTCCGACAGGCCGGGTGCGCCCCCCCGCCCCCCCCCCCCCCGCTCGCCCCCCCCGCCCCCCCCTCCGCACCCCCCACCCCCGCCCGCCTCCCACACCCCCGCCCCCCCACCCCCCCCCCCCCCCCGCCCCCCCCCCCCCCGCGCCTCCACGCACCCGCGCGCCGCCCCCCCCTACCACACACCGCACCACCGCCCACCCCGCCCCTCCCCATGCACCGCCTCTCCCACCCCGTGCGCAGCCCCCCGACGCAGCCCCCCGACCCTCCGGACCACTGCTCCGCAGGAACGACGCACGTCGCTACGCGACGTTACCCGAATTGCTCCGCAATTCGGGTATGGAAATCCCTTCGGGATTTCCTGTAATTCGCTCCGCGAATTACAGGTGAATTGCTCCGCAATTCACTGCGCGTGACGTGAGTGTGGTGACGGTTCGTCAGCGAAGTACGGTTTATGAAGTGTTGAGGTACATGCTTGGCCAACTATGAAGATGGGGTGCCTGTGCTCGCCCATCGGAAGGGGAGGGAATATTCATTCCTCTTCGCCTGACGGCTTTGACAGGTAGCAGCGCGGGCGGGATCTTTGAAGGACCTTCGTGACTCCTGGAGGAAGTGATGCATCACGGGTAGTCTTCGGGGAATCTGGCTACCACCCCTGGTGGTAGCCAGCCTTTCCATGAACACAGAAGAAGCCGCGGTGCTTGATATGATTTCCGGCCCTTACATTCAGAGGAGACGGTTCGCGGTGACGCAAGTACGAACCAATGAAATGGTTCTGAGGCCTCATCAGAAAGAAGCACTCGCGGCAATCGTACGGGGGCTCTCCGACGCACGGAGCGGCGACGTACGCGGCACCGTCATCATGGCCACGGGGACCGGGAAGACCCACACCGCGGCGGCCGCCGTGAAGGAGTTGGCGCCGTACGGCCGGACCGGTGTGCTCGTGCCAACGCTGGACCTGCTGGCGCAGACCGTGGAGGTGTGGCGGCGTACGGGGCACCGGGGCCAGATGGTCGCCGTGTGCTCGCTGGGAGACGATCCGCTGCTGGAGGCGCTCGGGGTGCGGTGCACCACCGACCCCGCGCAGCTTGCCCGTTGGGCCGCCGTGGACGGCCCTGTGACGGTCTTGATGACGTACGCCTCGCTGGTGTCCCAGGAAGCCCGCCAGGAGGCTGAGGAAGAGCCTCAGGAGGGCCCCGGGGTGCGGCAGGGGGTGCTGGAACGCGCCCTGTACGGGGACGGGTTCACGGCGATGCCGGCTTTTGATCTTCTGGTCGTGGACGAGGCGCACCGTACGTCTGGGGATCTGGGCAAGGCGTGGGCGGTGGCGCTGGATCAGGCGAGGGTGCCGGCGGCGCGCAGGCTGTTCATGACCGCGACTGCGCGGTTGTGGGAGGCGCCGCCGGCGGGTGGCGGTGAGGCGCGGTTGGTGGCTTCGATGGACGACGAGTCGCTGTACGGGCCGGTGTTGTACGAGTTGGAGTTGATGGAGGCGGTCGAGCGGGGTCTTCTGGCGCGGTGGGAGATCGATGTGCTGGAGATCACCGATCCGAGCGCGCCCGGTGACGAGGCCGAAGGGGTCGGGAGTGCGGAGGAGGGGCAGGGGCGGCGCCTGGCTGCTCTGCAGGCTGCTTTGTTGACGCGGTTGGACGAGGTCGGTGGGCGGTCGCTGTTGACTTTCCACTCCACCACGTTGGCGGCGATGGCCATGGCGCGGGGGCTGCCGGGGACGGCCGCCGAGTTGCACGCGGGGGATCCGGCCCGGTATCCGGCCCGTGTCGGGGCGGAGTGGCTGTGCGGAGAGCACGCCGCGGCCTACCGGCGGGAGGTGCTGGCGCGTTTCGCCGACGGCGTCACCGAGGACGGATGGGTCGCGGATGCCCAGTTCCTGTCGTCCTGTCGTGTGCTTGCCGAAGGTGTCGACATCCGCGGCCGCGCCGGGGTCGACGGCGTCGTGCTCGCCGACGCCCGCTCCTCCCCGGTGCAGATCGTGCAGATCCTTGGCCGCGCCCTGCGTCAGGAGCCCGGTGAGGGGAAGGTCGCGCGGATCATCGTGCCCGTCTTCCTCGCGCCCGGGGAGCGGCCCGACGCCATGATGGCCTCCGGGGCGTACCGGCCGCTGATCCAGGTCCTTCAAGGGCTGCGGGCCCATGACGAACGCATCCTCCAGCGGCTCGTGCTCGCCACCACTACCAGCTCCGGGACACCGACGAACGTGGTCGAGCTCGACCCCGGCACACCCGGTGACGTATCCGGGCGGGCGCACGGTGCCGAGGGAACCAGCTCAGCGGCCGTTCCAGGGCACGAGGGCGAGGCCTCCGGCGACCGGGCGGAGGGCGACGAGGGGCGCGGCAGCGTCGACGGTGTCGAGGTGGGAGTGGGGGTGCCGCTGCTGCGTTTCACCCGGCCGCGTGATCCGGCCGCCGTCGCCCGCTGGCTGCGCACCCGCGTCCTCCAGCCCGACAGTGAGGTCTGGCTCACCGGCTACGAAGCTCTCCGGGTATGGGTCGAGACCCGCGGGAACGCGCACGTGCCCGCCGGCGCCGTCATCGACATCGGCGGCGACCGTAGAGAGTATCCGGTTGGGCAGTGGGTCAGCGAGCAGCGCAGGGCCCTCGCTGACGGCATGCTGCGCCCGCACCGCTACCGGCTCCTCAAGGAGCTCGGCATGATCTGGAACGTCGCCGACGCGAAATTCCAGAACGGTCTCACGGCCGCGTTGGTGTGTTACGCGGAGTTCGGCACGCTGTGCGCGCCCCGCGACGCCGTTGTCGATGATTTCGCGTTGGGTCAGTTCCTGGAGAATCTCCGGAAAGGCGTCGTGGTGCTCACCGAAGCGCGGGACTCGGCGCTGTGTGCCGTCGATCCGTACTGGAACCCGCCCTGGCCGGTTTCGTGGCAGCGCCGGTACGCCGCTCTTGCCTACCTCTTGCACGGCGAGGACGGTGTACCGGTCGAGGAGGTACAGCCGGGCCTGCGGGTGCACGGAGTGGATGTCGGGGCGTGGCTGCGGCGGCAACTCGCGGAGTGGGGGCGGCTGGCGGAGGGGCAGCGGGAGTTGCTGGGACAGCTCGGTGTGCGACCGCCGGCGCCCGCTGAGGCCCGCGGGGCGGGCGGACCTGTCGTGGACGGCCTGGAGCACATGAGTTCCTTCGAGCGGGGTGTCGCGGCCGTACGGCAGTACCTGGAGCGCGAAGGCCACTTGGCCGTTCCCCGCCGGCACGAAGAGTTCCTTCACCCCGCCCGTGCGGGCGGCGCAGGCGGCCATGACGGCGCACCCATCGTCGTACGGCCCGGGGTGTTCCTCTCCAACACCAAGAGCCGCCGCACCAAGCTCACACCCGCCCAGCGCGCAGCCCTCGCCGGACTCGGGCTCGACTGGGCCAGATAAGCGCCCACGCCAACGAAATCGGAGTGGATCAAGCTCGCCGGTCGTCGGCGAAGCACGCCGCCGCAGCGTAACGACGGCCGGACCCCTGCGGTGGGCGGTCTGCGCAGCACGCGGCGGAGTTTGGGATTGGCAGGTCCCCGGCGGCTTCGTCGCGTGGCAGCCCGCCTCGGGACCTCAGCGGCCTGCCGCTGCCGTCACGCAGGGCAACAGGGGCGTGTGCGGGGCGTGTTGCTAGGGTCGCATGTTCCCGTACGCGTCCTCGCCCGGAGGTTTCGCCGTGTCCGAACTACCGCCCCTGCAGGAGCCGAAAGCCCAAGCCAGGGACGCACGGCGGCTTCGCCTGATGACTCTGGGGTTCACCGCCGTCGTCGCCGGATTGGTGGCGTTCGCGTTCTTCGGACCGAGCGAGGGGGAGGACGAGTCCGCGGACCTGAAGCGGGGCGACTGCTTCGAGAACACGGGTACGGAGGATGCCCCGACGGCCGAGAAGCGCGCCTGCACGGACGACGGCGCCGACTACAGGGTGCTGAAAGTGAACAAGGAAACGGGCTTTTCCTCCTTCGCCTGCGATGACGTCCCCGGAGCGACGGGGACCCTCTCGCAGCAGAGTCTCGAGAAGGACGGGGATTCGTTCGTGGTGTGCTTCAAGGACAACTAGTCTCCAGCGGCCCACTGGCCCGTGACGGCAGGGCCGGCTGTCCTTGAAGCCGGAGAGACACCGAAGACGGCCGCTGGCCGGCGCTTTGTTCCCCTGGTCTTGTCGAGAGCCTCTTTGTGCGCCGGGCACCAGGGTCGTGAGCAGCGGCAGGATGAGCACGCCGAGACCCGTGACACGCACCTGGACGCCGGGCGGGGGCCGGAGGACGCGGGAGGTGCCGGGGGTGTGAAGCCGTGGGGGATTGACGAGCCACATAGAGCGATTCGTTCCGGGGGTTGATGGGATCCATCAGCTTCATGGCCGGTGTCGTTGTCCGCTCACGCCGCGTCCAGGCGGCTGAAGGCCTTCGCAGTGCTTCCGTCACCGTGCGGCCTCGAGGGCGCGCACGTAAGCACGTCTCGCCCTGGTCGGCGGCGAGTTGGCCCCACTGCCTGGCTGCGTCCTCGTCTCCTTCGGCGGCGGCTTCGAGTAGCCGCTGGGCCCGGGTTTGGGCGGGTCGGTGTGCGGGCTGGTCTCGCGCTCGACGAGCGCGATGAAGGCTGCCATGTCCTGGGGACGCGCGGCCGGATCCAGGTGGGTGGCCTGGCGTACCACCTCGCGCCACGGGCCTCGGCGGAGGGAGCAGCGGGAGGTTCGGCTGGGGCCGGGTGCCGGTGAGGACCCATCCGGGGATCTGCCCGAGGCTGTGGATGTCGCTTGCGGGCAGGTGCCGTTGGGGGGCCTCGACAGCTCCGGTGCGGCCCGCGCCGAGTGATCTGTAAGCGGTACGAGCCGTACCGCTGGCAGGTCACCGCACGGGGACTTGCACAGGACGCCGTCGCGGTGTGCAGGGAGGAACTGGCCCTCCGGCAGAAGGAACTCGATGGGGCGGCCGAGCGGCGAGCCCGGGAGGAGGACGGGACGTCATCGGCGTGATCAATCCGGTGGCGTGGAGGGTTTCTCGGGTTTCTGTGGCGTCGCTTGTACGGGAAGGGGCCGTGACGCTGGCGGGTGTTCGGACTCCGGATACGGCGTGCTTGTCCGGGAGGACAGGATCTGGAGATCCGTTGGGGGCGGGTCCCATTTCGCTTGTCTCACTCTGATCCCACGTATCGGGTTGCAGGGCTTGCCCCCGGGTGGCGCAGGCTCTCCCTGCCGGTCATCGGACCGGCCCCCTGCACCTCAACGGGAGAGTCCATCCATGAATGCCGAGCGCCTCGTTCTGCTGCTGCTGACCGGCAGCCTGGCCGCCTATGTCGTGCTGCAACACCCGGCGGCCGGTACGCCGCTGCTGGCCGGCCTGGCCGCCGTCACCGTGCTCCTGGCTGTGCTCGACCGGGAGGAGTAGGACGTGCGCCCGACGCACCGCGCCAGGCCCGATCCCGCCATCAGGATGATCCCCGAAGCCGGACAGCAGCTCCTCCTGCCCGTGGCGCCCCGGGTAGAGCCTGATCCGCTGGTACAGGGCTCCCCGAAAGGTAACGGCGTTCGCACGCCTCAGGGGGGTGCCGGGAAGCGTCACCCTCTGGACGTACCCGTTGCACCCGTGGCTGCAGGCGAAGGTTCCTCCCACGACAGCTGTGCTGTGAGCGCGCGTTGTCCCTCCTCCTTGCCGACCACCGGCACCGGCACCGGCAGCAACCCAGAACGCAAAGGCCGGCCAGAAGATGGGCAGAAAGGGGCGGATACGCCGGCAGCGCGCCGGAGAATGCCGGAACCGGCCCCCAGCAGCCCGAACCCGCAAGCAACGGAACAAGAACACACAACAAGCCGCAGCAGCACCGACCGCCGCCCAGGTCGCCGGGACAGCCAGGCGAGCAGCCGCCCATACCGGCACCCCCACCCCACGGACGTCGTGCAGCGCAGCTTCGGGGCCGAGGGTTCTCCAGGTCTGGATGTCAGGCGGCCCAGCCGATGGAGGAGACGTAGGCGTAGGAGTCGTACTCGCTGCCCAGCTCCACGATGAGCTCGTCCCAGACCCGTCCATCGCCGCCCCGTCGTCCGCCAGCCAGGCATCCACCGCCGCCGCCCCGTGGCGCGGGCGCACCGTCGTCCGGCGTACGGGCAGGGTCCGGCGGTGGGCCGGGGCGACCGCGCTCTGGTCCGCCGGGTCGATCTCGATACGGGTGCCGAGCTGGCCGAACAGCCCTTGGGCGGCGCTACGATGAGTGGTACTGGTGGGCACGTCCGGCGTGCTCGCAGCAGGATGCACACGGTCAACGGGTAAGAGAAAGGTGGCGCGGAAAAGGTTAAATGAGTCGGCTTAAGGGCTTTATCGGCATTCTTTTTGTTAATTGCGCCATTTAGCCCGCCCTGCCCAAAAAGCCGAAGAAAACCTCCGCTAAAACCACCGGACAAAGCCTCTGGAAGACCCTGCGGGACCCGTGAACGGGTTTCCCGCGGGGCTGACAAGTCTGCAACGAGACACCACCGGCCCGCCCCATCGCGGCGCCGGCCTTCGGCGTGCCCTCACGCTCGGCACCCCTGTGCCGCCCTCTCCCCGTCCCAGCCGTGCCCGCACGGCTCGTTCAGGCATGAGGCGGCCCGGCCGTCACGTGCTGGAAGGGCATCCGCGCGATGAACTCGTCCTCTCTCGCCCCCATCACCGGCCTCCTCGCCGGACTCCCGGCCGTCCTCGCGGGCGCCCTGGGCGGCGCTCCCTGGTGGGCCGTCGGAGTGTTTGTCATCGCGGTATACCTCGTCGTCCCTCTCACCAGCCTCATCCTCGAACACACCCGACATCGAAAAGGAACACTCCTGGACGAGAAATTCGCGGCCACACTAGACCAGATACCAGACCCTGAAAAAAGAATCCAAGCCCTCATCAGCTACCGGCAAGCCACAGCCCTCGCCGCCACCCCCCAACCGCCGCCCGACCCGCCACCAGGAGCACTACCGCCCGCGAACCCAGACGGTGCCGGCCAGCCGCCGGTGTCCACATAGACGAACAGGCGGCCCTACAGTGGCGCTGGCAGCGTCGGCGTCCTCGGGGTTCGGGGAAGGTCAGTGTCTGCGCGTCGAGATCCGGTTCAAGCGCGGCTGCCGCCGTGCTTGCGTAGCTGCCGCCGGACGGGCGCGGCCAGTTGCAAACGCCCGCGGTTCCCCAGCCGCCCGCTGCGCGGTACGCCAGAAGAGAGCCCCGTGTCGTCGCGGAAGGGGAGCCGGTGCCCGGCCTTGGGTGGGCAGACTGGACAGCCGCGAAGGTGGGCCCGAACCGTTTGCCAGCCGACTGGGGCTGGAAGGTGATACGCCCTTCAGGCCGAGGCTTCGAAGACGACCCCGTCGACTACGCCGGTGCCTGCGCGACCGGCGCAGCATCCTCATCGGGGAAACACCGGGTGTGCCGCTGCGGCGCCGCAAGCAGCCGTGGCACCGCGCAGCACCGCACTCGACAGGCGCCGACTACTTGCCGTTCATGACCGAGGTCCCCTTCGGGCTATGGATCGTCAGTCTTCTCCCGAACAACGACGAGGAGCGCCTCGGACGGGCCTGGAGCCAGCACATACGGTGCCGGATACCGGCCTGGTGGGCGCTGGGGCCCCATGGGCGGGCAGCGGCAGCACTGCTCGCCCGGTTGGAGAAGCTGACCTGGGACGAGGTCCTCGCCCTGCGCCGCTCCTGCAACAAGGCATGGCCGATCGGGCGTGAAGATCCCGCCTGGTACGAGGCGCAGGACCTCGCCAAGACCACCGGCCGGACCCCACGCTGAAGAACGCCCTGGTCATGCACACCAAAGCAGCACTGGGCCGAGCAGCCCCACTGGCGCGCAGGGTGGCCAGCAGCGATCTCGCCGTCACCGTACCGAGGGTGCGTAGGGGGCGGCGATGAATCGCTCCCCGTACGCCCGGGAGGCCGGCGGCGCGCCGGTAGCGGGCGGGAACTGTCAGATGACGACGGCCTTTTACTCCGACCTGGGCAGTCGGAACCGGTTCATCAGGTCGGTGTGAAGCTTCGTGGTTCGGCTCTGCCCCTCCTGGTCCTCGGGGGCCGGGGACAGGGCGGTATTGGCGGGTCTGGACGGTGTGAGGCCGGTGGGCGTGCGGCGGTGTGCCTTCGCGGTTGAACGTGGAGTCGTAGGTGGTGGGCGCCAGAGCTCCGGGGCCGTGAGAGGTGACGATCGACGCAGTGAGTTGCTGGGCGGTGTCCGGGCGCAGTGCCCGCTGCAGTTCCTGGGGCGTCGTGACGAGGTCGCGGCAGCACGCCATGATCGGCCACTTCGGCACGGTGAGGTCGGCGCCCCGGGCGGGGCAGGTCATCCCGGCCTCGGGCCCACGACGCGTTGCCGGTCTTCGCCACGACGCCGTCGTCATGCGGCTCGGTGATGAACTGCGGGCCCCGGTCCCGTTCCGGGGGTGCTGCACATCCGGCGGCGCAGTCCTGGGCGCGGGTTGTCTCGCACGTCCGCGCTCATCGCGCTCAGCACCCCGGGCGGTCGGCGCGGCCCCGGGGGAACATCGCTGCGGCCTTGCTCTGTGCCCTTTCGAGAACCAGGCACATCACCGCACCCGTGCGGTTCGCCGACGCCGCCCGTCAGCTGCTCGCGCAGCAGCGGCCGAGGCACGTGGTGGAGGTGGGCCCGCGGGTGGTGCTCACCCCGTTCATCCGGCGCATCGAGAAGTCGCTCGGGCCCGCCCTGCTTCGCCGTCTGTCGGGGAGCCGAGACGAACGCCGTGGACCTCGCGGGGGTGGTCTCCCTGCTGGAGGCCGGGTCCTTCGCGCCTTCGATGGCGGGGGCGTGACGTGGCCGGGGCCGCGGCGCCGCCTGCGGCGCCGCTTCGGGCCCACGGCCCGGACGGGCCCTGGGATCAGCTCGGCGCCGAACTGGCCGACGTGGGCACCGCGGTCGTGTACGCCCGGCTCGGCGACTGGCTGCGCATGCGCACGGACGTGCCGTGGCTGCGGTCGCTGCCGGGCCGGGACTGGTGCCGCTACGAGTCGTTCTCGCCGGCCCGGATGCGCGACCGGTTCGCCGCCTCCCGGCTGCTCCTGCGGTACGCGGCGGCCTCCGTCATCGACACCAGCCCGGAACTCGTCGATCTGGGCTACCAGCCGGGCGGGCGGGCGGCCGTATGTACGCGGCTGCGACCAGATCGACGTGAGCCTCAGCCACATCGAGGAGCTGATGGTCCTCGGCATCACCCGGAAGGGCCGGATCGGCGTGGGCGTGGAGCTGGCGGACCGCAGACCGGCGGGCACCGGCTCGGAGCTGCAGGCATGCACGCCGTACGAACGCCGGTTGCCGGACGCGGGCGACCAGACGGAACGCAACGACACGCTGGTGCGGCTGTGGCGCTGAAGGAGGCGTACAGCAAGGCACTGGGGCAGGGACTGCGGGTTCCGCTTCACGGAGTTCGGCTTCGCGCTGGACGGCGTCGAGCCCGCGCCCCGGGGCGGCCGCGCCGCCCGGCTGGTGGGCCCCGGCGGGACACCCGTGGCAGGCGCGGACCGGGCGTTCGGCACGTACCGGGTGGGGCACGCGCTACGTGGTCAGCGCGGCGGTCTACGACGCGGGCTTCGGCGAGGTCGCGGACCTGTCGGTGCGTACGGTCCTGGGCGAGGGCCTGCCGGACGCGCTGCCGGGCGGCGGCTGACCGGCCTCCGGCGGTCAACTCCGCCGTCGGACCGGCCGGTCGCCGAAGCCGGTCACTGAAGATCGAGGACGGCCTTGCCGTGGAGGCGGCGGTCGAGCAGGGTCTGTACGGCCTCGGCGTGGCGGGCCCAGGACCCGCGCCAGCTGATGCCCGGATCGAGGCGGCCCGCGGCAATCTCTCCGGCCAGCCAGGTCAGATCCGCGGAGAAGCCGGCGGCCGGGTCGCCGAAGAGGAAGAAGGTGCGGATCGACCGGTCATGCCGCCCCTCGTTGCCCAGCAGGGCATCCGGTGGCAGCACCGCGTCGGCCTCGGAGGAGCGGCCCACGCTGAAGAGGGTGCCGCCGGCCGACAGCGCGGCGAAGGCGTCGACGAGATGCCGGCCGCCGACGTTGTCGAGGACGGCGGCCACGGGCTCCCGAACGGCGGCCGGCTCGGGGTGGACCTCGCGGGCGCCCAGGGATCGGAGTCCGTCCGCCTGGGCGGAGCTGCGGCTGATGGCGACGACGTGCGCGCCCGCTCGGGCGGCCAACTGCACGGCGTAGCGGCCGACTCCGCCGGAGGCACCGGTGACCAGCACGCGGCGGCCGAGCAGCGACCCCATCCGGCGCAGCACGTGCAGGGCGCTCAGTCCGGCCACGGGGACGGTGCTCAGCGCACCGGGATCGGCGTCCTCCGGCGCGGTGCCGAGCAGGGCGGCGGGTACGGCCCGCAACTCGGCCCAGCCGGTCTCCCCGAGGGTGACGACCCGCGCTCCCTCGGCCGGCCCTGAGCCATCGGCCGCGGCCTGGACGACCACGCCGGCCGCGTCCCAGCCGAGCACGGTGCCGTCCGGCACCTCCGGACGGGTCGCCCCGTGGACCTCACCGAAGTTCAGCGAGACCGCCTCGACCCGTACGAGCGCCTCGTGGGCGGCGGGCCGCGGGTCCGGGACGTCCGTCAGGGACAGGTGTCCGGGTGAGGTGTGGTCGACGGCGAGTGCGCGCACGGAGTCCCCTTCCCATAAAGTGCCACAGTGTGGCGTTTGCTTCAGTAGAGCATATGCGCTGTCTTGGCGCACTTGGTACGCTGCCCGCGATGCCCGCTCCGGAACAGCCCCCCACCCTGCGCGAACGCAAGAAGCTGCGTACGCGCCAATCGCTGGTCGACACCGCCGTCACGCTCTTCGGCGAACGCGGCTTCGACGGCACTCCGCTGGACGCGCTGCTGGAACAGGTGGAGGTGTCCCGGCGGACCTTCTTCCGCAACTTCCACTCCAAGGAGGACGTGGCCCTCGCCGCCGTCAAGCAGCTCTGGGACGTCTACCTGGAAGTCCTGGACGACACAGAGAAGTCCGGGCCGCTGGCCGACGTCTTCCTCGGCGCCATGCTGACCACGCTGGAGCGCATGGACGACGACTGGTACCGGCGCTTCCCGCGCACGCTCCGCCTGATCGCCGACTCACCGGCACTCGACGGGCACACGCTGCGGCACTGCGCCGAGGTCCAGACCGAGATCGCACGCCGCCTCGACGGCCGGAACCGCCTCGAACTACGGCTCCTCATCGAGTTCTTCGTGGCCGCCTGGCGCTGCACGCTGGACGAATGGCTCCCCGACTGCACCCGGCACGAACTGCCCGCGCTCCTGCGCCGGACCTGCTCGACGATGAACTCGGCCCTCACCCTGGAGGCATGAGCCGTCTCCCGTGTGCCGCTCCTTCGGCCCACGGAATCCAGCCCGCCTCCTCGGCGATCCGGACGGCGTCGATACGGTTCCGCGCGTTGAGCTTGCTGACGATCGTCGTGAGGTAGTTGCTGACCGTGCCCCCGGGGAGGAAGAGGCACGCGGCGATCTCGCCCGCGCCGGAGCGGCGATCAGGCACAACGCCACCCAGAACCCGGGCTCCGCAACGACCGGCCGGGCGTCACCCGGACAGCGCTGCTTCGTTACCCGCCACAAGCCACCGCGCCGAGATCGCGGTCGAGCGCGCGGGAGGCAAGGGTGTTCGAGTGCATGGTGTTCGATGCCGACGGAGTCGTGCATGAGCGGAGACTCGACGCACCGGTGACCGTGCTGAGCGGGGAGACCCGCTCGGGCAAGAGCACGGTGGGTGAAGCGGGTGGAGCTGCTTCGGTGTCGGCGGCACGTCTTTCAAGCCCGTTCAGTGCGCGGTCACCGGCACCGCTGTGGCCGACCTCGGGCACCGGGCCGGGGACAAGGCCGGCGGAGCGCGCCGGACCGGTCGTCCACGAGCAGGCACGTGGGACACCTGCCCGGGTGCGGGAGCAGCACCCGGGCGCCGGCGGGTACGCGCTCAAGCGCCGCCGGACGGCCCGCGCGCCCAACCGCCCCCGCGCGTTTCGGGTGAGGCCGAAACACCCTGCGGCGCTGCCGCGGACTGCGCATCGTTGCCTGTGTCAGTCCGTGAGGCAAGGGGGAAAGCGTCATGAGCAAGATCCGTATGGGCCTGGTGGGTGCCGCGGCTCTGGGCACGACGGTGTTCGTGCTCCCGGCCGGGAGTACACAGGCGCAGCCTGCGCAGGCGGCTGTGTGCAGGGGTGAGACGATCAAGATCGACGGTGGCAAGCTGGAGTACGGGGAGTGTTCGCAAAACGGGATGCGTGAGGTGAAGGGCACGCTGAACGACACCAAGGGCAACGGCCGTTGCGTCTACGCCAAGGTCGTCTTCAAGCCGTCCGGCGAGACCAGGGACTACAAGGACTGCGGCGGCGAGGTCACCAAGATCACGACGGGCTGGGAGAAGGCCTCCGACGCCGAGGTGACCTTGCGCTGAAACGGTCCGGCCCGCGCGGCGGTGGCACCCCGCGGCGGGGATGAAGCCGTACCCGCGGCCGGGGCCCGGAGCGCCGCTCGTGGGCGGCCCGCATCGTCCGCCGGGCCCGGCCCGTACCCGGGCCGGGCCGTCCTCACCCGCCGGACGGGTTCGCCGCGGCGGAAGTTGCGCTGAGTGGCCGGCGGTGAAGGCCGCGAACCCGGCACGGGCATCAGGCCCGGCGCCCGCGTCGGGAAAAAGCGCCCTCGCCGAGAGCGTTCCGAAGTCCCCCGCTCGCTCGCCGGGCGGGCGGTGAGGGTACGGCCGTACGTGTGGCGGAGGGGGTGGAGCAGTGTGCCGCCCCGGGAGTGCCCGTGCCCGGACGGCCGGGCCGCCGGAGACCCTGCGGAGGCGAGGCCGCGCAGCACGCCGGCCCGGCCACGGTGCACCGTAGCGTCCGGCCCGGCCACGGTGACGCACCCAGCGCTTCCCGTACGAGGACCGAGACGGACCGTTCAACCGGAGCCCCGGGCACGGAATGCGGCCCGGGAGTGAGGGAGCCGGCGCCGGTCAGTCCGAGACCGCTGTCCCCCGCGGCCTGAAGCCGCGAGGTGTCGGCAAGCACCACGGCGGGCCGCCGGCGTACGCGCGCAGCGCCTCCTCCGTGATGTACGGGAGCGGTGCGCCCGCTCTCTCCGGGCGGGCCCGGCAGCCGGCGGCGGTGACACGCCCGCGGAACCGGACCCCGCTCCTCGCGCGGTTCACCGACGGCCTGCACGGTCACCGCACACGGGTACCCCGCGAATGTGCGGACACCCGACTCGCGAGGCACGGCCGGCACCGGCCCGGACCCCGCGGCCCCCTCCCGAGGCCCACCAAGGCGCCCGCGACGGATGCGGGTCAGAGGGTGAAGCCGCGGGGGAAAGGGTCCGAGGGGTCCAGCAGGTACTGGCCCATGCCCGTGATCCACGCGCTGCCCGTCACCGTCGGCACCACCGCCGGCACACCCGCCACCTCCGTCTCGGCCACCAGCCTCCCGGTGAACCGCGTGCCCAGCAGCGACTCGTTCACGAAGTCGCGCCCCAGCGGGAGTTCACCGCGGGCGTGGAGCTGCGCCATCCGCGCGCTGGTGCCCGTACCGCACGGGGAGCGGTCGAACCAGCCCGGGTGGATCACCATCGCATTCCGCGCGTCGCTGCCCCCGCCGCGCGCAGCGGCGGCAGCCCCCGGCCTGCCCGCCCCGGCCCCCGACGCGCCCGGCGCGGCCCGGGGGGTGCCCGCCGCCGCGGCCTCCGGTGTGCCCGCAGCAGCGGCGGCCCCGGGTGTGCCGGGGGCGGTGAACTGCACGTGTTTGCAGCCCCCGATGCCCGGGTCGGCCGGATGGACCGGCCGGGTTTGGTCGTTGATCGCGGCCATCACCGCCAGTCCGGCCTGGAGCATGCGGTCCTTCGCCGTCTTCTCGAACGGGATGCCCAGCTCCTCCAGCGGCACCATCGCGTAGAAGTTCCCGCCGTACGCCATGTCGTAGCCCACCCGGCCCCAGCCCGGCACCTCGAGGGCCGCGCCCGTCTCCAGGGCGAACGCGGGCACGTTCTCGATCGTCACCGCCCGCGCCCGCCCCTCCTGGACGGCGACGTCGGCGGTGACCAGCCCCGCCGGGGTGTCCAGGCGTACGCGGGTGACCGGCTCGACGACATCCACCATGCCGGTCTCCACCAGCACCGTGGCCACCCCGATCGTGCCGTGCCCGCACATCGGCAGGCAGCCCGAGACCTCGATGAACAGCACGCCCCAGTCCGCCTCCGGGAGCACCGGTGGCTGAAGGATCGCCCCGCTCATCGCGCCGTGGCCGCGGGGCTCGTTGACCAGCAGTTCGCGCAGGTGGTCGAGGTGGGTGAGGAAGTAGGTGCGGCGCTCGGCCATCGTCGCGCCCGGGATGACGCCGAGGCCGCCGGTGACCACCCGTGTCGGCATGCCTTCGGTGTGGGAGTCGACGGCGGAGAAGTACCGTGCCGCGCGCATCTCACGCCCCCGCCGGGCAGTGCGCGTGGAGGTGGTCCACGGCGCGGCGCATGTCCGCTTCCAGCCGGGCCCGTTCGGCCTCGGGGAGGGGGCCGCGTGGAGGGCGGCACGGGCCGCCGTACCGGCCGACGGTGTCCATGCCGTACTTGATGGCCTGCACGAACTCCGTGCGTGAGTCCCAGCGGAAGGCGGCCACCAGCGGCTCGTACAGTGCCCGCGCTTCCGCCAGGCGGCCCTGGCGGGCCAGGGTGAACAGGCGGGCGGACGCGGCGGGGAACACATTCGGGAACCCCGCGAACCAGCCCGTCGCGCCCATCAACACAGCTTCCAGGGCCACGTCGTCCGCACCCGCCACCACCGTCAGGCCGGGGGCCTGTTCACGGATGTGTAGCACGCGCCGTACATCGCCGGAGAACTCCTTGACCGCGACCACGCCGTCCAGCTGCGCGATCTCGGCGACGGCCTCGGGGGTGAGGTCGACGCGGGTGTCGAAGGGGTTGTTGTAGACCATCACCGGCAGTCCCGCCGCGGCCACTTCCTGGAAGTGGTGGACCACCTCCGCGGTATTCGCCCGGTACATCGTCGGGGGCAAGCACAGCACCCCGTCGGCGCCGTCCTCCGCCGCCCGCTCCGCCCAGGCGCGGGCCTGGTGCGCGCCCGGGCCGTGGACGCCGACGACCACGATGCCGTCCTCCCCCACCGCCTCGATCGCCGTACGCGCGACCGCGCGCCGCTCGCTGGAGGTCAGCGAGGAGTACTCGCCCAGCGACCCGTTCGGCCCCACGCCCCGGCAGCCGTTGTCGACCAGCCACCGGCAGTGCTCCGCGTAGCGGTCCAGATCCACGCGGAGTCCCGCGGGGGCTCCCGCGTCCTGGGCGTAGGGCAGCGCGGTCGCCACGATCACTCCGTCGAGTTTCTCCTGCGTCATTCCTGCTCCTCCTCGGCTGGCCCGGCACACCCGGCTGGCCCGGCGCACTCGGCTGACCCGGCTGGCCCGGCGCGCTCGGCTGACTCGGATACGGGGCGATCCGGCGGCGGCTGCACGGACGGACGGTCCACCGGCGGCGGCTGCACGGGCGGACGGTCCACCGGCGGCGGTTGCCCCTGCCGCGGCTGCGCCTGCGATGGGTCCACCGGCGGCGGGTCCGCCTGCCGCGGCTGCACGGACGGAGGGTGGACAGGCGGTGGGTCCGCCGGCGGTGGTTGCGCCTGCCGCAGCTGTACGGGCGGCGGCTGCGCCTGCCGGGGGTGCGCCTGCGGTGGGTCCGCCTGCGGTGGGTCCGCCTGCCGGGGCTGCACGGGCGGTGGTTGCGCCTGCCGCAGCTGTACGGGGGTTGAGGGCTCGGCCAGTTCGCCCAGCCGCAGCGGCGCCGCCAGCGGGCGGCCCGCGAAAGCCGTGCCGGGGTCGGGGAGTCCGGTCAGTTCCGCGACGCTCCGCCCGCACACCCGGCCCTGGCACAGCCCGAGCCCCGCCCGGCTGACCAGCTTCACCGCCCGTACGCCGGCCGCACCGCGCTCCCGGACCGCCCGGCGCAGCTGGCCGAAGGTCACTTCCTCGCAGCGGCACACCACCGTGTCCTCATCCAGCCAGCCCCGCCAGCCCTCCCGTACCGGATGGGCCCGCTCCAGCGCCGCGGCGAACCGGCGCCCCGCCCGCACCCCCCGCATGGCGCGTACGGGGGCGCGCACCGTAACCCCGGCCGCGCGCGCGGCCGCGGTCCCGGCGACCGTGCCCTCCTTCGCGGCGAGGAGGGCTCCCCCGATGCCGGTCACCTCACCGGCGGCGAACACGCCGGGCACCGAGGTGGCCTGCGCGGCGTCGACGGTGACGAAGCCGCCGGATGTCGCGCAGCCCGCGGACAGCGCGAGTTCCAGCTGCGGGGTGAAGCCGTAGCCGACGCACACCGCGTCCGCCTCGATGCGCCGCCGGGTGCCCGGCAGCAGGTTCCAGTCGTGGTCCAGCCGGGCCACCGTCACCGCCTCCACCCGGTCCCGGCCGTGCGCTGCGATGACCGTGCTGCGCTGCCGGCAGGGGATGCGCCGGCGAGCCAGCAGGGCGGCATGCCGGGCCAGTTCACCCGCCTTCCCGCGGCCCGCCCACACCCCGCCAAATCGGCGAGCCAGCCGCCGGGGACGGCGTTGGCCTCCCACACCCCCGCCACCCGCGCGCCCACCTGTGCCAGTGACGCGGCCACCGGCAGCAGGAACGGGCCGGTGCCGGCCACCACCACCCGCCGGCCCACCGGTACGCCCTGGCCCTTCGCCAGCGCCTGCCCGGCGCCCGCCGTGCACACCCCGGGCAGGTCCCAGCCCGGGAACGGCAGCACACGGTCGTACGCCCCCGTCGCCAGCACCAGCGCCGGGGTGTCCACGGTGCGGCCGTGGCGGCCCGGCCCGTCCGCCGGACCGCAGCGCAGGTGCACCCGGTGGCCCCCGCCGTCGTCGTCGGGGAGGTGCTCCAGCGCCCACACCTCCGCCTCCGGCACATGCTCCACACCCTCCGGCAACGCCAGCCGGGCGCCGGGGTGCAGCGTGTTCTGCCGGTGGTACTGGCCGCCCAGCAGCGGCCCGGAATCGGCCAGCACCACGCCCGCACCCGCCCCGGCGGCGGCGCGCGCCGCCGCCATCCCGGCCGGACCGCCCCCGACCACCACCACCGGGCCGGGGCTCATGAGGGCAGCTCCGCGCCGTGCTGCGTTCGTACCTCGTCCCCCTCGGCCAGCAGCCGCCGGCAGGCGCGGACATCGGGCACGCCGTTGACCACCACCAGGCAGTCGAAACACACCCCGATACCGCAGAAGACCCCCCGCGGGCGGCCCTCGCCCCGCGTCGTACGCCACGACACGCGGCCCTCCGCCAGCAGCAGCCCGGCCACCGTCTGGCCCGGAAAGGCGTGCCGTTCCTCGCCGTCCACGCGTACCCGCAGCAGGCTCCCGTTCCCGTTTCCGTTCATCACGCCTCCTGCATGAGTGCGGGCCGGCCGACCCGGAACGGTTCCGGATCCACCGCGGGCCGTTCGCCCGTGCACAGATCCGCCAGCAGCCGCCCCGTGCCCGCCGCGAGGCCGATCCCCGCCCCCTCGTGCCCGGTGGCGTGCCACAGACCGGGCAGCCGCGGGTCCTCACCGATCACCGGCAGATGGTCCGGGGCGTACGGGCGGAAGCCGCCGTAGGCGCGCATCACCGGCACACCCTCCAGCACCGGGAACAGCCCCAGCGCCTTCCGTGCCAGCACGCCCAGCACCTCCGTGCGCAGCCGGTCGTCGAACCCGACACGTTCCCGGCTGGAACCGATGAGCACCGTCCCCGCCCGCGTCGACTCCACGACCGTGGAGGTCTGCAGGTCGGCGTCACCGCTGGCGACCGCCCCCACGTAGTCCGCGTCGTATACCTTCCGCCGTACGACACCCGCCGGGAGCGGCCCGGTGACCAGCACCATGCCCCGCCGCGGCAGCACCGCCAGCGGTACGCCCGCCGCCGCGGCGAAGCGGCCCGACCACGGACCGCACGCGTTCACCACCACAGGGCACGGGATGACGCCCCGCGCCGTACGCACCCCGCGTACCGCGCCCGCCCCATCCCGCAACACTCCCCGCACCGGCACCCCGGAACACACCTCACCACCCCGGGCACGGACCGCGGCCAGCAGCGCGGTCGCCGCCAGCACCGGCTGCAACTGGGCGTCCTCGGGATAGTGCACCGCCGCCGTCAGATCCCTGGTCAGGTACGGCTCCAACTCCCGCGCCTGCCCGGAGCTCACCGGGTCGGCCCGTACGCCCACGGCGCGCTGTGCATCCGCGAACGCGGCCAGCGGCGCGACCGCCTCCCGCGTGGTGGCGACCACGAGGCCACCCTTGGCCTCCCACTCCGCTTCCGCTCCACACGGGCCGAGTTCCTCACCCAGAGCGGCCAGGAGCCCGGGCCAGCGGCGGCGGGAATCACGGGCCAAGTCCAGTTCCGGGCCGGGGGCCTTGTCGGAGACCAGTACGTTGCCCTCGCCGGCGGCCGTCGTCCCACACGCCACCGGCCCCCGATCCAGCACGTGCACACACAGCCCGGCCGCACTGAGCGCCTCCGCACACGCGGCACCGACCACGCCCGCACCCACCACCACGACATCCGCCGCGCGTGCCGCCACACCCACACACCACCCCACCAGCCGTTCATTTAAATGAACGCTTTTGAGGCTAGGGACCCGCCGCGGACACCGTCAACCCCCCACCCCGTCCCCCGTCTTCCCCTCCGACTCCCCCGCCGCCGCCGCCGCGCACGTCCCGGCGGGCGCCGGCGGCCCCGCGTCGGCCGGATACTCCAGCATCAGCACCGAGGTCACCGGCCCGCCCGCCGTCTCGTAGACGTGCGGCGCCCGCGCCGCGAAACACACGTAATCGCCCGGACCCAGCTCGTACGGCGACTCCGGCGGACCCACCCTCAACCGGCCCGAGGTCACCACCACATGCTCCCGCCCCGGATGCCCGCCGGAATACTGCCT
Source organism: Streptomyces armeniacus (assembly GCF_003355155.1). Taxonomy (NCBI): domain Bacteria; kingdom Bacillati; phylum Actinomycetota; class Actinomycetes; order Kitasatosporales; family Streptomycetaceae; genus Streptomyces; species Streptomyces armeniacus. Next base: position 6,673,224 of record NZ_CP031320.1, on the reverse strand, counting down.
CTCCCCCGGACGGACCCGCTGGTCGTACAGCTCCAGCACCCGGCCGGTCACATCCAGCCGCCGCAGCATCCGCAGATCCACCGCATTGCTGCTGAGCACCTCCAGACCACCGGAGCGCACCAACACCACATCGGGCACGGCCTGTTCGGTCAACAGAGACGACACCGGAACACCCAGCGCGTTCGACAAACTGAACACCGTCTCGATCGTCGGATTCCCCGACCCCGACTCGAGCTGGGACAGCGTGCCCTTCGCGATACCCGACCGCCGCGCCAACTCCGACAGCGTGATACCGGCCCTCTCCCGCAACGCCCGCAGATTCACCGCCAGCACCCGGCCGGCCTGTTCCTGGACCACGCGCCCTCCTCCCGTACGCCAGGAGGCTACCCGCGCAGCCGACACACGACAGACACACCACCGCACCCCGACCACCCACAGAACAACCAGAACACGACGGCACACGGCAATACACAGCGGTGGTGGTACACGGCGGTACACACTCACCGGCACACGTACAACCGGGAACGGTGATACACGGCGGGGCACGCTCACCGGCACGCGTACAACCGGGAACGGTGGTACACGGCGGGGCACGGCGGGACACGCTCACCGGGCACGCGTACAACCGGGAACGGTGGTACACGGCGGGGCACGGCGGGACACGCTCACCGGGCACGCGTACAACCGGGAACGGTGGTACACGGCGGGGCACGGCGGGACACGCTCACCGGGCACGCGCCCAGCAGGCCGCCCCGTGCCTGCCGCACACGACGGTGCACAGCGGGGCGCGCTCACCGGGCACGCGCCCAGCAGGCCGCCCCGTGCCTGCCGCACACGACGGTGCACAGCGGGGCGCGCTCACCGGGCACGCGCCCAGCAGGCCGCCCCGTGCGTGCCGCACACGCCGTACCAGCCGTCCGCGGCACGCGCGCGGCAGACACCCGCCCGCGCTACGCGTACGCGATCAGCAACGCTTCGAACTCGCCGCCTGATACGCCAGCGGCGACCCCGCCGGACGGACCGCGCCCACGGCGGCGGTGCAGTCCCTGACCGTGTCGGTGGGATACGACCAGTACTCCTGGCCGTTGCTGTCCGTCCAGGCCCGGGCACCGAGAACCTCGTCCTGCGAGTAGCTGTAGACCGCGGAGTTGACGTCGTAGTCGCCGTGCTTGTCACGGAAGCCCTGCCACACCCACAGGTAGCCGTAGTTCTCCTGGCACGTGGGCGAATAGAACTGCTTCACCGAGGCGATCGTCTCGCTCCCGCGCTTGACGTAACCGGTGGTGCCGATCTGATACGCATCCGGACAGACCCCGACAGCCTCGGCCTTCAGGCTTCGCGGGTTGCCCTGGGCCGACGGCGCCGTCGATTTCGCCGGGGCGCGCTTGGAGGAATCAGGAACGGGACCGCTGCCGGCCGACGCCGTCGCGGCCGGGACCAGGACGAAGGCACACGCGGCCGCCGCCACCGCGAACTTACGTGAACGCATGAATGGTTCCCCCCCTGCTGTCTGTGTGTGATGTCCTCCGAAAAAAGCCCGGGCCCGAGCGTTCGGCTGCCAGATAAGACACACGAGACCGGCAAATGGTTGTGGTTGCCTCACAACGGCCGGTAAACGGACAAGCGGAATGAGGCGGTCACCCGCACCGGCCCGTCGAGTCCCGCGGCACGGCCCGCCGCCTCCCCCTCCCGCAGATGATGATGCGTCGGCCCCATCGACACCAGATCCGCCACCTCACCAGGCGTCAACGTCACGGCGTACTCCCGCAGCCGAGTCTCCACGTGCCGGAAGAACGCCGACAGAGTGCGGCCGAGCCGTTCCTCCTTGGCCCCGTCGACCGCCAGCATGCCGAACGCATCGCGCAGCTCGGCCATGTGCCGGGACGTCGGCGTCACCACCAGCAACACGCCACCGGGCCGCAGAACACGACGGAACTCCCGCCCGTTACGCGGCGCAAAAACATTCACCAGCAGATCCACCGAGTCCGTACCGACCGGCAACGCCTCCCACACATCCCAGGTCGCGGCAGCGGCCCGGGGATGCACCCGCGCGGCACGGCGCACCGCGTACTTGGAGACGTCCAGACCCAGACCCACGGCCCCGGGCAGGGCCTCGAGCACAGCGGCCAGATAGTAACCGGTGCCCACACCCGCATCCAGAACAGCCGCGCCAGGCCGGCACAACGAGACAGCCCACCCGGCAAGCGCACCGGCAAGCGGCGCGTAATGACCCCCACGCAGAAACGCCTCACGCGCCCCCACCATCACGGCCGTATCCGCACTCGCCGCCCGCACACCCCCGCCCAGCAAACCCACATAACCCTGCCGGGCGATGTCGAACGAGTGCCCCACCGGACACACGAACGCGCTGCCGGACCGAGCAAGACGCGCCCCACACAAAGGACAGCGCAACAGGTCAAGGGCAGTACGAGCAGGGCGCGGAGAGCCGCCGGGAGTAATGTGCATCCCCCACATCATGCCGCGCAGAACGGGCGGGACGTACGGCGCGGGGCAAGGCCCGAACGGCGGTCGCGCTCGTACACGCGCGTGGCCGAACACGCGCGGGTGACCGTACAGCGGGCGTGCGTACGCGTGGCCGTACGACACGCACGCGTGACCATACGACACGAGACGCGGCACACGGCACACGGCACGCGACCGAACAACAGGCGACAGACGGCAGACGGCAGACGGCAGACGACGAGCGGTGCGTGGGCGCACACACACGGGCCGAGTGTTTGGGGTTGCACCTTCCGTAGCGGCATGTGGTCCGGTGGACTTACGTCCCGATCCCTTGAGGAAAGGTCCCTGCTCATGCGTACGTCCTTCATGCCACCCCGCCAGGTCAAGATCGGTGACGCGGCGGCCTTCGCAGGCAGCACGCCACGGGCGATTCGCCATTACCACCAGATCGGCCTGCTCCCCGAGCCTGAGCGGGGCGGCGATGACCGCCGCCGCTACGGGTACGAGGACATGATCCGCCTGCTGTGGATCCGCAAGATGGCCGACGCCGGGATCGCCCTGGACGACATCCGTGACGCCTTCACCACCGGCACGGCTTCCGCCGGTGCGGACAGCGGAGACAGTATCGCGGGCATCCTGGAGCGGTTGGAGGAAACCCTCGCCGAGCAGGAGGCGGAATTGCGGCGGCAGCGGACCGCCGTGCAGCGGATGCGCACCGAAGGGAGCCGGATGGGCCTGCTCTCCGACCTCGTCACCGAACGCCTCAAGAACCTGCCCGAGGGCTCTCTGCGTCAGGCGGACCTGGACAGTCTGCTGGTCACTGAGCGGATCTTCGGCCCGCTCGGCGCGGCCGTCCAGGCCACCCGCTTCGTGGTCCTGGCCACGCATCCCACGCTGCGGGAGGATTCCGACCGCATCGATGACGCCGAGGAGGCACTTGATGACAGTGTCGCCGTCGATGATCCACGAGTGGCTCAAGTGGCCGTCGAGCGGCACGCCTTCGAAAGCGCCCTGCACGCCGTCATCGAGGAGTCCGGCCTGGATAAGGACGACGATGACCTCTTCGACGCCTGGGACGCTTTGCACCCTGCCACCACCGATGACGGCGACGGCGAGGCCGACCTCAACTCTGGCAGGCGGGAGGCTGACTCCATGAGCGTGTTCGAAGCCACCGGCAAGATGCCCTACGACTTCTCCCCAGCCCGCCTGCGCTGTATGGAACTGGCCCTAGAACTCTCCCTCCAAGACTCACCCGCTACCTAAAACACGGCCTAGGTGTATTGACCCGCAGGGTTGTTGACGCGGGTGATGGGCGGGTGTCCGTCGAGTGCGGTGTGGCAGCGGTGGTGGTTGTAGGTGTGGAGGAAGTTTGCCAGGGCTGCGGTTCGCTCGGTGTTCGAGGTCATCGATCCCCGCCGAAGCCGACGTCATCACAGCCTCGGTACGCAGCGGATTGATCTCCGAAACCGCGCCGACGAAGGTCGTCTTACCCACGCCGAACCCACCAGCCACCACGATCTTGGCCGAGGTGGCGGCACGCGGCGTCGGCGCCCCGTACCCCATCTGACTCGTCTGCCCCATCTGAGGGCTAGAGCTTGCGAAGTCCACTGAGCACCCTTTCCAGCAAGGTCACATCGGGGGCGCCGCCCGGTTCGGAGCCGCCGCCAGGCTGGTGAATGGCCACCATGCCGGCCTCGGCCAGGTCGGCGACGAGGATCCTGGCCACGCCCAGCGGAATGGCCAGCAGTGCCGAGACCTCCGCGACCGACTTGACCTCCCGGCACAGGTGGCATATCCGCTGGTGCTCGGGGAGCAGACCCTGCAGATGCATCGGATCGGCGCTGGTGCTCACCAGGGCCTCGATGGCCAGCTGGTAGCGCGGCCGGGTCCGGCCACCGGTCATGGCGTACGGCCGCACCAGCGGTTGGTCGCCTTCACCCCCGTACGACGCTTGATAGTTCGAGGCACCGTACGGGCCGGGCGAGGCGGGCGGCGGGGTCATGGCTCCTCCGGGCGAGGCATGAGGTCTAAGCGGACTGTGGTGCTCATGTGGGGGGAGCTGTCAGTCAGTTGAGGATGCTTCCTTGGAGCTCGGCACGGACATCGGGGGTGAGGACGGTGCCCGCACGGTCGACGAGCAGCGCCATCTCGTACCCGACAAGACCGATATCGGCCTCCGGATGCGCGAGCACCGCCAGCGACGAACCGTCCGAGATGGACATGATGAAGAGGAACCCCCGCTCCATCTCCACCACCGTCTGGTTCACGAGGCCGCCCTCGAAGATCCGGGACGCGCCCGCGGTGAGCGAGGTCAGACCCGACGCGACAGCCGCCAGCTGGTCGGCCCGGTCGCGCGGGAAGCCCTCGGACAACGCAAGGAGCAGCCCGTCGGCGGAGACCACCACCGTGTGCGACACACCCGGGGTGTTGTCCACGAAGTTGGTGATCAACCAGTTCAGGTTCTGCGCCGCCTGGCTCATCGGACTCAACTAACGCTCCTGCTGGTAGGTGGGGCCAATGCCATGGCCGTCAGTGGCCTGTCGGCCCTGCCGGATGCCACGACGGAGATTGGTCAGCCGCCCGCGCACATCATCGGGCGCACGCGAGACCTGTGGACCGGACTGGGCCGTCGACTGCTGCTGCGCGGTGCCCGCCACCAGGTTGGCGCGGGGCACACGGCGCGGCAGACCCGACGTGGTGACACCTCCGGCGGCGGGCTGGCGGAGCTGCTCCGCCTGGCGCCAGCGTTCGTCGTTCGGAGCTGCTCCCCAGTTGGCCCCCGCCGGTTCGCGGGTGCCTCCGGTGCCGGAGCCGCCGCCGTCCTCGGCGCTGCCGCGCGCGGACTGGCGCTGCGGCATCGGAGGCGTGGCGGAGGCCGAGCCGGGACGCGGTGTGGGCGCCTGCGGCTGCTGCGAGTCGTCGCCGCCCTGGTCCTGCTGCTGTGCCGGCTGCGACGAGCGGGTGCCGCGGAACCAGTTCGATTCCATCGACTCGAATATGGGGGTGGGCGTGTCGGCCGAGGCCGGCGGGCCCGCGGGTATGCCGAAGTCCGGGTCGTTCCGGGGGGCTTGGGGCAGCGGGAACTCGCCGGTTCCCTGGGCGTTCTGACCGCTCCCGGCGGGCAGGCCCGGCTGGGCGTACTCGCCGGTGTCCTGCGGGCCCTGGCCCTGACCCTGACCCGGGTGACCGGGGCGGGCGTACTCGCCGCCGGTCTCCGTGTCGTCGTGGCCGCGCGGCGCCTCGTCGGCACTGGCCCAGCTGGGGCGCTGCTCGCCCGTGCCCGTGCCGGACTGGCCGCCCGGAACGCCCGCGGGCGGCGGGCCGTTGAAGTCGGGCCGGTCGAACTGCGCGGTGTCGCCCGGTCCTCCGGACTGCTGCGGCGCCTGCGCCGGCTGCTGCGGGAACGGCGCCTGGGGGAACGGGGGTTGCGGGAACTCACCCGTGTCACCCGGACCGCCGGACTGGGGCTGCTGCGGCACGGGGTACTCACCCGTGTCACCCGGGCCGCCCTGCGGCCGCTGCGGCATCGGGAACTCACCGGTGTCACCGGGACCGCCCTGCGGCCGCGGCGGCAGCTCGCCGGCGGGCCCGCCCCGTACGGGCAGCGCGGTCGGGCGCTGCGGCGACGGGGCGCCGTTGCCGCCGGCGGGCGGGCCGGGCGGCGAGCCCAGCGGGCGCTGCGGGGCCGGAGCGCCGTTGCCGAAGAAGTCGGTGGGAGTGGCGCCGCTGTCGGCGCCGACGGGCGTGCCGCCCCGCGGCCGTACGGGCAGCCCCGTGCCGGGCGCCTGCTGCGGCTCGTCGCCGCCGTCCCCGCCGCTGCCGGGCAGCGCGGGGCGCGAGGAGGCGCCGCCCACCTGGCCGCGCGGGGGCACCGCACCCAGCCGCGTCGTCTGGCCGACGCCGCCGCGCGGCTCGCGCTGGAGCGCGGCGGCCAGCCCGGTGCCCTTGGGGGCGCCGGCACCGCCGGGGGCGCCGGGACCGCCGGGAGCGGCGCCCGGCTTGCCCTTGGCGCCCTGCGCGCCGCCCTGGGCGACGTCGACGGGCAGCATGACGAGCGCGGTCGTGCCGCCGGAGTCGGAGGGCCGCAGCTGTATCCGGATGCCGTGCCGCAGGGACAGGCGGCCGACCACGAAGAGGCCCATGCGGCGGGAGACGGAGACGTCCACCGTCGGCGGGTTCGCCAGCCGCTCGTTGATCGCGGAGAGGTCCTCGGGCGACAGCCCGATGCCGGTGTCGTGGATCTCGACCAGCACCCGCCCGTCGGGCAGGGCGTGACCGGTGACCTTCACCTTCGTCTGGGGCGAGGAGAACGAGGTGGCGTTCTCCAGCAGCTCGGCCAGCAGGTGCACGAGGTCGTTGACGACGCGGCCCGCGACCTCGGTGGTCGGAACGGAGCTCAGCTCGATGCGCTCGTACTGCTCCACCTCGGACGCGGCGGCACGCAGCACGTCGACGAGCGGCACCGGCCGGGTCCAGCGGCGGCCCGGCTCCTCGCCCGCGAGGACGAGGAGGTTCTCGCCGTTCCGGCGCATACGGGTCGCGAGGTGGTCCAGCTTGAACAGCGACGACAGCTGGTCGGGGTCGGCCTCGCGGGACTCCAGCTCGGAGATGAGCGACAGCTGGCGCTGGATGAGGCCCTGGCTGCGGCGGGAGAGGTTGGTGAACATCGCGTTGACGTTCCCCCGCAGCAGCGCCTGCTCACCGGCGAGCCGGACGGCCTCGCGGTGGACGTCGTCGAACGCGGAGGCCACCTTGCCGATCTCGTCCCGGCTGTGCACACCGACGGACTCGACCGAGGTGTCCACGTCCTGCGGCTCGGCCTCGGACATCTGGCGGACCAGCTCGGGCAGCCGCTGCCGGGCGACCTCCTGCGCGGTGTCCTGCAGCCTGCGCAGCGACCGGACCATGGAGCGGGCCACGACGAACGCGCCGACCAGGGAGATGCCGAGGACGAGGAAGATGATGGCGCCGTTGATGATCGCGTCGCGCTGCGCCTCGGAGCGGAGCTTGCGGGCCTGCTGCTCCATCTCGGAGAGCAGCGTGGCCTCGATCTTGCCCATCTCTTCGATCTTGCTCTTGTCCTGGTCGTACCAGTCCATGTACGAGCGCTGCTCGCGCTTGATCCCGTCCGCGGACTTCAGCACCCGGTCGCGGTACGTGTCCGCCGCGGTGATGTTGACGATGCCGCCCTCGAGCGGCTTGAGCAGCTCGGCCGCGCCCTCGCCGTTGATCTGCCCGAACGTCGTGAGCTTGGCGTCCTCACTGGCCATCGCCGTACTCGCGTAGAGCCGGTCGGTCTGGGACAGCTCGGGGCCGTCCTTGCGGGCCAGACCGGCGCTGATGATCGCCCGCTGGACCGACGCGAACTCCTTCGCCGACGAGAACGCCGACAGCGCACGCGTGCTCTGGATCATCTCGCTGTTGCTCGTGGCCTGGGCCATGTCGAGGGAGAGTCCGAGCAGCGACTCGATCAGCCGGCTGTACCGGTCGACGGTCTGCGACGTGTACTCAGGGGTGTCGTACGCGTCCTCGCGGATGTCCTTGATGTTGTTCAGCTGGCGGGTGATGTCGACCACGGTGGTCTGGACACCGGACATCACCTCGTCGTCGGCGTTGATGTCGCCGGTGGCCTCGTTGAACGCCTGGCGGGCCCGGTCCGTGTCCTCACGGCTGGCGACGACCGAGTCGTCCTTCTCGTTGCCCGTGCTGACCAGCGGGCCGGCCGACTTGTCCCGCTCCTCCTGGAGAGCGGCGGCCAGCTCGGTGGCGTGCTCCGTCATCTCGGTGAGGAGCTTCATGTTGTCGAGCTGCTTGACGTCGTCCAGCGAGTCGTTGATGCGCAGGCCACCCAGGGCGGTCGCGGCGACTACGGGCAGCGTGAGCAGGGACACCAGGCGGGTACTGATACGCCAGTTGCGCAGGGCGAGGCGTGACCCCGGGCCGGTCGAGCCCTTGGCCTTCCCTGCACCCTTGCCGTCTCCTTCGCCCTGTGGAGCGCCCGCGGCGCCGCCGGAGTCCGCGGCGGCAGCGGTGGTCCCGCTCCCCTGGGCGCGCTGAGGTGAGGAGGCGCGGTCGGTCGAACCACGCAGCTCCGGGTCCCCCACCGTGCTGCCATCCCTCTTGAAACGTCCCTGCACTAGCGTCGCAACCTCTGGACCAGGCGTCCCGCCGCTTGGGACGGTGGGACGGTATCGAGTCATGGGGGTTCCAGGGCCCCCTGGGCGTTCGTGAGTGACCGGCGCGTCCCCTTTAACCGCCGCGCGGCGCTTCTCTGCGCCCCCTGCGCGCCGGCTGATGTTCCCGCGGCGGTCCGTGGAATTCCAGCACAGTGCCGGATCTCCAACAAGACCTGTGGATAACCCTGTGACATGCGTGACGCTATGGAGACGCCGCGTTACGTGCTGTAGAAATCATTGCCCGCGATACCGGACTTATCCGTACGAGCATCTCGCCCCGTCACACTGCCCCGGTAGCACTCCGAGCACACGGAAGCTTCCCTTCCGTCCTAATTGCCCGATTACCCATAGGGTGGCGACTGTGCCTTATGTCGGCTTTGCTCACAAGTAAGTGAGAAAACTCACACGCGGGGAGTTGCCTAGGTCACATGATCACTGGGAATAGCGCGCCTACTCTTGAGGTTTACACGCTATACGGAAACGACAAGCGACTCGCTGGGGAATCCTTACTCGTGAAGACCACCATGATCATGCGCAACATAGCCAACCCGCAGCGCACCACGCTGGCGCATCTCGAGGACGCAGACGATCTTACCGGGCTCTCCGCCGAATCGGCCGCCCACACCGACGACGACACCGAGGCCCAACTTCCCCCGCAGACCGCGAATCCGCGCCGTACCGTCCTCGTGGACGCCCCCGGCGCCTGAGGCACAGCGAACGACGAAGGGCCCGCACGCATCGCGTACGGGCCCCTTTTCTTGTGTGTGCCGCCGCGCGCCGTGCGCGCCACGCACGCCGTGCGCCGTGCGCCGCGTGGCCCGTGGCTCAGTGCTGCCAGCTGTGCGGTGCGTGGAAGCCCGCCGTACGCTCCAGGCGCCGCCAACCCGCCTTGCTGCGCCCCCTGTTCACACCCGCGTGCGCGGGCGGCGTGGCGGCGCGGGCGAGCAGGATCGCGGTGACGGCGGCCAGTTCCTCGGGGCTGGCCTGCCCCTTCTCCACCCGTACGAGGTGCGGTGCCGGAGCGCTCATTTCGGATTCCCCGTTCGTTGTGCGGTCAGTTGGTGCCGGTCGTGCGTGTGGTGCGGTGTGCAGGTGCCCGTTGGTACGTGCCCGTTGTGTACGTACTCGGCGTACGTGCTCGCTGTGCGCGCTCGTCACTGCGGCGGGTTGCCGTGCTTGCGGGACGGCAGGTCCGCGTGCTTGGTGGCGAGCATGGCCAGCGCGGAGATGAGCGCCTGCCGGGTCTCGGCCGGATCGATGACGTCCTCCACCAGCCCGCGTTCGGCGGCGTAGTAGGGGTGCATCAGCTCGGCCTTGTACTCCTTGACCATGTGCGTCCGCATCGCCTCGGGGTCGTCGGCCGCCGCGATCTGCCTGCGGAAGATGACGTTCGCCGCGCCCTCGGCGCCCATCACGGCGATCTCGTTCGTCGGCCACGCGAAGGTGACGTCGGCGCCGATGGACTGCGAGTCCATGACGATGTATGCGCCCCCGTACGCCTTCCGCAGCACCAGCGAGATGCGCGGCACCGTCGCGTTGCAGTACGCGTACAGCAGCTTCGCGCCGTGCCGGATGATCCCGCCGTGCTCCTGGTCGACGCCCGGCAGGAAGCCCGGCACGTCCAGCAGCGTCAGGATCGGGATGTTGAACGCGTCGCACATCTGCACAAAACGCGCGGCCTTCTCGGATGCCTCGATGTCCAGCACGCCGGCCAGCGACTGCGGCTGGCTGGCGACGAAGCCCACGACCTGGCCGTCCATCCGGGCCAGCGCGCACACGATGTTGGTGGCCCAGCGTTCGTGGACCTCGAGCATCTCGCCGTCGTCGACGATCTCCTCGATGACCTTGTGCATGTCGTACGGCTGGTTGCCGTCCACCGGCACCAGGTCGAGCAGCGAGTCGTTGGTGCGGTCCGCGGGGTCGGCGGTGGGCGCCACCGGCGGGTTCTCGCGGTTGTTGGCGGGCAGCAGCGACAGCAGGTACCGCACCTCCTCGAGGCACGACTCCTCGTCGTCGTAGGCGAAGTGCGCCACTCCGGAGGTCCCGGCGTGCACGTCGGCGCCGCCGAGCCCGTTCTGCGTCACCTCGGCGCCGGTCACCGCCTGCACGACGTCCGGCCCGGTGATGAACATCTGGGAGGTCTCCCGGACCATGAACACGAAGTCGGTCAGCGCCGGCGAGTACGCCGCGCCGCCCGCGCACGGGCCGAGCATCACGGAAATCTGCGGGATGACGCCGGACGCGCGGGTGTTGCGCTGGAAGATCCCGCCGTAGCCGGCGAGGGCGGCGACGCCCTCCTGAATACGCGCGCCCGCACCGTCGTTGAGCGAGATGAGGGGTGCGCCGGCCGCGATGGCCATGTCCATGATCTTGTGGATCTTCGCCGCGTGCGCCTCCCCCAGGGCGCCGCCGAAGATGCGGAAGTCGTGCGCGTAGACGAACACCGTCCGCCCGTGCACCTTGCCCCAGCCGGTCACCACGCCGTCGGTGTACGGCCGCTTCTCCTCCAGCCCGAAGCCGGTGGCGCGGTGCCGCCGCAGCCCGCCGACCTCACGGAAGGTCCCCTCGTCCAGAAGCACGTCGATCCGCTCCCGGACCGACAGCTTCCCCTTGGCGTGCTGCGCCTCGGTGGCCTTCTCACTCGGCCCGCGACGGGCCTGCGCACGGATGGCGTGCAGCTCGGCCACACGGCCGCGGGAGTCCTGAGACAGATCGGTCATGTATAGACCCTACGAAACGGCCGGGCGCCCTGCCCTCGTCAGATCCGAACAGTCTCCGCGCCGGTTTCATGGCTGCGCTGGACAGAACCGCACCCTTTTGGAGGGTCCATGCAGGGAACTCTCCCACCTCGGGGGCCCGGGGCTGTTGGGTCTCCACAGCGTAAACACCACGGGCAACAGGTTCCTGCAACGGCAGGTTCCTGCAAACGACGCCGTCCCCGCCGCCCCTCTGCCGTACGGGCCGGAGCCGGGGCACGCGGGCACAGTACCGCTCGGCCGCGCGAGGCCGTACGGCACACCCGGTGCCGTACGGCCTTCCGCGTACGCCGCTACTCCCCCGGCGTCAGCCCGGCCCGCAGCAGCCCGAAGGTGTAGGCGTCGTCCAGCGCCTGCCACGAGGCGGCGATCACGTTGTCCGCGACGCCCACCGTGGACCACTCCGTGCTGCCGTCGCTGGTGGAGATCAGCACCCGGGTCGTGGACTCCGTACCGTGCTTGCCCTCCAGGATGCGCACCTTGTAGTCGACGAGCTCCATCCGGGCCAACTCCGGGAAGACCGGCTCGAGTCCGACCCGCAGCGCCCGGTCCAGCGCGTTGACCGGGCCGTTCCCCTCGCCGGTGGCGACGGCCCGCTCGCCCTTCGCCCAGAGCCGTACGGTCGCCTCGTTCGCGTGCGTGCCGTCCGGCCGGTCCTCGACGATCGCCCGCCACGACTCCATCCGGAAGAACCGCGGCGCGCCGCCGCCGTGCACCTCGTCGCGGAGCAGCAGTTCGAAGGAGGCGTCGGCCGCCTCGTACGAATAGCCGCGCAGCTCCTGCCTCTTGACCCGCTCGACGATGCGGCCGACGAGCTCGCGGTCGCCGGTCAGGTCGTAGCCGAGCTCCTTGCCCTTGAGCTCGACGGAGGCGCGGCCTGCCATGTCGGAGACGAGCATCCGCATGGAGTTGCCGACCTGTTCGGGGTCGATGTGCTGGTACAGGTCGGGATCGACCTTGATGGCGGAGGCGTGCAGTCCGGCCTTGTGCGCGAAGGCGGAGGTGCCGACGTACGGCTCGTGGGTGGAGGGGGTGAGGTTGACGACCTCGGCGATGGCGTGCGAGATGCGGGTCATCTCGGCCAGCGCGCCCTCGGGGACCACCTTGCGGCCGTACTTGAGCTGGAGGGCGGCGACCACGGGAAAGAGGTTCGCGTTGCCGACGCGCTCGCCGTAGCCGTTCGCCGTGCACTGGACGTGGGTGGCGCCCGCGTCGACGGCCGCGAGCGTGTTGGCGACGGCGCAGCCGGTGTCGTCCTGCGCGTGGATGCCGAGCCGGGCACCGGTGTCACCGGCGACGGTCCGTACGACGGCCTGCACCTGGGCGGGCAGCATGCCGCCGTTGGTGTCGCAGAGGACGACGACCTCCGCGCCCGCCTCGTGCGCGGTGCGGACGACGTCCTTGGCGTAGCCGGGGTTGGCCTGGTAGCCGTCGAAGAAGTGCTCGCAGTCGACGAACACCCTGCGGCCGCGCTCCCGCAGATACGCGACGGTGTCGCGCACCATCAGGAGGTTCTCCTCCAGGGTGGTGCGCAGGGCGAGCTCGACGTGTCGGTCATGGGACTTCGCGACGATCGTCACCACGGGCGCCCCGGCGTCGGCGAGCGCGACGACCTGCGGGTCGTCGGCAGCCCGTACGCCCGCCTTGCGGGTCGCGCCGAACGCGACGAGCTGGGCACTGCGGAAATCGATCTCGGACCGCGCACGCTGGAAGAACTCGGTGTCACGGGGGTTGGCACCGGGCCAGCCGCCCTCGATGTAACCGACGCCGAAGGCGTCCAGGTGGCGGGCGATGGTCAGCTTGTCGGCGACGCTGAGATTGATGCCTTCACGCTGGGCGCCGTCGCGCAGTGTGGTGTCGAAGACATGGAAGTCGTCGCTGGGGACGTCCTTCGTCATGGTGGTCTGGCTCCTGTCGGGTGAGCGGAAGTCCGGACGACTCGTCCACGCCCGGAAGACTCGGCTCCACTTATCCCCATCATCCTGCGCGCTCCCGCTCTCCGGTTCGGTGGCCCCGAAAAACGAAAAAACCCCTCGCGGGTGCGAGAGGTCTGCGCGCGGGTCTGGGACACGGTGTCCACTGCCGCTTCGGTTGAATACGGATCAGCGGCCACTGAGGACCGGCGCGCTGTCACCAATAATCATGGCGAACGAGAGCACGCGGGCAGTCTGCCACGCCGCCCCGCGCCGCGCGGAACCGTCTCACGATGCGGAAAGGCACATCTCGGCACGTACGGCCCCGGCGGCCCGCCCGCGCCCGTACGCACCGCTCGGGCGCGGGTGGGACCTTCTCCGTACGCCTCCCAAGGGCCGGGCGCACCGGGCGATTTGAGTACCCGGCTGAGTAGCTTGACGGATCCCCGGCGAGTCCGCGTGTGGCGGACTGGGAGACATGACTGACGTCCTGCCCCTCCAGCACAGCGAAGCCGGTCCCCGGCAATGGCGTCGTCGGGCCCGTATCGGCCTGGCGACGCTCCTCCCGATGACCTTGGTCGTCTGGCTGCCCGTCCTCAGCTCGGAGCGCTTCGCCCGCTGCCTCACGTACGGCGAGGGCTGCGCGCCCGCCGTTCTGGGCGACGTGGCGTGGTGGGCATTCTGGGGCAGCGCCGCCATCGGCGTGACCGCTTCGGTGCTGAACCCTGCGGCCGAGCGGGCGAGAAGGCTGTGGCTGCCGCTGGTCTGCCTACAGCTCGCACTGCAAGGCATCACCGGCGTGGCAATAATCGCCATGGCATGACCTGCTCTCCGACAGAGCGGATGTGTCGCACACGCGCCGAACTCACGCCGAACAGTGGGCACATGTCCATGCCCACTCCCCCCGGCCCCCGGTTCCGTTTGGGGATCTGAGTACACGTACTCAGGTCATGCGTACGTCACGTATGCAGACTACTGCTGACTGTGATGACGTCGATGCCGCGGATACGTGATCGACGCATGGATGTCGGCGACCGGACGCAGAGGGAGGAATGAGGGCATGGGGGAAGGACCGCGCTCGGCGATCTTAGATTTCGTCGAGCCCGCAAAGGGCGGTGGCGAGGAGGCGGCCGGGGTTGACGGCACGAGCGTTCGCACATCCCTGGCTTCCGCCGGCAATGGAGGCGATGGCGGACCTTGGGGCAGCATGAAATCCGACAAGACGCTGTGGACCGGGGCATCGGATGGTGTCGGATCGCTGCAAGGGACTTTGAAGAAGGGGACTGCGAAGCTCACAGAGCACCAGGCGGGCCTGGGGGCGAGCGACAGAACCGTCACCGGGTTCCTGACCGGCTCGGCGCAGATGACCGTCTACGAGTCCTGGGAACGCTATCTGGACCTCATCAGCCGTGAGTGCGGGGAGCTCAAAGGGAAGTTGGAGAAGGCCGGCGACGACCACTACAAGAATGAGGAGGCCATCAAGCACGCGTTCGAGCAACAGCAGACCAAGCCGGTCGAGTCCGATCCAGGCGGAGGCGGCCATCCGTCCACGGGTGGTCACCCGTATCAGGGACGGTGACCCGCGATGGTCAGCTACAGCACGCTCCGGGACGTCAAACCGTCCGAGTTCGAGCAGGCGGCCGACGGCTACCACGCGGTGAGCACAGCGGCCCGCGCGGCCAAGGACCGCCTCGCCGACCAGATCGTGGCCAAGGCGCTCCCCAACCCGAGTCCGTCCGGGGACGAAGCGGCCGAGGGGCTGGTCGGCGAGGGCGCGATGGCCGCTCGTGGGCGGCTCACGCGGCTGGCCAGGAGCTTCCACTATACGCAAGTGGAATGCGGCCTGATCAGCGCGGCGCTGAACGGCTTCGCCGCGGAGCTAAGGGCGGCGAAGAAGAAGCTCACCACCGCGGAGCAAGAAGCGAAGAGCGCGGGCTTCACGGTGGACGAGGAGAACGGCAACGTCAGTTGGACAGCGTCGAAGGACGAGCCGTTCCCCGGCCGCAACAGCGTGGCTGCGGGGCAAGAGGACCCCTGGAAGCCAATAGATCCGAACCGGGTGAAGGCGCAAGGGCTGGCCGACCGCATCGGTGATGCCCTTACCGCCGCCGCTGAGGCTGACCAGAGATGGGCGCCAGAGCTGAGACGCCTCAAAGCTCAGAACGACCTCACCGTCAGCGACAAGGACTGGGCGAACGTATACGGCGATCAGCGTGCCATGCAAAAGGCCGCCGGGGTCTACCTGGACAAGAGCGGCATCCCCAAGGGTAAGAGCGCTGAGGAGAACGCGGCATGGTGGAAGGGCCTCAACGCGCAAGAGAAGGCCGACTACACCTCCCTCTACCCCTCTTCTGTCGGTGCACTGGACGGTCTTCCTTCCGAAGTTCGCGATGAAGCAAATAGGGCAGTCCTCGCGGAGAAGAAGGGTCATTACCAGACGCAGCTCGATGCGATCCCCCCGAAACCGCCTCTATACGCCCATCCCGGAGGGTCGCAGCACAGGAACTGGCGCGAGCACGCCGAAAAGGCCCGCGACTGGGAGCAGCAGTACGGGTCAAGGGTGGCCGACTTGGAAGGGGAAGTCAAAGAAATCGAGGGGCTGGAAGAGCGATTCGCCAGAACGGGAAGGGAAGGGCTTCCCGAAGCCTACCTACTGGGCTTCGACGATACAGGAAGAGGCCAAGCGATCATCGCCAATGGCAACCCTGACACCGCCGACCACACCGCAGTATATGTACCGGGCACAGGAGCAAGGCTTTCAGAAATACAAAATGGAATGGATCGCTCTGACGCACTATGGGCAGAAAGCTCAAAACTTGCCCCAGATGCACAAGTATCCACAATCACCTGGTATGGCTACGATGCCCCACAGAATCCCGTAAAGGATTCGACCTTCAGTCATTACGCAAATGACGCCGCGCCCGATCTCAATAGATTTACGGATGGGCTGACCTCGTCCCATGAATCCGAGTCCCGCAGCCACACGACAATTGTGGGCCACAGCTACGGCACGACCTTGGTCGGCTCTGCGGCCAGACTCGACGACCTCAACGCCGATGACGTGGTGTTCGCAGGGAGCCCGGGGGCCCAGGTCGGTCGCGCGGAAGACATGGACGTCCCACAGGGCCACGTCTGGAATCAGGAAGCAAAAGGTGATCTAGTTCCAGAAATCGGTCAACCATTTCATGGACATAAGGAAGCGGACTGGGAGACTGGCCGGGACTACATCATCCCGAGCGACGAAGAATTTGGGGCAACCCAGATGCGAACCGACACACAAGGGCATAGCGACTACTGGAAGTACCGGGACGACGCCCCTGGGGCATCCGAGAGCCTCCTAAATCAGTCACGGGTGATCGTAGGAAACTACGACGAGGTGACTGTCGATGAATAACCGACTTGTGGGTCGTGCGCGCCGGTGGCCCCTCGCCCTATTCGCAACTATCGCTTTCTGCAGCTTCGGCTCTCTGGGATGTGACACGGTGAGTGATACAGCACCAGTCGACTCGGATTCGCACGAACCGAAACGACTCACGATGGAGCCGGATAAAGCACGCTCGAAGACGAAACAGATCTCCAGTCAACTGCTCGACCTCACGGACCTAAAGGGGAAAGTAACGCCTACCGGGCCGCTCCTCACAACTTCAGGTCAGCGAGAAGGAAACTACTATATTCGACACTCATGGTCGGCGTGGAACGTTACAGAGGACCAATTGAAAGCTGCCATGAAAAGGCTGCACGATAAGCTTCCCGAACACGGGTGGCAAATTGACAAGTACGCACGCGCCAAATCTAAGGCACAGCAGTTGCAGCTCGAAGCGTTTCACAAGAAAGACAAATATTTGGTCGAGGTGGAACTACTTCTCCGCGACGCGAGCAACACGACCGGCTCCAAAGAGGACATCCTGTCCTTCGCTGTTTCCTCCCCCACGTATTCCGCACCCACAGGTGTCGATCTGCGTAGCGAATGACCTGGAAGCCCGACCGGGCGGTTCGTACGCCAGAGGCGGAACGAACCGCCCGGCCGGTGGGGAGGGGCCGTCAGGTCAGGCGGTGCATCCAGGCGTGGGGGTCCGGGGACTGGCCCGTCTGGACGGACAGGAGCGCCTCCCGGAGGCGCGTCGTGACCGGGCCCGGCCGGCCGTCGCCCACCGTCCACTCCGCCCGGGCCGACTTGACGTGGCCGACCGGCGTGATCACCGCCGCCGTGCCGCACGCGAAGACCTCGGTGATGCTGCCGTCCGCGTTGCCGGCCTGCCACTCGTCCGTGGAGATACGGGCTTCCTCCGTGCCGTAGCCCAGGTCCTCCGCGATGGTCAGCAGCGAGTCGCGCGTGATGCCCGGGAGGAGGGTGCCGGTGAGCTTCGGGGTGACGATCGTGGTGGTGCCGCCCGAGTTGCGGACGAGGTAGAGGTTCATGCCGCCCATCTCCTCGATGTAGCGGCGCTCCAGCGCGTCCAGCCACACGACCTGGTCGCAGCCCTGGTCGGCGGCCTCGGCCTGGGCGACGAGCGACGCGGCGTAGTTGCCGCCGGTCTTCGCCTCGCCCATACCGCCGGGCGCCGCGCGCACGTACTCCTGCGAGAGCCAGACCGAGACGGGCTTGACGCCGCGCGGGAAGTAGCCGGAGGCGGGTGAGGCGATGACCATGAAGAGGTACTCGTTGGCCGGCCGGACGCCCAGCCCGACCTCCGTGGCGAACATGAAGGGCCGGAGGTAGAGGGAGTGTTCGTCCTTGCCCGGCACCCAGTCCCGGTCGGTCTTGACCAGCAGGTCGCACGCCTCGATGAAGGTCTCGACGGGCAGCTCCGGCATGGCGAGGCGGCGGGCCGAGCGCTGGAAGCGGCGGGCGTTGGCGTCCGGCCGGAAGGTGGCGACGGAGCCGTCGGGCTGCCGGTACGCCTTCAGCCCTTCGAAGATCGTCTGCGAGTAGTGCAGGGTCATGTTGGCCGGATCGATCTGGAGCGGCGCGTACGGCTGGAGCTGGGCGTCGTGCCAGCCGCGGCCCTCGGTCCACTTGACCGTGACCATGTGGTCCGTGAAGTGGCGGCCGAATCCCGGGTCGGCCAGCATCGCCTCGCGCTCCGTGGCGGCCACCGGCTGGGCCGAGGGCTTGAGGTCGAAGTCGATTCGGGGCGTCGTCATGAGAGCGCGTCCTTCGCTGAGTGTCGTGGCGGACCGCGCCCTTCGCCCTGCGTTACTAGGACGTCCGAGCTTCCCCTCGCACTACGGCCCGCGTTCGATTATCGCGCGTATGGGACCGAGAGACGGACACGGGGCGGTCCTGAATAGATGGTGACACCCAACCGCTCGGTTGCCCAGCGGCCGGGTGGCTGGGACCCGGCCGGTGGGCCACTGCCGCGCGGCGCCCCGAGGGGACGCCGGCGGGTGGACGTACGGCGGGCCTAGCTGGCTACTCGTACGGCGATGGCGTCACCGATCTCGTCGGTCGTACGAGCACCGGAACGGCCCGCCAGATCGGCGGAAACGGCGTCCTCGATACGGGCGGCCTCCGGCTCGTGGCCGAGGTGCCGCAGCAGCAGCGCGACGGAGAGGATGGTCGCGGTGGGGTCGGCCTTGCCGGTGCCCGCGATGTCCGGTGCGGAGCCGTGCACCGGCTCGAACATCGAGGGGAACGCGCCCGTGGGGTTGATGTTCCCGGACGCGGCGAGGCCGATGCCGCCGGAGACGGCGGCGGCGAGGTCGGTGAGGATGTCGCCGAAGAGGTTGTCGGTGACGATCACGTCGAAGCGCGCCGGGTCGGTGACGAAGAAGATCGTCGCGGCGTCGACGTGCAGATAGTCCGTGCTGACCTCGGGGTACTCCTGGCCGACCTGGTCGAAGAGGTTCTTCCACAGGTGGCCGGCGTGCACGAGCACGTTGTTCTTGTGCACGAGGGTGAGCTTCTTGCGGGGGCGCGCCTGCGCCCGCTCGTACGCGTCGCGCACGACCCGCTCCACGCCGTACGCCGTGTTGAGGCTGACCTCGGTGGCGACCTCGGCGGGGGTGCCGGTGCGGAGACTGCCGCCGTTGCCGACGTACGGGCCCTCGGTGCCCTCGCGGACGACGACGAAGTCGATGTCCGGACGGCCCTCCAGAGGCGTAGCCGTATTGGGGAACAGCTTCGAGGGCCGCAGGTTGACGTAGTGGTCGAAGGCGAAGCGCAGCTTCAGCAGCAGACCGCGCTCGAGCACGCCGGACGGCACGGACGGGTCGCCGATCGCGCCGAGCAGGATCGCGTCGTGGCTCTTGAGCTGCTCCAGCTCGGCCTCGGGCAGGGTCTCGCCGGTCTCGTGCCAGCGGCGGGCCCCGAGGTCGTACTGCCGTGACTCCAGCTTCACGTCCTGCGGGAGGACGGCGCTGAGGACCTTGAGGCCCTGTGTCACGACCTCCTGGCCGATGCCGTCACCGGGGATCACTGCGAGATTGATGCTGCGCGCCATGCACGGGAGCGTACTCGCTGTCCCATGAGTTGACACACACCCGTCCATATTCCGGACGAACGGTCTGCCAGCCGGGTGCGGTTCACCGCGCGTACGTGCCCAGGATGCACGGCAGTTGCCGATCGCTGCCAGCTTTCTCCCATGGAGACACCGCGAATGGGGATTCCGGAGCGGCTGGCGGCGCGGATGAGCATGCCGGAGCAGCACGAGTACCTGCGGGCGCGGCTGGCAGGCCGTACGTCCGGCGTGTCGCGCCGCGGCCTGCTGCGCGGCGGCGGCCTCGCCGTCACGGGGGCCGCCGGCGCCGGGCTGCTCGGCTGCACCTCGGACGCGGCGGACGGCGGCGGGCCGTCCGCGACACCGGCGGCGCCGTCGCCCGTACGGGTGGACGGCTCGCTCGTGGCACCCTTCGGGCGCCATCTGGCGTTCGGCGACGACCCCAAGACGCAGATGCGGGTGTCCTGGCAGGTGCCCTTCGCCGTACGGAAGCCGTACATCCGGATCGGCGGCGAGCCGTGGGAGCTGAGCCGGAAGATCGAGGCGGAGGTACGCGAGCTGCGGACGCCCGCGCTGTCCCGGAAGCTGCCCGCGGTGGAGCAGTTCTATCTGCACGCCGCGCTGGACGGGCTCCGCCCCGGCACCACGTACTACTACGGCGTCGGCCACGACGGCTTCGACCCGACGGCCCCGGACCGGCTCGCGACGCTCGGCTCGTTCACCACGGCGCCGGCGGAGCCCGGCGATCCGTTCGTGTTCACGGCCTTCGGCGACCAGGGCGTGAGCTACCAGGCCCTGGCCAACGACCAGTTGCTGCTCGGCCAGAACCCGTCCTTCCATCTGCACGCGGGCGACATCTGCTACGCGGACGAGACGGGCCACGGCGAGCGGGACGACACGTACGACGCCCGCGTGTGGGACCAGTTCCTCGCGCAGACCGAGTCGGTCGCGGCGCGCGTGCCGTGGATGGTGACCACCGGGAACCACGACATGGAGGCGTGGTACTCCCCCAACGGCTACGGGGGCCAGTCCGCCCGCTGGTCCCTGCCCGCGACCGGCCCGGACGCGAAGAACGCGCCGGGCGTGTACGCGTTCCGCTACGGCAACGTCGGCGTCGTCGCCCTCGACGCGAACGACGTGTCGTACGAGATCCCCGCCAACAGGGGCTACACGGACGGCGCCCAGACCCGCTGGCTCGGCGCGCGGCTGCGCGAGCTGCGCGCGGCGGGCGACATCGATTTCGTCGTGGTCTTCTTCCACCACTGCGCCTACTCGACGAGCACGCACGCCTCCGACGGCGGCGTACGCGAGGAGTGGGTACCGCTCTTCGACCGGCACCAGGTCGATCTGGTGATCAACGGGCACAACCACGTTTACGAGCGCACCGATCCCGTACGCGGCGACAAGCCGACCCGCGCACTGCCCGTCGGCGGCTCCACGGAGCCGGCGCGGGACGGCACGGTGTACGTGACGGCGGGCGGCGGCGGCAAGAAGCTGTACGACTTCCCCGTACCGGACAGCTACGAGGGCCACGAGGACGAGCGCGATCACGTGCCGACGTTCCACTGGACCGGGCCGGACGAGCAGGAGGGGGACCGGGTGGAGTGGTCGCGGGTGCGCTACACGGGCTTCTCGTTCCTGGCCGTCGAGTCACGGCCGGGGACGGCGGGGCGCGCGCCGAAGCTCGAGGTCACGGCGCTGGCGGAGACGGGCCGGCGCATCGACCGCTTCACGGTCGAGCGCCGGCGGCGTCAGCGCTCGGAGGGCTGACGGGACGTCAGGGCCGAGCGGGGTCGGTACGGAGAGACCGGCCGGTCAGTGGCCCGTGGCTCCGCCGTTGTCCCGGCGGTCGAGGGCGCGCTGGAGGGCGGCGGCGGCGTTGCGGCGGTCGGCGTTACGCCCGTCGGCGGACTGGCCGTTGCGGGGGGCGTTGTGCCGCGTACGGCGGCGAGCGGTCTCGTCCATGGTCAGCAGCTCCTTCGGGGCACAGTGCGAGAAGCGGGGGATTCAACGCGCCGGAAGGGGCGGGGGCTCCGGCGCCGCAGGGGTCACCTGCGCGTCGCACCGTGCCGCGTCCGCCAGTCGCCCGATGGAGCGAGACGTTCGGCTTCTACCAAGGTAAGAGCGATGAGCCCTGATGTCTCGTTTTTACTTGGCCTTCCTACTATCTGAGACGGCACCCCCGCCCACCTGCGGTTTCCCTCTGTGACAGCGGTCACTGACGGCCGGTGCCGGCCTCGTACGCCCGCAGCAGCCGCGGCAGCTCCGCCAGCCCCGTGATCCGCCGCAGGCCGTCGCCACCACCAGCCGGGTGGCTCCCACCTGCCGGGTCGCCACCACCAGCCGCGTCGCCCGCGCGCGCCCGTTCCCCCGCGCCCGAACGGTCCAGCCAGATGCCCAGCAGCCCGGCGGCCTCCGCGCCGCGCGCGTCCAGGTCGGGGTGGTCGCCGACGTACGCGACCTGCTCCGGGGGCAGCCCCAGTGCGGCGCACGTGGCGTGGAAGGCGGCGGCGTCGGGCTTGGCGCAGCCCAGTTCGTCCGCGCAGCGGAGCACCTCGAAGCGGTCCCGGATGCCGAGCCGGGTCAGTTTGCGGTCCTGGTTCCGCACGGCGGAGTTGGAGAGGATGCCGTGCCGGTACGCGGGCGTCAGCGCGTCCAGGGCGGGCACGGCGTCCGCGAACAGCGTCCATGCCTCCTCGTACAGCGCGACGTACCGCCCGAACCACTCGTCCGCCGCCGCGTCCGTCAGCGGCTCGCCGAGGAACTGCCGTGCGCGCTCCCGGCGGTGGTCCGGGAAGCTCAGCTCTCGGCTCAGGAAGCGCGCGAACTGCTCGTCCATCACCACCTGCCAGCGTTCCAGCGCCGCCTCGGGCGACGGGTGGCGCGCCAGCAGCCCTTCGGCCTCGATGTGCCGCAGCGCTCCGGTGCGGTCGGAGCCCGCGTAGTCGAAGAGCGTGTCGTCGACGTCCCACAGCACGGCACGGATCGGCATGTGCCGGAACGTAGCAGCCCGCGGCCGTGCCCGGCACGTACGCACGGAGGCCCGGCGCCCGCCGGCGAGGGCGGGGACCGGGCCTCCGTACGGGAGGGCGCGCGTACGGGAAGGCGCGCGGCGCCCGTACGGGCGTCAGCCCATGTGCGGGTAGCGGTAGTCGGTCGGGGCCACCTGCGTCTCCTTGATGGCGCGCGGCGACATCCAGCGGAGCAGGTTGAACTTCGAGCCCGCCTTGTCGTTCGTGCCGGACGCACGCGCCCCGCCGAACGGCTGCTGCCCGACGATCGAGCCGGTGGGCCGGTCGTTCAGGTAGAAGTTGCCCGCCGCGAACCGCAGCTTCTCCGACACGTCCGTCAGCACCTGCCGGTCACGGGCGATGACGGCGCCGGTCAGCGCGTACGCCGAGGCCGACTCCATCTGCTCCACCATCGCGTCGAACTCCCCGTCCTCGTACACCAGGACGGCGATGATCGGGCCGAAGTACTCCTTCTTGAAGACCTCGCTCTCGGCGTCCGAGCAGCTGATCACCGTGGGCCGTACGAACCAGCCGACCGAGTCGTCGTACGTGCCGCCTGCGACGATCTCGCACGTCGGGTCGGACTTGGCGAAGTCGATCGCGGCCTTGCTCTTCGCGAACGCGCGGTCGTCGATGACGGCGCCGATGAAGTGCGACAGGTCGCTGACGTCGCCCATCGCGAGCCCGTCGACCTCCGCGGCCAGCTCCTCCTTCAGCCCGCCTTCCCACAGCGAGCGCGGGATGTACGCGCGGGAGGCGGCGGAGCACTTCTGGCCCTGGTACTCGAAGGCGCCGCGCGTGATCGCGGTCTTCAGGAGGGCCGGGTCGGCGGTCGGGTGCGCGACGATGAAGTCCTTGCCGCCGGTCTCGCCGACCAGCCGCGGGTACGACTTGTAGCGCGCGATGTTCTCGCCGACCGTCCGCCACAGGTGCTGGAACGTGGCCGTCGAGCCGGTGAAGTGCACGCCGGCCAGGTCCGGGTGCGGCAGCGCGACCTCGGAGACGTCCTTGCCGTCCCCGGTCACGAGGTTGATCACGCCCTTGGGCAGGCCCGCCTCCTCCAGCAGCTCCATCAGCAGCACGGCCGCGTGGGTCTGGGTGGGCGACGGCTTCCACACGACCGTGTTGCCCATGAGGGCGGGGGCGGTCGGCAGGTTGCCGGCGATGGCGGTGAAGTTGAACGGCGTGATCGCGTAGACGAAGCCCTCCAGCGGCCGGTGGTCCAGCCGGTTCCAGACGCCCTTGGGCTGGATGAGGGGCTGCTCGGCCATGAGCTCGCGGCCGAAGTGGACGTTGAACCGCCAGAAGTCGATCAGCTCACAGGGCGCGTCGATCTCGGCCTGCTGCGCGGTCTTCGACTGGCCGAGCATCGTGGAGGCGGCGATCGTCTCGCGCCACGGCCCGGACAGCAGTTCGGCGGCCTTCAGGATGACGGCGGCGCGGTCGTCGTACGAGAGCGCGCGCCAGGCGGGTGCGGCGGCCAGCGCGGCGTCGACCGCGTCCTGCGCGTCCTGGCGGGTGGCGGTGCCGTACGTGCCGAGAACGGCCTTGTGGTTGTGCGGCTGCACGACGTCGACGCGCTCGCCGCCGCCCATGCGCTTCTCGCCGTTGATCGTCATCGGCAGGTCAACGGGGTGCTCGGCGAGCTCCTTGAGCTTCGCCTCCAGGCGTGCGCGCTCGGCGCTGCCGGGGGCGTAGGTGTGCACCGGCTCGTTGTACGGGGCGGGGACCTGGGTCACAGCGTCCATGGCGGCCGTGTCTCCTTCGCGGGTCGGGATTTCGGGGAGTTGTCTTCGCCGGGGAGTTGTCTTCGCCGGGGTGGTGACGGCCGGGGTGCCGGCCGGCTGTCTGCATGATGGGCGAGCTCAGCCACGGGTGGCCAGCGAACGCAGGAAGAATGCGGTGTTGGCCGGCCGCTCCGCGAGACGGCGCATGAAGTAGCCGTACCAGTCGGTCCCGTACGGGACGTATACCCGCATACGGTGCCCTTCCGCCACCAGCCGCCGCTGCTCGGCGTCGCGGATGCCGTACAGCATCTGGAACTCGTACTCGTCCTGCTTCCGCCCGGCGCGCCGCGCCAGCTCCTGTGCGATGGCGACGATCCGCGGGTCGTGCGAGCCGACCATCGGGTAGCCCTTGCCCGCCATGAGGATCCGCAGACAGCGCACGTACGAGCGGTCGACGTCGCGCTTGCTCCGGAAGGCGACATCGGCGGGCTCGTCGTACGCGCCCTTCACCAGTCGCACCCGTGATCCTTCCCCGGCCAGTGCGTGGCAGTCCTCCTCGGTGCGGAAGAGGTACGACTGCACGACGGCGCCGGTCTCCGGAAAGCGTTTCCGCAGCTCGGCGAGGATGGCGAGGGTGGAGTCGACCGTGGTGTGGTCCTCCATGTCCAGGGTCACCGTGGTGCCCGCGGCGGCGGCGCGCTCGACCACCGGGAGGATATTCGCGTACGCGATGTCGTGCCCGTTCGGGAGGGCCTGCCCGAACGCCGACAGCTTCACGGACATCTCCGCGCGCGGGCCGAGCCCCTCCGCCGCCAGCGCGTCGGTCAGGTCGAGGTACGCGTCCCGGTTCCGCACCGCCTCCGTACGGTCGGTGATGTGCTCCCCCAGATGGTCGAGGGTGACGTCCAGACCCCGGTCGGTCAGCGACCGTACGGTGTGCAGCGACTGGTCGAGCCGTTCACCCGCGACGAAGCGGTCGACGACCGGCCGGGTGACGGGCGCGCCCGAGACGAGGCGACGGATCGCGTCGCTGCGCGCGGCGGCGAGGAGCACGGGACCCAGCACGGGGCACCTCCAGCTGAAATGTGTCTGACGGCGGGGTGAGCCTCCGTGAAACCTAAGGATCGCGCGGTCGCGCTGCCATCGACAGCTGTCACGCATCCGTGTGCCGGATCTCAGACAGTTGTACGAGAATGGGCCGTGACGGCGGGGGCGGCTGCGAGCGGAGAGCCGGCGGGGGCGACGCTGGGAGCAAGGGCGAGGGCGAGGAGCGTATGCGCGAGGACTACCAGTCGCTGATCGACGAGATCTCGGCCCTGCTCGGGACCCCGGCGACGCTGGAGAACCGGGACTTCGGGCTGATCGCCTTCGGCGCCCACGAGGGGCGCGGGGACGGGACCGAGCCAGCGCTCGACCCGGTGCGTACGCGGTCGATCCTGCACCGGCGCTCGACGGCGGCGGTCCGCGCCTGGTTCGAGAGCTTCGGCATCACGCGCGCGACCCGGCCCGTACGCATCCCGCCCGACCCGTCCGCGGGCGTCGTCACCGGCCGGATCTGCCTGCCCGTACGGCACGGGGGCGTGGTGTACGGCTACGTATGGCTGCTCGACGAGGGCACGCTCGACCTTACCGACCCGCGGCTGGCGCAGGCACAGGCGACGGCCGTGCGGATCGGCGGCCTCCTGGCCGCCGAGACGCGGTCGGGCGCGGAGGCGGGCGAGCTGCTGCGGTCGCTGCTGAGCGGCGCCGCCGGGGCCGCCGGGGACCGCGCCGGGGACCGTGTGGAGGCGGCGGCCCGGCTGCGTGCGGCACTGGGGCAGGCGGCGGGCGGACCGCTGGCAATGGTGGCGGTGACGCCGTGGCACGCCGGTACGGAGGACGGCGCGGGGGCGGCGGCCGACGCTGACGCCGACGGCGGCGGAGCAGGGCCGGGGCCGGGGCGTACGGGGGTGGGGCCGGGGCCAGGCCCCGGACCCTGTGCCGTATGATGCGCCGGACGTGGCGGGGAGGGGTGAGGGGTGGAGATCGGGGGGAGGGCGCGTCGCGGGAGCGGGCGGTGTGTATAAGGGACGGGGCGCCGGGGGGCGGGCCCGGCTCGGGGCGGTCCAGTACGGCGGTGCCGCCGCCTGCCGTACCGCCGCCGCCCGCGGAGCCGCCGTCCGCCGGGCCGCCGCCCGCCGCGCCTGAACCGCCGCGCGCCGAACCGGAACCTGAATCGGGCCCCGTACCGGACCCCGCGCCCCGGCCTGCGGCCTTCCCGGGGCCGGTCTTGCCGCTCATGCCGCTTGTGCCGCTCATGCCGGTCTGTCCGCTCATGCCGCCACCTCCGTGAGACCGCCGAGGGCCAGCAAGTAGCCGTCCTCCAGCGTCGGTTCGACCAGTTCCCCGTCCCCCGGCGGCTCGCCCAGGTTCCGGAACTCCCCCGTCCCCGTACGCCACCCCGCGAGCGCCCCCGGTTCGCGCTCCGCGCTGGACCACACGCGGCCGCGCGCCTGCGCGGTGAGTTCGCCCGGCGTGCCGTCGAACCGCACCCGGCCCTTGTCCATGACCACCACCCGGCGGCACAGCATCGCCACGTCCTCCGTCTGGTGCGTGGAAAGCAGCACCGTACGGTGCTCGCCCGCCTGCGCGATCAGCTCCCGGAACCGCATCCGCTGCTCCGGGTCCAGCCCCACCGTCGGCTCGTCCAGCGCCAGGAACCCCGGGTCGTCGACGAGCGCCGCCGCCAGCGCCACCCGCTGCCGCATGCCGCCGGACAGCGCCCGGATGCGTTTGCCGCGTACGTCCGCGAGGCCGACCGACTCCAGCGTCCGGCGCACCTCCGCGTGCCGCGCGGCGCGGTCGGTCAGCTCCTTCAGGATCGCCACGTAGTCGACGAACTCGAAGGCCGTGAAGCCCGGGTGGAAACCGGGGTTCTGCGGCAGGTAGCCGAGCGTGCGGCGGGCCTGCGCACGACCGCGCACCGTTCCCGGGTCGTGCCCCAGGATGCTCAGCGCGCCCCGGTCCGGCGGGGTCGCGGTGGCCAGGATGCGCAGCAGAGTGGTCTTGCCCGCGCCGTTCGGGCCGAGCAGCCCCGTCACGCCGTGGGACAGCCGCAGGGACACGTCGTCCAGGGCGCGCGTCCCCCGGTAACTGAGAGACAGTCCGGAAGCCGAAACCGTCGTCGGTGCAGCAGCGTTCATGACAGCCTCCTGGCTGCGAATCGGAAGGACGGGTCAAGGTGCCGGGCGCTGTCGAAGCGGTCCCGTACGGCCACCAGCGCGGCGGTCGCGCCCAGCGCCGCGGCCCCGGTGGCCAGTTGGCCGGCGGCGGTGAACGGGAACGGCGCGCCCTGGGCCACCAGCCGGCTCAGCAGCAGCACCGCCACCCAGCCGCCGCCCGCCAGCGCGGGCGCCGCCACCGGCCCCAGCCGCGGCATCAGCGCCAGCCCCAGCGCCGTCAGCCCCAGCGCGGGCAGCAGCCAGCCCGCCGTCACCACGGCGAACGACGGCATCCCCAGGCTCGCCAGCACCGCCGCCGGCACCGTCGTCGCCAGCACCGCCGCACCCCGTACGAGCACCAGCCGGAACGTGTGCATCGGCGCCGCCACCGACACCTCGTACATCGGGTCCAGCCCCGGCCCGAACGACAGGACCATCCCCGTCAGCGGCAGCAGCGGCGCCGTCGCGAGCAGCAGCAGCGGCGTCGCCGTACGGCCCACCACCACCCCGAGCGCCAGGATCACCAGCACCGACAGCAGCCACGAGCGGCGCAGCAGCGGCGTCGCGGCCAGCAGCCGCGCCGTGTGGTCCGGCACCCCGGCCCGTACGAGCAGCGCCTCGGAACGCGCCGGCCGCGGCGCGTCCAGCTCCGCGTCCAGCCGCGCCCAGCCGGCGTCCAGCCCGGCCGGGTCCACGTACGCGCCGAGCGCCGTACGGCAGTCTCCGCACCCCTGCAGATGCGTGTCGGCGGACCACAGCCGCGGCGGCGCCAACTCCCCGTCCGCGTACGCCCGCAGATCGTTCTCGGGCACGTGCCACGTCATGCGAGCTCCTGCCGCAGTTGCTTACGGGCCCGCATGGCCCGCGTCTTGACGGTGCCCGGCGGGATGCCGAGCAGGACGGCGGCCTCGCGGGTGGTCAGGCCGTCGATGACGGTCGCCTGCAGCACCGCCCGCAGCTCGGGCGACAGCCGCTCCAGCGAACCGGCCAGATCGCCGTGCTCGACCCGCGCCAGCACCCGCTCCTCCGCGGACACCTCGTCGCGGTGCCGCAACCGCCCCAGCGCCTGCCGTACGCGCCCCCGCGCCCCGTCCCCCCGCAACGCGTCCACCAGCCGCCGCGACCCGATCCGCCACAGCCACCCGGCCACGTCACCGTCACGGCGGTAGCGCGCCTTGCCGTGCCACACGGCGAGGAACGTCTCCTGCACCACGTCGTCGACGAGCGCCCGGTCGGCACACCGCGCACGCAGCCGCGTCACCAGCCACGGCGCGTACCGCCGGTACAGCTCCTCGAACGCGCGCCGGTCCCCGTCGACGGCGTCCCGCACCAGCTCGCCGTCGCCACGTCTCCCGGGCCCTCCCCGGCTCAAGTCGTCCACACCCCCTCATCGGCCGCCGGCCCCGTACCGGTTCACGAAGCCTGCACCTCGTTCGCGGGCCGGGGGCGCGTGGGGTGCGCCAGGAGTGGGAGCCGGAGGACCCGATCAGGGTCTGGACGCTGCTGGAGCGGGAACTACCGCTCCCTTCCCGCTCGTCCATCCTTGGTGACAGTCCCATTACGGAAGGTGAAGGTGGTGCGGAGTGGACCCGGTATCGGTAGGGCTGCTGGCGGCGCTGGCCGGCGGGGCCGGCGGGGAGCTCGGGCGGCAGGCCTGGGCGGGGTTAACGGCTCTGGTGCGGCGCCCGTTCCGCCGCGACGCCGGTGAAGAGGCACCGGCGGTCAGTTCCGGGGAGGCGGAGCTGGCGCGGCTGGAAGAGGATCCGGCCGACCAGCGGCAAGCGCAGGCGCTGAGCATCGCACTCGCGGTGCGGGCCGCGCTGGATACGGACTTCCGCACCGGTCTTGAAGCCTGGCAGGAGCAGGCCAAGCTGGTGAGCACCGGCGACGGCACGGTGCACAACACCATCAGCGGCGGTACCCAGCACGGGCCGGTGCTGCAGGGCCGGGACTTCTCCGGCCTGTCCTTCACCACCCCGCCCCCTGCGCCCTCCGCACCGGCCGCGCAGCCGACGGCCGATACCGACGACGGCGACAGCACCCTCCCACCGGCGCGGAGTTGACCGGCATGGGGCAGACAGAGGCAGCCCGCGAGGGCGCAGCGGATGGCCGGGTCGACAACACGATCAGCGGCGGGATCTTCTTCCACGCGGTCATCCAGGGCCGGGACATCACCGTGCAGCTGCCGCCGCGGATCACCCCGGCCCTGTCCGGCCTGCCCGCCCCCTCCGCCGCCTTCACCGGCCGCGACCAGGACGTCGACCGGCTGCTGAACGACCTGGCCCCGGACGAAAGCCGCGGGGGCGCCGGGCAGACAGCGCTGGTGACTGCCGTGTCCGGCCTGGCCGGCATCG
The DNA here is from genome assembly GCF_003355155.1 of Streptomyces armeniacus. NCBI lineage: Bacteria > Bacillati > Actinomycetota > Actinomycetes > Kitasatosporales > Streptomycetaceae > Streptomyces > Streptomyces armeniacus. The sequence continues at coordinate 6,643,184 of NZ_CP031320.1, read as the reverse complement.
GCAAGACCGAACTGGCCGTCCAGACCGCCGCCCGGGCCCGCAAGAAGCGGGGCCTGTTCCCCGGCGGGGTGCTCTTCACCGACCTGTCCGGCTACGACCCCGAGCGCCGCCTGTCTCCCGAGCGGGCCCTGGAAGGCCTGCTGCGCGCACTGGGCATGCCCGGCGATCACATACCCGACGGTCTGCAGGACCGGCAGCGGCTGTACCGCAGCGTGCTGGCGGCCTACGCCGAACGCCGCCAGCGGATCCTGGTGGTCGTCGACAACGCCTTCACCACCGAGCAGGCCCGCCCGCTGCTGCCCACCGACGGTGTGACCGCCGCCCTGGTCACCTCCCGCCAGACCCTCGACGGACTCGACGCCCGCCTCCACGACCTCGACGTCCTTGAGGAACCGGCCTCCATCGCCCTGCTCGACCAGGCACTACGCCACGCCCGTGGAGACGGCGACACCCGCATTGCCGACGATCCCGAAGCGGCCACGACGATTGCCCGTCTGTGTGCGGGCCTGCCGCTGGCCCTGCGTATCGCCGCCGCCCTCCTGGCTGCCGCGCCCGCCCGTCCCGCGGCCTCCCTGGCCACTGCCCTTCAGGCCGAGCACACCCGCGTGGACAAGCTGAGCCGCCCCGACCGGGCCGTACGTGCCGCCTTCGACCTGTCCTACCGACTCCTCGACAGTGATCACGCCCGGCTGTTCCGGCTGCTGCCCCTCAACCCCGGCCCCGACCTGTCCACCGAAGCCGCCGCCCACCTTGCCGGCACCGCCACGGACCGGGCCGAAGAGCTGCTGCAACACCTGACCGACTCGCACCTGGTCGAGCCCGGGCAGGTCTGGGGCCGCTGGCGGATGCACGACCTGGTCCGGCTCTTCGCGGACGAGGCCGGCCACACCCGCGCCACGGACGACGGCCGGGACGCGGCGGTGGCGCGCCTGCTCGACCACTACCTCACTGCCGCTCAGGCCGCCGACATCCACCTGCAGACAACACCGGGCTTGCCCCTCCCGGACGACTTCACCGACCGCGATCAGGCACTGGAGTGGCTGGATACCGAACAGAGCAATCTCGTCGCCGCCGCCACGGCCGCCCCTGCACACCACGCCGCCGCAACAGGTCTCGCACTGGCTCTTGGCACGTTCTTCGACCTGCGCCGCTACGCCAACGACTGGATCAACCTCTGTACTGCCGCCGTTGCCAGCTGCCGTGAGGCCGGAGACCGTCACAACGAGAAAGCAGCGCTCGACGGCCTGGGGCGGGCCCTCACCCGGGCAGGCAGGTTCCAAGAAGCGGCCGACACCTTCACTGCGGTTCTCGATCTCTGCCGTGAGGCCGGAGACCGCCACGCGGAAGCCATGACGTTGAGCAATCTCGGACAGGCTCTGGCTTCCCTGGAGAAATTCGTGGAGGCCGTCACCGTCCTCACCGATGCGGCGACTCTCTTCGGGGAGTTGGGAGACAGCCTGGGCGGGGCCCGGGTGCTGGGCATCCTGGGCTCCATCCAGATCGAGCTGGGCGGAGCCGAGCAGGCCGTCGGCAACTTGACCGAGGCTGTCGCTCACTGGAGGGAGGTGGGCGATCGTCACGCAGAGAGCGTCACGCTGGACACACTCGGACTGGCCCTGGTCGGCGCACGCAAGTTTGGGGAGGGAGTCAAAGCTCACACTGACGCCGTTGCCCTCTTCCGTGAATTCGGTGACCCCCATGGGGAGGCACATGCGCTCAACAACCTCGGGGGCGCACTGATCCGGATGCGTAGATTCGACGAGTCCGCCGACGCCGTGCTCGGCGCTGCTCGCCTCTCCAAGGAGATCGGATACCCAGAATGCGAGGCCATGGCGCTGGCCAACTTCGGGGAAATACTGCTTCAGAAGCGGAGCTTCGGCGATGCTGTCACTCCACTCACCACCGCTGTCAGCCTCTTCCGGGAAACCGGTAACCGCCGCAGTGCGGCCTCTACGCTGAATCTCCTCGGCCAAGCCCTCGCCGAAGAAGGCAGATTCGACGAGGCTGCCGACGTTGGTGCCCAGGACGCGCAGCTCTGCCGGGAGCTGGGCGACCGCCACGGCGAAGGCATCGCTTGGAAGAACGTCGGGCTCAGTCTGTGTCAGGTACCCAGACTCGAAGAGGCTGTTGAGGCTCTTTCCACCGCTGCTGCCATCTTTCGAGAGACAGGCGACCGGCGCCGCGAAGCCGAAGTACGAGACCGAGCGGCGCTGGCCCGCGCCTCAAGCCGGCGGACCGACTGACGTCCCCGGCTGATTGGGTGCGCCACACGGCGCCGTACGGCGTAGCCCCGCGGCGCGGTGTGTGTGCCCACCCCTCCTCGGGCACACACCGCGCCGGTCTGCCGCCCTCGGGAGGGCGCCCCCAGGAGGCGCCCCCGAGGGGCGCCCCGGGAAGCCCCCGGGGGGCCCGTCACGCCGCGTGCAGGGCCAGCGTCGGGGAGAGGCGGGCCGCGCGGACCGCGGGGTAGAGGCCCGCCAGGGTGCCGATGACCAGCGTGGCTCCGAAGCCGCCGCCGACCGCCCACAGCGGTACGACCCACGGCAGCCCGTCGAGGTGTGCGAACACCCCCGTCGCCGCCGCCCCGAGGGCGACGCCGGCCACGCCGCCGAGGCCGGAGAGCAGCAGTGACTCCGTCACGAACTGGATGCGGATCTGCCCCCGTGCCGCGCCCAGCGAGCGCCGCAGCCCGATCTCGTAGCGTCTCTCCAGCACCGAGATGATCATGGTGTTGGCGACGCCGACGCCGCCCACCAGGAGCGCGATGCCGCCGAGTCCGAGCAGCAGGCTGCTGAACGCGCCCTCCGTCGCCGCCCGTGCCTGAAGCTTCGCGGAGGGGTCGGTGACCTTGATGTTCTGCGGGTTCTCCGGGTCGACCGTGGCCGCGAGGAGGTCGCGTACGTCGCTTACGGAGTCGTCCGTGGAGCGCTCGTACACCGAGGTGGGGTGGCCGTCGAAGGAGAGGAGCCGTTCGGCGGCGGACCAGCCGACGAGGGCGGACCGTTCGAGCTCCGGGGCCAGCGGCAGCGGGTCGAGGATGCCGACGACGGTGAAGTACCGGTCGCCGAGCCACACCTGCTGCCCCGCCTTGCCGATCCCGAGCCGCTGCGCGGAGACGTGGCCGAGGACGACGGACGGGTAGCGGCCGTTGGCCTCGTTGAGCCAGGTGCCGCTGGCCGTCTTTCCGCGTACGACCTTCAGCAGCCCCTGCGTCGCGGCCTGTACGGCGATGCCGCCGCTCTCGTCCTCCGGGATCTTCTCGTTGCGGCGTACGGTCGCGTCGACCGAGCCGGTCGCGCCCGCCTGTTCGACCCCGTCGACACGGCTGACCATGCCGACGGCGTTACGGGACAGCTTGACGTCCTCGCCGGAGAACATCGACTCGCCCGGCGACACCACCAGCATGTTGGTGCCGAGCCGGTCGAGCCGCCGCATCAGCTGCTCCTGGCTGGAGGCGGACACGCCCACCACCGAGATCATGGTGGCGATGCCGATGGCGATGCCCAGCGCGGAGAGGACGACGCGCAACGGGCGGCTGCGCAGACCGCCGGAGCCGACGTGCAGGACGTCGCGCGGGCTGAGCCGGGCGGGGGAGAGCCTGCGGCCGGGCGAACGGGAGGACTTGCGGCCCGCGAACACGCGGCGCCCCGCGATACGGGGACCCTCGTTGCGGCGCCCCATCACGCGCCCGCCCACGCGTCGTCCGGCACAGGCGCAACCGCCCGTACCCCACCCCGTACGGGCCCCGTCACGGGCCCCGTCACGTCCCCGACCACCGCGCCGTCCCGCAGCCGTACGCGCCGCGGCAGCTGGTCCGCGACCTCCGCGTCGTGCGTGATGACCGCGATCGTCGCGCCCGACTCGCTCAGGTCGTGCAGGATCGCCATGACGGACTCGCCGGACGCGGAGTCGAGCGCGCCGGTCGGCTCGTCCGCGAGCAGCAGTTCGGGTTCGCCGACGACGGCCCGTGCGATGGCGACGCGCTGCTTCTGCCCGCCGGACAGTTCGTGCGGCCGGTGCCGTGCGCGGTCGGCGAGGCCGACGCGTTCGAGCGCCTCGGCGGCGCGCCGGCGCCGTACGGCCCGTGGCAGGTCGGAGTACAGCAGCCCCTCCGCCACGTTGTCCTGCGCGCTGACGCCCGGCACCAGGTGGAACGCCTGGAAGACGAAGCCCACGTGCCGGGCCCGCAGCGCGGACAGTTCGCGGTCGGACAGCGCCGCCACATCGAACCCGGCGATCTCGACCGACCCGGACGTGGGCCGGTCGAGCGTGCCGACGATGTGCAGCAGCGTGGACTTCCCCGAGCCCGACGGCCCGACGATGCCCACCAACTCGCCCTCCTCGATACCGAGATCGACGTCGCGCAGCGCCGTGACGCCGCCCGCGTACTCCTTCGTGACCCCCGTGAGGCCGACGACCCGCGTCATAGTTCCGGCACCCCGACCTTCGTGCCCTCGCTCAGCCCGCCGCCGCCGACCTCGACGCGGCCCTGGGCGAAGAGGCCCGGTTCGACCCGTACGTCGCGAGCCTTGCCGTGCTCCACGACCTGTACGCCGAAGCCGCCGCCGGGCAATGCCAGCAGCGCCTCGACGGGCACGGTCAGCACGTCCTTGCGGGTCTCGCCGCGCAACTCCACCGTCACGGGCGCCTTGTCGAGCGCGTCCGCCTTCTCCGGTTCGTCCAGCGAGACGGTGACGCTGATCTTGGGCGAGTCGTCCTCGGGGTTCTCGCCGTCCGGCTTGGCGGAAGTGCCGACCGTACGGATCTCGCCGGCCGCCGAACTGCCGTCCGGCAGCGTGACGGTGACCTTGTCGCCCTTCTTCGCGGAGCCGCTCTCGCTGACGTCGAGCTTCATGGTGACGACGCGTTCGGAGCCGGTCGTGGTCAGCACGGGCTGGCCGGGCGCCGCCTGGTCGCCGACGGAGCGGGCCGCGCTCTCGACGCGTACGGCGTCCGGCGCGAACGCGACGTGCTCCGGGCCGACGGTGCCGGTCTCCTTGTCGCCGTTGGCCTCCTGCCAGCGCTCGACGGCGTCGGCGGTGAGGTCCGTGTACTCGTCGTCGACGGTGAAGCCGGTGTAGCCGAGGGCGGCGAGGTTCTTCTCGAACTGCCGTACGTCGTCGCCCTCGACGCCGTCCTTCAGCGTCCGGTACATGGGCTGGGAGCCGTACATCAGCCGTACGGAGCGGCCGTTGACGGCGTACAGCTCACCGTTCCGCTTGATCACCGAACCGGCCTTGGGCGCCCAGGTCAGGGTGCCCGCGGCGGCGGCGTTGATCTTCCGCTCGCCCGCGTGGCCGATGGTGCCGTCCGCCTGCACGCTCTCGCTCAGGTCACCCCGTTCGACGGCGGCGGTGTCCGGGGGCAGGCCGCTGTCGCGGGTGGTGCCGCCGCCGTCGGAGGAGTTGAGGGTGGCGAACGCGGTGGTGCCGCCCGCCACGGCCAGCACCGTCAGCACGGCGGCCAGTACGGTGCCGCGCTTCACCGGAATTCGCCCCCGCACGCCTTGTTGGCCTTCTCGAACTTCTTCTTCTCGGCCGCCGTCTTCGGCGCCGGCATGGCGCGGGCCGCGCCCTCCTCGAACTTGGGGTCGGGCATGTTCCAGCCGTTCTCACGCATGCACTTGGCGAACTTGATCGCCTTGTCCTTGTCGGCCTGCGACGGCTCGCCGCCGGGGCCGCCGTTCGGCGCCTTGTCCTTGCACGCCTTGAACGCCTTCTCCATCGTCGCCTTGTTGCCGCCGTCGACGGTGACGGCCTCCTTCTTCTTGCCCGGCTTGGGCTCGGAGATGTCCATGCCGTTGTCGCGGAGGCACTTGCGATAGGCCACTGCCTTGTCCTCGTCGGTCTTGCCGGTGTCCGAGGCCGCGGCGTCGTCCTTGCCGTCGGACCCGTCGCCGTCGGAACACGCCGTACCGGCCAGGACCAGCACGACCACACAGGCCGCGACGGCGGCGGCGCGGCGCCTCGTACCCGGGCGGTGCCCCGTGACCGGGCCCCGGCGCGGGCTCTCCGGCTCGGCACGCTCGGCATGCTCGGCATGCTTCAAGGCCGTCTCCGCTGTTGACTTCTGCACGGCGGTCTCCTCGTCCTGTCACTCGTCCTGTGACGGTGGGGTGCGGTGAACGCGAACGCCGTGACCGTCCCGCAGAGCCGCCTTTCGTTTCTCTCAGCAAATCCGTTTACGCCGACGAAACCCCCCGCTCCGGTACACAGGTGCCCATGCGCGTACTGCTGGTGGAGGACGAGGAGTTCCTGGCCGAGATGATCGCCGAGGGGCTGCGGCGCGACGCCGTCGCCGTGGACGTGGCGTACGACGGCCAGGCCGCCCTGCGCAAGCTCCAGTTCGGCGCGTACGACGTCCTCGTCCTCGACCGCGACCTGCCGCTGGTGCACGGCGACGAGGTGTGCCGCCGGGTCGTACGGCAGCGGCTGCTCACCCGCATCCTGATGCTGACCGCGGCCGGCGACGTACGGGACCGGGTGGCCGGCCTGGGCCTGGGCGCCGACGACTACCTCAGCAAGCCGTTCGCGTACGACGAGCTGCTGGCCCGCGTCCTCGCCCTCGGGCGGCGCGCGCAGCCGGCGCTGCCGCCCGTACTGGAGCGGGCCGGGCTGGTGCTGGACACCGCACGGCGCCAGGTCAGCCGGGACGGCCGCTATCTCGCGCTGTCGCGCAAGGAGTTCGCCGTGCTGGAGTCGCTGCTGCGGGCGGAGGGCGCGGTGGTCAGCGGTGAGGATCTGATCGAGCAGGTGTGGGAGGAGGACACCAGCTACCGCACGAACGCCGTACGCGTCACGCTCTCCAAGCTCCGCGCGAAGCTCGGCGACCCGCCGGTCATCGAGACGGTGCCGGGCTCGGGGTACCGGCTCGTGGCGGGCCCGGGGCCGCGTACGGGCACCGAGCCCCGTACGGGCAGCGAACCTCGTACGGACGCGGAAATCCGTACGGACGCGGCACCCCGTACGGACGGAGCCCCCCGGTGAACAGCGAACGCGCCCGCCTCACCGCCCTCTACACCGGCCTGCTCGTCCTCGCCGGCACCCTGCTCACGGGTCTCGTCTACGTCCTCCTGCGGCAGAGCCTCGACGCGCGCATCGGGAACGCGGTCCGCGCCGTGCCGGGCACGGCGTACAACCCGGACTGGGGCCGGACTGGAGACCGTACGGAGGGCAGTACGGACGTCGCCCCCGCACAGCCGCTGCCCACCAACCCGTCGGACACGGCCGAGATGGCGGTGGCCAAGGTGAGCGACGTCGCCGGCGAGGCCGCGCTGAACCGGCTGCTGGCCGTCTCCGGCGTCTCCCTCGCCGTCTTCGCGCTCGTCTCCGCCGCGCTGGCCTGGTGGATGGCGGGCCGCGTCCTGCGCCCCGTCGGCGTCATCACGGCCAGGGCCCGGCAGCTGTCGGGCGCCAACCTGCACGAACGGCTCGCCCTCAAGTCACGCGGCGGCGAACTCAAGGAACTCGCCGACACCTTCGACCAGATGCTCGACCGCATCGAGCACCTCGTCGCGGCCCGCCAGCGCTTCGCGGCCAACGCCGCACACGAACTCCGCACCTCGCTCGCCGTCCAGCGCGCCGCCGCCGAGATCGGCCTCGCGGACGATCCGCCGCCGGAGAAGGTCGCCCGTATGCGGCGCAAACTGATCGAGAACGCCGACGGCAGCGAGCGCCTCATCGAGGCCCTCCTGCTGCTCGCCGTCTCCGACCGGCAGTTGCAGCGCCGCGAGAAGGTCGCCCTGCACGACATCGCCGACCGCTGCGCGGACGACCTGCGCGACGAAGCGGCACGGCGCTCGCTCACGCTGCACGTGGACGCGGCGGAGCCGCTGTACGTGGAGGGCGACCCGGTCCTCCTCCAGCACACCGTCCACAACCTCGCCTCCAACGGCCTCCGCTACAACCACCCCGGCGGCACCGTCCGCGTACGCGTCGACACGTACGGCCTGGAGGTCGCCAACACGGGCCCGGTGGTGCCGTTCGGGGACGTGCCGCTGCTGTTCGAGCCGTTCCGCCGCGCCGAGGAACGCGGCCACCGCCGCGACCCGTCGGACGGCGGCGCGGGTCTGGGCCTCTCGATCGTCGCGTCGATAGCCCGCGCCCACAACGCGACCACGCACGCCACGGCAAACCCGGAAGGCGGCCTCACCATCCGCGTACGCTTCCCGCCCGCGGCAGCACACGGCGGCCCCTGAACCGGCCTCTGTCGCGAACGGAGTTCGCCGGGGCGGCTTCACGCCGCGCCGCGACGGCCGACAGAATGGCGCGATGATCCGTACCCCCCACACGACGGCGCTGGCCTGCGCCTGCGCCGTGGCCGCCGCCCTGCTGTCCGGCTGCACTTCGGACAGCGACCCCGCCCCGGACCGCCCCTCCGCCTCCGATTCCGAAACCCCCGGCCCGACCGCCACCTCGACCACCGCGCCCGACAAGGCGGTCCGGCTCGCGGACCGCTACCGGGAGTCGGGCGGGGCGAAGGACGTGTACGCGATCCTGCGCGGCTCCGGGCCCGGCGGCGCCGAGCAGCTGACGGTGTGGACGCGCGACAAGAACGAGGACGCCGAGGTGTTCGACGCTCTCAAGGACTCGATCACCGGCTTCCTGCACGAGCAGGGTGACCCGCCGGAAGAGGACTACGTGCTGGACGTGTTCGGCCCGGACGGCTCACTGCTGCACCGCCTCGACGCCCGCGTGTGACCCCCGCGTACGGAAAGCCCGTACAGCACCCCGGCCGCCGTACGGTCCGCCGGCCTGACCCCCTGTACCGGCGGGCCAGGCTGCCGACCGCCTCGGGTCCGCCCCGGGCCCGAGGCGGCTACGCGTTCGCGAGCCGGACCACCGCGCGGCCGGACTCCGGGTCGCGTTCCAGCACCACGTACCGGCCGAGGGTGGCGAGGGCGACGAGGCAGGCGCTCATCTCCAGGCCCTCCTCCACGATCGTGCCGAGCATGAGCGCGGTGCTGTAGTCGTTCGAGTGCGCCCAGCCGTTGAACGCCTCGGTCAGCAGTGCACCGCCCAGATACACCGCCAGCGCGGCCAGCAGCCCGAACCGCAGGTCGCGCGGGAGCTTACGGGCCCACAGCACGGCGCACACGGTGCCCGCCACCGCGAGGACCGCGCCGGGCAGGACCCAGGCGTGCGTGGGGAGCGAGACCCCGGCCCACTCCTTCCACGACTTGCCGACCTCGCCGAGGCGTTCGTGCAGCGAGGCCGACTCGTCCATGCTGAGCAGCGCCGTCGCGGCGGCGAGGGCCAGCCACGACAGCCGGCCGGGGCGCGCGCCGCGCCCGCTGAGCAGCGCGGCGGTCAGTGCCGTGCCCGCGACGGCCAGCAGGAGTGTGCTGTTCCACCACGTCGGCAGGTTGGCCTCGACGTCGACGTTCACGAAGCGGCGGATGGTCGGGATCGCGTCGTAGCGGTTGTAGCCGCGCGTGGCGAGGTCGGTGACGAGCAGGGCCGCGGTGGCACCCGCGGCGAGCCGCAGGACGACGCGGCGGGCCGGTGGTCTCGCGAGCTCACCCCCGGCAGGTCGGTTGGGGGGTTGAGGATCGGTCATGCATGCGGAGGCTAGCGGTTCGATCAGCGGACGAACTGCCCGGGGTACCCCGTATGGTGCCCTTCCGTCAGACCCCCCGCGAGCGCGCGTACGCGATGAACCGGACTAGGCGCCTCCGCATAAGTGCCGGATAAAACTCCCCGTTACAGATGAGAAACGCTCTCATTCTCAATTAAGCGAGACCTCATCGGAAAAGGTATCGGCGGCACGTGCCGCTCGCCTAACGTCTTCTGTGTCGCCATCGAAAGCACAGCACGGAGGCGTACGGGAATGCGTTACGCATTCATCTCCCGGGCCACGCCCGGGAATTCCGGAAAACCGAAGAACGCGAGCAACACCGAGAGAGGGAGAACACCATGAGCGCCCGTAAGACCATCGCCATCACCAAGACGCGCAGGGGCATCGCCATCGGCAAGCCGGGCAAGGGCGGCCACGCCCGGCCGGCGGAGCCCGCCCGCCCGGCGCAGCCCGGCTGCTGGAAGCCGGCCCGCCCCATCGGCGGCTGCTGACATCCACACCTACCGGAGGCGGGCCCAGTGGGGGGCCCGCCTCCGGGCGCGCGCGGGCACGGGATTCAGGGACGGCACGGAAGAGGAGTGGCGCGGTGTCTCCGTACGAGGACGAGCCGACGGTACGGCTGCGGGCTTTCACACCCGTACCGAAATTTCCCGTGCCGCCCAATCCCGCACCGGAATTCGCGGGCGGGGAAAAGAAGGACGGCTCCTCGGCCAGCGCGTCCGCACGCCACGCGTTCCGTGCTTTCTGGCCGATGACCGAGGGCGACCGGCTCTGGCTGGTGCTGATCTGCCTGTGCGTCGTGGTCGCCGCCCTCGCGGAGACCGGCGCCGTCCTCCTCTTCGGCCAACTGGCCGACAACGCCCTGCAGAAGGGGTCGGTCAGCGCGTTCTGGGGACCGGCCGCGCAGTGGCTGGGAATGGCGGTCTTCGGCGCCCTCGTCGGCTACGCCGGGAACTCCGCCGCGGTATGGGTCGCCGAACGGTTCGTGATGCGGCTGCGGGCCCGCGTCTTCGGCCACGTACAGGCGCTGCCGCCGCACTTCTTCCAGCGCCACCGCCAGGGCGACCTCGTGGAACGCCTCACCGGCGACGTCGAGGCCATCGAGCAGATGGTCGTCTCCGGGGTCGTCCAGACCGTGTCGGCGCTGTTCAGCACGGTCTTCTTCTTCGGCGCCGCGCTCTTCCTGCGCTGGGACCTGGCCCTCGCCACGTTCGTGCTTGCGCCGCTGTTCTGGCTGGCCGCCCGGCAGTTCGCCACCCGTATCAAGACCGCGGCCCGGCAGGAGCGCGTCGCCGACGGGGCGATCACCTCCGTCGTCGAGGAGTCGCTGGGCAACATAGTGCTGACCCAGGCGTACAACCGGCAGCGCGACGAGGAGCAGCGGCTGAGCACCGAGGCCGGCGCCTGGATGCGCGCGTCCGTACGCGGGAACCGGCTGAGCGAGATGTACGAGCAGCTGGTCGAGGTCATGGAGACCGTGTGCGTTCTGGCCATCATCGGGCTCGGCGCGTGGGAGATCTCCGCTGGCCGGATGACGCTCGGGCAGCTGCTGTCCTTCGCCGCGTTCCTCGGCTATCTCTTCCCGCCGATACGGCAGTTGGGCCAGCTCGGGCTCGTCGTCACCGCCGCCACCGCGGGAGCCGAGCGGCTGCTGGAGATCCTCGCCGCGAAGCCCGCCGTCACCGACCCGCCGGGCGCCGGGCGCCCGCCCCACGGGATACGCGGCGTGGTGGAGTTCGACCGGGTCTCGTTCCGCTACCCCGGCCCCGACGGGAGCTCGGACGAAGCGGTGCGCGCCCCCGGTCTCGACCGCGCGCCCGGCCCCGGCCCCAGCCCCGACCGCGCCCCGTACGCCCTCCGCGACGTCTCCTTCACCGCGCGCCCCGGGGAGCTGATCCTGCTCACCGGGCCCAGCGGCGCCGGCAAGTCGACCGTCTCCAAGCTCCTGCCCCGCTTCTACGACCCGGCCGCCGGCGACATCCGGCTCGACGGGATACGGCTGGACGCCCTCCCGCTGGAGTTCCTGCGCGAGCGCGTCACGCTCCTCCCCCAGGAGACGCTCGTCCTGCACGGCACCATCCGCGAGAACATCGCCTGCGGACGGCCGGGCGGGACCGCGACCGACGACGAGATCCGCCGGGCCGCCCGCGACGCCGCCGCCCACGACTTCATCGCCGCGCTCCCCGACGGCTACGCCACCCATATCGCCCCGGGCACCGCCCAGTTGTCCGGCGGCCAGCTCCAGCGCATCGCCATCGCCCGTGCCCTGCTGCGCGACTCCCCCGTACTGGTCCTGGACGAGCCGACGGCAGGCCTCGACGCCGTCGCCGCCCGCCAGGTGATCGCGCCGCTGCGGCACCTGATGCACGGGCGTACGACGCTGCTCATCACGCACGATCTGCACGTGGCCCCGGACGCGGACCGCATCCTCGTACTCGACGGGGGCCGCCTGGTGGAGTCGGGCCGCCACGCGGAACTGCTGGCGCGGGGCGGCACGTACGCGCGGCTCTACGGCGACGGCGCGGGCCGCCGGTTGGCCGTCCCGTGAGGCGCCGGGCGGGGCGCCGCGTGAGGCGCCTCACGGGGCGCCGCCGCCTGAGAGAGGGGCAGCCGCCGCAGGCGGTACCCGACCCGCGGCACCGTCTCCACCACCACCGGCTTCCCGAGCTTGGCCCGCAGTCTGCTGACGGTGATCCGTACGGCGTTGCTCCGGGCGCCCACTTCCCCGTTCCACACACGGGCCACCAGCTCCTCGCCGCTGACCACCGCACCGTCGGCCCGCATCAGCACCTCGAGCACGCCGAACTCCCGGGCGGACAGCAGCACCGGCCGCCCCTCGCGGCTGGCACGGCGGCGCGGCGCGTCCAGTACGAGTCCGGCGTACTCCAGAACGGACGGGCGGGGCGGGTGCGTTGGGTGCGGCGGCCGGGACGGGCGCGGCACGGCGCCGTCGTCACCGACGACCGCCACGGCGTACCCGGCGCGCCGCAGCTCACCGGCCAGCCGCTCGGCGGCCGACTCCCCGCGCCGTACAGGACCGCTCCCGTCGCCGCGGCCCCCGTGATCCCCGTCGCCCGCTGTGTCATCCACGATCAGCACACGCATGGTGCCTGTGTACCGGCAGGGGGGCTTTCGTCGCTGTTTCGCACGACGCCAACCGGCCCGCCGCGGTGACCGGTTGCGGCCTCAGCCGCGCATCTCCATGACACCGGTCCGGTAGGCGAAGACGACCGCCTGCACGCGGTCGCGCAGCTCCAGCTTCGACAGAATGCGGGAGACGTACGTCTTCACCGTCTCATGGCTGATCACCAACTGCTCCGCGATCTCCGCGTTGGACATCCCCGTAGCGATCAGCCGCAGCACCTCGGTCTCGCGCAGCGTCAGTGCGGCGTGCTCCCGCTCGTCCGGCGGCACGGGGCCGCCGGGGCGTATGCGCTCGCCGAAGCGGCCGATCAGGCTGCGGGTCACCGCCGGTGCGAGCAGCGAGTCGCCGGTGGCGACCGTACGCACGGCGTCGACCAGCTCCGCCGGCCGCGCGTTCTTGAGCAGGAACCCGCTGGCCCCGGCGCGCAGGGCCGCGTACACGTACTCGTCGACGTTGAACGTCGTCACCACGAGCACCTTGACCGGGTCGGCGACGTCGGGCCCGGCGAGCAGCCTGGTCGCATCGATGCCGTCCATGCCGGGCATCCGTATGTCCATCACCACGACGTCGGGGCGCAGCCGCCCGGCCTTCTCGACCGCCTCGCCTCCGTCCTCGGCCTCGCCGACCACTTCGACGTCGGGCTCCGAGCCGAGAATGGTGACGTAACCGGCCCGCACGAGCTGCTGGTCCTCACAGATCAGCACACGTATCGGCTCACTCACACCGCACCTCCGACCGAATTCGGGGCCCGCCGGTGAATCCGTCTCCCGTAGCCAGGACGGCCGTCCGCCCTACTGCGCTCCGTTAACCACGCGGGCATCCGATCCGCCCCCGTCCCTCAGGACTTCTTCTGAAGCTCACGGAACTGCCCGATCCATGTGGTGTTCCGCCCGGGCAGACCGTCCTTTCCGTCCCGCACGGTGTACGGACAGAACAGGCTGTTGAGCATCCAGGGCTTCTTCTCGGCGGTCATCTCCACCGTCATCGCCTCGTCCTGGCTCACGCCGTAACCCGCCAGTGCGAGCCGCTCGGTCTTGCGGAACATCTCGACCTGCTCCCGCAGATAGTTCCGCTGCTTGCGGAGCCAGGGAGTCATGGCGAAGAAGTCGCTCCACTGCTCCTGCGTGAAGCGCTCCTGTGTGGCCTCGCGGAGCACCTCCCACACCTGCATGCCCTTGGTCTCCGGGTACTTCTCCGCGAAACCGGCGGCCACCGGGTCCGCCATGTGCTCCTGCCAGTACAGGACGAGCGAGAACTCGGTGGCCAGGAACTTCTGTTCAGGACGCATGCGGGGGAGTACGTAGTCGATGTACTCCTGGGCGCCGGCCAGCGACGACACGTGCGGGTGGATGTCCACTCCGTCGATGCCCTTGGTCTTCTTCACGAAGTCCATCCAGCGCTGTGTGGCGGCCGTCTTCCCGTCCTCCCAGTCGATGTGGTTGAGCGCCCCCATGTAGAGCCTGGTCCCGGTCGCGGAGTGCTTGTCGCGGTACGCGACGACGTGCCGGGCGAGCTTCTCGTAGAACTTGTTGAGGCGGCGGTCGCGGTCTTCCTCGCGGGTCTCGAGGAACGGTTCGTTGCCGATCACCAGGATGTCGATTTTGTTCATGACGGCCGGCAGCACCTTGTCGAGGCGGGCGAACGCCGTTTTCCAGGCTTCGCTGCCCGGCGTCGGAATGGCTTCCCCCTTGTACTGGAACTTCAGCGACAGCGACGTGCCGAGTCCGCGCTCCTTGGCGTCGAGGAGCATTTTGATCTGCGGCTTCCCGGGTATGGAGTCCTTGTCCGCGTCGTCCATGGGGAAGAAACCGCGCAGCCAGGTCGCCGAGACGTCCTCGAGTTCGGCGAAGGTCACCTTGGACGGGTCGCCGTTGAAGTTCGCGCCGAGGACGGCGTCCGCAAGGCGGGGGCCTTCCTCGCGCTTCCCGGATTCCCCGCGCCCGGACTGACTGCCCACCTCCCCCGGCTTGTTCCCTCCGGCGTCCTTCCCACCCGATCCGGAGTCGTCGCTCTGACACCCCGCGGCACCCAGTACGGCCAGCCCGGCGGCCCCGGACACACCGAGCATCCGCCGACGGGACAACGCGCCCTGCCTGGCGGTTCCTGTGCCTTCAGCGCTTTCAGTGCCATCAGTGCTTTCGGCGCTTTCGGCGCTTTCGGTCGAGTGCCTGCCGACGCTGTCCCCCATGAGAGATTTCCCTTCTTTCGCGCCCTGTTTCACCGTTCACGTTCGTGATGTGCGGTCGGAGAGCCACCGGGAGTGGCCTGCCCGGCGCAGCGAGCACTGCTCGGTCGCGCCCGGACTGAGGTGGTCAACCTTTTCGTCAAGGACGCGGAAAAAATGGCGCTGGTTCCCGGCCCCGGCTCGTGGTCCGAGCGAGCCGGCACAACTGCGTACGACTACAAGGCCGTTGGCGCCGGTCAGTCGCTCCCGGAGGGCACGCGGGCGTGGACGACGAAGCCGCCGTCCGGCCGGGCGCCCGCGAGCAGCTCGCCGCCCAGCACGCTCACCCGTTCCCGTAGCCCGTCCAGGCCGCGTCCCCCGCCGCGCGGCCCTGCCGGCCCGCCGGGCCCGCCTGGCTGCCCTTCCGGCCCGTCCGCCACCGCGGCGTCCGGCCCGTCGGTGGTCACCTCGATGTCGGTCTCCTCGAGGCCGTAACGGACCCGCACGGCGGTCTTCCGACCGGGCGCGTACTTGAGCGCGTTGGTCAGCGACTCCTGCACCACCCGGTACGCGGCGAGTTCAACGCCTCCGGAGGCCGGACGCCGTTCGCCCCGCTCGGTCAGCTCGGTCAGCTCGGTCAGCTCCACGGGCTGGCCGGCCGCGCGCGTCTCCTCGACCAGATCGGTCAGACGAGCCGGGACCGACGCGTCTCCGGAGCCGTCGCCGGACGCGTCCAACACACCCAGCAGATGCTGCAGATCGTCCAGGGCGCGGCGGCCGGAATCGCCGATCGTGGTGAGGCCCTCGGCCGCGCGATCGGGCGCCTCGGCCAGCACGACATGCGCCGCGTCGGCCTGCACCACCATCGCGGTGACGTGGTGCGTCACCACGTCGTGCAACTCCCGCGCGATCCGGGCGCGTTCCTGTTCCCTCGCCGCCGCCGCGCCGAGCCGACGCCGTACGGCCTCCCTGGCCTGCCGCACCCGCACCCACGCGCCCGCACCCCAGCACAGGGCGAGCACCACGTAGATCGTGACGAAGTCCGACAGCCGCTGAGGCGAGCCCTTGGCGTGCAGCCCGACGGCGAACAGGACGTACGCACCCGTCGCGGAAGCGGCCGCCACCACGAGCGGACGACCCGCGATCCGAGAACCCGCGCTGTACAGGGCGACGTACAGCCCCACGGTCGCGAACGTCTCCGGACAGCCGAGCAGTTCATGCGCGGCGTACGCGCTCCCCACGACGGCCAGGCAGACCCCGGGCCACCGGCGCCGCACGGCCAGCGGCACCCACAGGGCCACCATGACGAGCACTCCCACGGCGTCGAGCGGCCGCTGCGGCAGATCACCGAACTCGGCGCCGATATGGGCCGTACCCGGCGCGAACACCACCGGGGCGAGCACCGCGGTGAACACGGCGTCGTGCACCAGCACGCCCCGCGCACGCCACCGGACGACCACGGGACGGACAGCCCGCACCAGCGACGCAGCCGCAGCCTCGAACATGCCGCGACGCTAGTCCTCACCCCTCTCCGCCCAGTCTCCGCTGCGCAGGGCCCCCGGCCGTCCAGGGCACATGCGAAGGGCCCCTCGCTATGCAGGCGGAAATCGTCGTGCTCGGGCTGATGACACGAGCACCCTTTGCCGTGACCGCCACGGGGCTCGTCACCGCCCTCACGCTCACGGCCTGCGGTAGCTCCGAGAGCCCGGACGACGGCGGTTCCGGCGACAGGAAACAGGAGAGCGGAGCGACTACCTGACCAGCGCCCACGGTGCCCCAGGGGAACAGTGAGCTGTCTGTCTGGCACGCGTTGTTGACCATGACTTACCGTCTTGGCTGGCACGCATTCGGTGGGTACTGGCTGACTTGCGAGAGCGGTACCCGGTTGAGCGACTGTCAGGTTCCTGGACTCCCTCTGAGTCCCCGCTCGTTCTGGCACGGCTGTGGCACGCGGACCGACCCTCCCGTTCCGAACGACGAGTGGGGCAGTTGCTGAGACCTGCTTGGCAGATCGGGCGAGTACCTGGAGACGCTAGCGAGGGCTTGCACCGACGTAGGTGTGTAGATGGGGAATCGATTCCTCGGCGCCATGCCCGCGGCGCTGCCAGTGCCACCCCGATGATACCCGTACACGGGAGCAGATACGTGCCGCCTTCGGGGGCCCACAAGGTGGTATCTGCCCCTCCGATGGCATGCACTGCGGCAACCTGTACTCAGACGCGGGCGAGCAAGCGGCCTATTGTGACGGCTGGTTGGCTGAGGAAGGCGAGCAAATGTCCACGGAGAAACTGTAGTCCACAGACACGAGACTTCCGTGGGCGGTCGTCGGGACTGCTGCTCGTGTTGCTGTACAGCGGCCCCTATGGACCGCGTGCTGCCCGCGTGCCTCCTCCAACGTGCCCTTCCGCGCCCTCGATGCGCTCTTCCCCAGCACATCGGCCCCATCGCATGGTTTCAGTCATGGCCTGGCCGGCTCAGCGGTGGAGAGGGAGGGCGCATGGGCTCAGTGAGTCAATGGGCGAACGACATCTTCGGCGAACTTGCGCGAGAGCTGACAGACATCATTCCGGCCTGCCTCCTGCGTGCTCACGACCGCGCACGTGATGGTCATGAGGGGGTCCACACCCAGACGCTTGAGGCATACGGGCATGGCCTGTACGCCGCACAGTACGAAGAGCTAGCGCGGGGCCTCGATCCGTATGGAGAGCCGCTGAGCCTGCGTGGTCGTACCGTCATGTTGGTGAAGGGACGTGTGCTCTATCCCTTGCGCTACGCCAAGCGAGATGTACCTGTGACGACCGCCCGTCTGCGCAACGCTTTTGGGCTTCGTGCAGAGCTGATCCGGCAGCTTGGACCTGAACCAATGCAACAGGAGCTCGACCTGGGACTGGAGGGGCCGCAAGAGTCCAAGACTCTTCCGGAGCTCCTGACACAGCCTGGGGTGCAGGGGCTCGTCCTTTTGGCCTATGCCTGTTCAAAGGAACAGGGAGTGATGCGTGCGGAGTGGGGTATAGCCGAACTTCCCCGTGGCGGTCGGGACCTTCTCTGGCACGACCATCACCCCCTCTTGTCGAGGCAAAAGTAGTCATGTGGCATGAGCTTGGGAATCCCCGTGCCATGAAGCCCAGCAGGTGCCTTCCTCGCGTAGCGACTCGGGAGCCGACGTCGGTAGGTTGGAAAGTTGCGAACAATCCTTCGACGGAAGGAAGTTGAGATGTCAGCACCATGTCGGGATTGCGGCGCCGACACCGAAAGGTGCCGCGCCTGCGACGGAACCGGTGAGGGACTCTTGATTGGAGATTGCGGAAGGTGCGAGGGCACGGGTCTGCTGTGCAGGCGGGACCCGAAGCACCACGTCTGACTTGCACCTCCATGTCCGGCACGACCCCAGCCATCGATAGCGCCGCCCGCGCTCTAGGTGGTGCTCAGGGGCCGCGTCCCAGCGCAGTCATCAAACGGGCAGTCCTCGCCTATTCGGACGATTCCCCCCGTTACCCGCTACCTCAAGGCGTTCCGCACGCGCGAGGCTCAGTCCGTGGCCGGAGGGCGGCCGGTGATCTCTGGCAGAACACGCACGGGCTGGCCTTCACGACGAAGTACGGCACGCCGATCGAGCCGGGCAACCTGTCCCGCATGTTCGCGCTGCGGGCCCGCCGAGCCGGACTCCGCGTGATCCCGGTGCGGAACACCCGGCACGCGTGCAGCTCGCTCCTGGTCGCGCTCGGGGTCCACCCGAAGGTGGCACAGCACATCCTCCGGCACTCTGGGATCGCCATGGACGGTACGGCTGCCGATGGCTGAGCCGGTTGCTGTACTTCGCTGCTGTACGGCACGAAAGAGCCCCGCTCCGAGAATCGGAGCGGGGCTCTCACCTGTGCGCGCTCGGCAGGATTCGAACCTGCAACCTTCTGATCCGTAGTCAGATGCTCTATCCGTTAAGCTACGAGCGCCTGCGTGCGGTGCGGGAACAACATTACATGACCCTTGGCCGCAGGTGAAATCCATTAGCCATATGCTGTCTGACCTGCGCAGATGCCCTTCTCGGGGCCGCACGCGGCAGTATCCCGCGCGGTCACGCGCGAGCGCGAACAGGCGCGGAAGCGGACATGGAACGGCGGAAGCCCCAGCCGGGTCGGCCGGGGCTTCGGGTGATCCTTGGGATCAAGCGGAGGCTGAGGGATTTGAACCCTCGATGGGGGGTTATCCCCAAACCGCATTAGCAGTGCGGCGCCATAGACCAGACTAGGCGAAGCCTCCAGGCACACTCGTGCTGCCGTGAAGTGTGCGTCCAGATGATGGCACAGCACCGTGGGCTGTCACCAATCGCCCCCTACGTTACTAGGCCGCCGGACAGCCCGGCAAAGCCTTTGCCCGGAGAGCTCGGGAGCACCCGCGCAAGCACCCGCCGAAGCGCCCCGCGCGCACCGCACCCGTGCCGC